>JANPAZ010000308.1:0-6245 GCA_031430225.1 Rhodoferax sp. | reverse complement strand
GGCGTCGAATCGCTGCAACGCGTAGTCGGATGAAGCCTCGGCTGACTCAACAATGATCACCGCCCCGCTTGGATCACTCGTCATGTGCGAGGCGGCGTGCCCGCTGGCAGTGCGCGCAACACGACGCTCGTACTTGAACAGCGGCTCGGTCCCCGTTCTGTTCAGACCAAAGACTGTCCCCTCGTAGACCAAGCTGCCAGCTCGGTCGGGTACCTGTTGAAGTTCACTGATTTGGGCGAGCATCGCAGCCCGGCTGTCAGTCTTACTTTGCGCCTCCGGCTGTGCGTGGCTGAAACTGATACCGATGCCGGATACCGCAAGCAGAATTGAAACCACGCTGATGATGGAGAATTTTTTCATGAAAAGCCTTTGGTCTAAAGTGAAAGGAGTTAAACGCAAGTCACCGCTGATGAACGGATGCGAAACAGAGACCGCGACTTTAAAAGTGGCCCACGTCGGCGCAAAGTAGCTCGCCATAAACAGACTCTTGCCGGAAATGGAACAATCGGCGCATGGACCAACTTCGCTCGCTTCGTGTTTTCACACAAGTCATTTCCGAGGGAAGCTTCGCCGGTGCCGCACGTGTGCTGGACATGGCGCCTGCCGTCGTGACACGAGCGGTGGCAGAGCTTGAAGAACACTTGGGCGTGCGCTTGCTGAACCGGACCACCCGCAAGCTGGCATTGACCGACATTGGCGAGGCTTACGTGGAGCGAGCGCGCAACATATTGGCAGAGCTTGAGGAAGCCGATGCGGTTGCGGGTTCATCCACCCTTCAGATTCGGGGCACTTTGCGGGTCTTGTGCCCACCCGCTTTTGCCGTGCATCAGCTTGCACCCAACTTGTCACGCTTTCGCGCCCTTCACCCCAATATCTCACTGGAACTCAGCACCCCCGGTCCCGTTGAGGTGGCAGATGAACACTTCGATGTTTCAATTTTGTCGATTGGCCAGCAGGCGCTTGAGGGCGACTTTGTCGTGCGCAAGCTGGCAACTTCCACCTTTATGCTGTGCGCCTCGCCTGGCTATCTGGCATCTCACGGCCATCCCCAACACCCGGGAGACTTGTCGCGATTTGACGGCGTTCTGCCTGCGGTTGCTGCGGTTCGGCACGGTTTGATACTGTACCGGCAGACCCCGGCAGCCCCGCTTCACCGCCCTACGGACACGTGGGCCATTGACCCCGGCGACCCCGGCCCGGTGCGGATTGCGCTTGCCAGACCCGCATTGACCGTGGCACACATTGACATGATGCTGGCCGCTGCTGTTGCCGGGCTGGGCATTGCCGGGCTCCCTTCTTTCGTGACCGAGTCGGCACTGCGTGACGGACGCCTCGTGCGCGTATTGCCCGACTGGCGCGGCCAGATTTTGACGCTTTATGTCGCTATGCCCAGCCGCAAATATGTACCGGCAAAAACCAGGGCCTTCATCGACTTTCTGGTGCAGGCGTTTGGCGGCGAGGATGAAGACCCATGGCTGAAAGCCGGGTGATTCATGACTCGGACTTGACTGGCTTGGGAACCGCGTAGACTTTCCCGGCA
Organism: Rhodoferax sp.; assembly: GCA_031430225.1. Taxonomy (GTDB): domain Bacteria; phylum Pseudomonadota; class Gammaproteobacteria; order Burkholderiales; family Burkholderiaceae_C; genus JANYCG01. The sequence goes on along the minus strand of JANPAZ010000308.1, from coordinate 4,705 downwards.
ATGAATTCAACGGCTCTGGCGATGCGCGCGACGCCTTCGGCGGTGTGAATGTCCACGCCCATGAATTGCCCGACAGATTTTTCGCGCAAAGCCAAATATTGCAAGCCCGCCATCAACAAGGCGTTCACAGCGGGTGCATCGACGCCCGCCGGCGGCGGCTGCGCTGCCGAGCGAACCTCGACGAGCCACTTGCCCATGGCGGCAGACCGCGCCAATTCAAGTTCGGCCAGGATCGCTGAAGGCTCCACCAGCTCCCATGCCAGCAGGCGCTGCACCAGCGTGTTGGTACGCAACGCAGTGGCATATTCATTCAGGAGCCGGCTCGCAGCATGTGCATAGGGCTCGTCTTTCACGGCCAGTAGCGTCACTCCAAGCCAGACATTGAGTTCAGCGCCAATGTGGCGAAGCAAACCACCAAGGCCTCCGAAATGGTAATAAATCAGTTGTTTGTCAACGCCTGCAGCGCTGGCGATGGCATTGATGCCTAACGCGGGGAAGCCACGCTCCGATAACAGCTGAAGTGCCGCATCTGCAATCAGTTTCTTGGTAGCAGATGGGTCATGCGGGCGTTGCGTGCGTGGCAACCGCTTGGACGCGGGTTTGGCGCGTGGCGTTGCAAGCTTTTTGGCAGTCGTTTTTACCTTGGGTGGCGCAGTGGTGTTGGGCATTGTCCGAGTCTATCCAATCAACTGCGCAGACGCGTTGGAGAGACCGCCAGGTTCGGGTCCTTTAACAACCATTACGCTTGAGCACGCCATGCCCGAGCAAGCAGTACAACGGCTATCGCAACAAGCCACAGTTCCCAGGCCATAAATGCCAGCGGAATGAAATCAAATGGCGGTATCGCTGGCAAAACGCCATGGAGCAATTTGGATTGCCCAAGCACCCACAGAGGCAAGGTCAGACAACCCAACACGGCCAGCCAACGTGGCACCAAATTGGCACGCATCATTTGCAGCCCTGCCAAACCGGTCCAGGCCGCCAACAGCAATTGACCCAGGAACTCGCCCAACACCATTCCGCCATAACGATGTACCGCGTCAAACACCACGGCGATGGCTTCACGCGTTGCCGATGCACTGTCTGCTGCCACATAGCTGCTGGCCAGAGCCGGCACCACCAGAACCCAGCGCAGCAGGCCAATGGCCTGCAACAAAGCCGACGCGGTGCCCATGAGGGCACTTCCGTTGGGCTTGAGCCCTGCAAGTGCAAACAGGCGTTCAAAACCCAATGCCACGGGAATAAACAACAGCGCGCTGACACCAAATACCAGCCAAGCAAAGACTAACGGACTTCCACCGGCGTGAAACTTTGCCAGTATCTCCACGGCAGGGGCTTGCAATATGCCGGGGTATGCGAAATGGGCGATCAGCCAGCTGTAAGGCACAGTTGCCGCGATCACAAAGACTATCAAGGCCAGCGCAAGCTCGACTTGCGCGCGCGCCATGGAGACCGAACGGCCTGGCGTGGATTTCTCAAGCGCTGCACGCGCAATGGTTCCACCAGAGGGTGCAGCAAATGCAGCAGGGGTGGCGTCGCCAGTTAGCAATTTGGAGAGGATGTACTTGGGTCTCATAGCGATCTTTCAGGGTTAAGTTGACTAATGTTCACTGACTGGTGAAGAGTTTACTTCACCAATTAGTGAAGTGTCAACAAAATATCCCTATCGCGGTTGAGGATTGAGGTTTTCAGGCGATGTGTACCAACGTCAAAACGCAACTTGACGCGGGCAATTTGCTATATTTTATATAGCAAACTATTAAATATATACGTGGGCCTATGACAGGCTTTATCCAAACTTATGTGTACAACTCCGCCTGGGACCTTATGCCACGGCTCGATTCGACGCCAGTCAGGTGGTTGAGCGTGGCACAGCACCTAGTGGAGCCCCCTGCAAAAAGCTGGTTACCCCAGGCGGAATGGTGACCCAGGGCTGTTTGGATTGCGTCCAGATATGCCGGTCTATGGCAAACCAGTTGGAGTCGTCAAATGTTCCTGCGGCAATACTTCGCAGGCCCGGGCGAACCTCTGCCGTGTGCGAGATGGTGGTTGCGCAGCGCGGGCAAAAACTCATTCGCAGCCAGCGTCCACTTTCGTCTGAACGATGCTCGCACTCAGCCAGTTCGCCCTGGATGATTTCCACTGATTTTTCATCAAACGATGCAATGACGGCAAACGCGCTCGCCAGTCTTCGCTGGCAAAACCTGCAATGGCACACCGTCGTGAATAGGGGCTTGCCATGAACACGGTAGCGAACAGCGCCACAGGCACAGCCGCCCGAATGGGTTTCAGTCATATCAGCCTCCACAAAGAGCGTTCAAGGTCTGGTGTGCAGCTATTGTGGCAGCCCGGACGAAGAATTACTTTTGAAGTCGCCGATGGGTTGCTAGACTTCATGGCAAGGCCACGGCAAGCCCGAACGATGTGAACACCATTGAAAATAACCAGAGGTAGACGGCATGAACGCAAAAACCATGAAGCACAGCGCCAGTATTTGGGACGGCGATGTTGGCACTTCCCGCTGCATTGACGTCGTGCATTGGGAGGGCGACATTACGCCCAGGCAACTGGCCAACGTGGCCAATCAGATCAGCACCGAATGGCAGACTATCGATATGCAGCTTGATCCGGCACACCCCATGCACGGCAATGCCTACCACCTGCATAAAATGACCGATGACGAGTACGAGGAAGCCGAGTATCAGAAGCGCAAATCTGCCTTTGAAGAAAAATATGCAGGGCGCCGTGTCTGGGTGCATGGCTACCACTTCGAGGGCGACGAAGCGGCAGGCACCAGCCAGCCCTTTTTCTATGATGTGATGTTCAGCACCTTGTTCATCACGCTGGACCACATTGAAACCCTGTGCGACCAGCACTATGGCGAGGGCATTTGGGAAGAGTACAGCCTGTACCTGGACGACAAGCTTCCGCAACCCCTGGCCATTGACTTCTAGCAGCCGGTCCTTGCGTTTGCCGATTCAGGCCACACTGTCGAGCAAACGCACAGAAACATCCCAAAGGTCTTGCGCTGCCTGGGCATCCGCAATGTGGGGCGAAAAACCGGACACCCGGTTGGTCGGGTCTGCGGGCAGGCCTTGCTGGCAGTCTTCCAGGTAGAGACCGCCGTGCCCTTTGATCTGTGGCGCGGTGGCGGCCCAGACGCTGGTGGACGCCCCTTGTGCCGGGGTTTTGAAAATATCGAGCGGCGTGTCGTCTGCCTTCAGCCAGCCCAGGGCGCGCATTTCTTCGAGTGGCAGAAACTTTTGAAGCCCGGTCATGATTCCGCCCGGATGCACGGCGTTGGCCGTGATGCCCTGCGCGCAATACCGCAAATGCAGCCCCAGCGCCATCTGCGCATTGGCGCTCTTGGCCTGGCCATAGGCTTTCCATTTGTTGTAGTCGCGGTGCTCGAAGTGAATATCAGCCAGATCAACGCCGGCAATTTTGTGGCCGGTTGAACTCAAGGCCACGACCCGCGCATCACCCGTGCGTCCGGCTGCAGTCAACAGCGACCGCAGCAGGGCTGTGGTCAGGGCAAAGTGGCCAAGGTGGTTGGTCGCAAACTGAGCCTCCCAGCCTTGCGCGGTGCGTGTGAGCGGGCACGCCATGATGGCGGCGTTATTCATCAGGATGTCCAGGCCCTGGCCCCGGGCGTTCCAGTCTGTGGCGAATTTTTTGACGACACCCAGATCAGCCAGGTCCAGTAGAGCCACATCGACCGTAGCGTGCGGAAACTCGGCCCGCATGGCCTTCGCGGCCTCTGCGCCTTGCGCCAGATTGCGCACGGCCAGCGTGAGCGTGGCACCGGCGGAAGCCAGCGCACGGGAGGTCTCGTAGCCCAGGCCAGATGCACCGCCTGTGACGATCGCAGTCCGCCCTTTAAGCGAAATGCCTTTTATGACGTCCATTGCGTTTGTTCGTGCGCCGAAAGCGGAGGTGATCGGCGATGTGGTTTCTCTGGCAGTCATGGCATGTATCCTGATTCAGACGTGGCCGGGGATGGCCGAAAATTGACACCCACACGATTTTGCACCGTTTAGCGAAGAACCCATGCACTCGTCCAAACACACCTATCTTGACCTTGACGCCTGGCCGCGACGCGACGCGTTTGAATTTTTTCGAGGATTCGATATTCCGACCTTCAACATCTGCGTGCGGCTGGACGTGTCACAACTTAAATCTACGGTGAAAGCCATGGGCCTAGGCAGCATGTCGCTGGCCTACCATTTCATTGCCATTCGCTTGGCCAACGACATCGCACCGTTTCGCTACCGGCTGGAAGGAGACCGCGTGCGGGTGCATGACGTCGTGAATGGCAGCACCACCGTCTTGCGCAGCGATGAGTCGTTTGGCTTTGCAACGCTGCCCCACCATCGCGATTACGCGACGTTCGTAACACAAGGGGCCGCGGCCATTGTGAAGGCCAGTCAACCCGGGGCGGGCTTTGAACCCAAGAGTGATGAGACAGCGACGCTCCACATGACGACACTGCCCTGGATGCATTTCACCAGCTATTCCAATGCCCGGCAGTGGGGTGCGCTCGACTCGATCCCCAAAATTGCATTTGGCCGCATAGATGCCGAGGGTGATCGACTGTGGATGCCGTTGTCTGTAGAAGTGCACCATGGGCTGATGGATGGCCTGCACGTCGGCCAGTTCATTCAGGGCTACGAGGCCGCTTTGCAGGAGCCGCACGCCTGGCTGA
>JANPAZ010000307.1:0-12327 GCA_031430225.1 Rhodoferax sp. | reverse complement strand
GCCCACATGTACAGCGAGCCCTTCGCCAGGCTGGCGCGTCACCCGCGCATGATCGAACCGGTGGAAGACCTGCTGGGTGAGCAGCTTTATATGCACCAGTTCAAGATCAACGGCAAGATGGCGTTTGAAGGCGACGTGTGGCAGTGGCACCAGGACTACGGCACCTGGCTCAACGACGACATGATGCCCACCGAGCGCGCCATGAACATCGCGATTTTTCTGGACGATGTGAATGAACACAACGGCCCGCTGATGTTCATCCCCGGCAGCCATAAAAAGGGCGTGGTCGATGCCAAACACGACCTCACCACGACCAGCTACCCGCTGTGGACGGTGGACAACAATCTGATCCGCCAGCTGGTGCAGCGCGCGGGCGGCAAACAGGGCGGCATCGTCAGCCCCAAGGGCCCGGCGGGCTCAATGATCCTGTTTCACTCCTGCCTGGTCCATGCCTCCGGCTCCAACCTGTCCCCCTTCAACCGCGTAGCGGTTTACCTGAGCCTGTGCGCTGTCAGCAACCACATTCGCCGCCACAAGCGCCCGGAGTACATTGCGCACCGCGACTTCACCCCCATCACCTGCCTGCCAGATGACTGCCTGCTGAAAGACTACCCCGTGGACTTGCCCTGGAAAGACGGTGTGCCCGCCACGGCGCTACAGACTTCGATGGAAACGCTGATGTCTGAAGTGGAGACAGCGTGAGCGGCGCCGGGCCGTCCCAAGGCGCGAGGGACCCCTCGGGGGGCAGCGCAGCACATGCAATGGCAAGCGTGGGGGCTACATTTCCATGAATCTCTTCACCAAACTCCAGCAACGTGCGGCCGACAACAAGCCGGTTCGCATCGGCCTCATCGGCGCCGGCAAATTCGGCTCCATGTACCTGGCGCAAATCCCGCGCACACCCGGCGTGCACCTGGTGGCGATTGCCGATCTGTCCCCGGACGCAGCCCGTGCCAACCTCGCCCGTGTAGGGTGGAAGCCAGAGCAAGCCCAGGCAGAATCAGCGCAAGCAGCTATAAAGACAGGAGCAACCTGGATCACCGACGACTGGAACGCCGTGGTCACACACCCGCAGATCGACATCATTGTGGAGTGCACTGGCAACCCGGTGGCTGCGGTAGCGCACTGCCTGCAAGCTTTTGCCCACGGCAAGCATGTGGTCAACGTGACGGTTGAGGCCGACGCGTTTTGCGGCCCACTGCTGGCGCGCAAGGCGGCGCAAGCTGGCGTGGTGTATTCACTGGCGTTTGGTGACCAGCCCGCGCTGATCTGCGACCTCGTGGACTGGGCGCGCACTTGCGGCTTCCCCGTGGTGGCCGCCGGCCGGGGCCACAAGTGGTTGCCGCATTTTTGCGAGTCAACACCTGACACCGTGTGGGGCAACTACGGCCTGACCCCCGAGCAGGCAGCACGCGGCGGGCTCAACCCCAAGATGTTCAACAGCTTTCTGGATGGCTCCAAGCCGTCGATTGAAAGCACGGCAGTCGCAAATGCAACGGGCCTCACCGTGCCCAGCAACGGCCTGCTCTATCCGCCCGCCAGCGTGGAAGACATTCCGTTTGTGACACGGCCCATTTCTGAGGGCGGTGTGCTGGAACGCAAGGGCATGGTGGAGGTGATCTCATCCCTGGAAGCCAATGGCCGCAAGATCCCTTACGACATCCGCATGGGCGTGTGGGTCACCGTGGAGGCCGCGACCGACTACATCAAGAACTGCTTTGAGGAATACAACGCCCACACCGACCCCAGCGGGCGTTATTTCACGCTGTACAAACGCTGGCATTTGATTGGGCTGGAGGTGGGTGTGTCAGTGGCATCGGTTGCGTTACGTGGGGAGCCCACCGGCGTGGCCACTTGCTGGAATGCCGACGTGGTGGCCACCGCCAAAAAGGATTAGAAACCCGGCGACATGCTGGATGGTGAAGGGGGCTACACCGTGTGGGGCAAGTTGCTGCCTTCCGACACGTCATTGAAGATGGGTGGCCTGCACGACAAGGAAAAGGGCGGTTTGCCCTTGGGCCTGGCGCATCAGGTCAAGGTGGTACGCGCCGTGAAAAAAGGCCAAAGCCTGAGCTGGGCCGACGTGGCGATGGATACCAGCACCGATGCCTACAAAGTGCGGCGAGAGATGGAAGCGATGTTCGCGCCCACCTGATTTGAGGAGAAAGAAATGAACCGCGAACAATTTTCCGAGACGCTGACCCGCGAGGGATTCCAGGAAGTTCTCACCCTGGCACTGAAGCCTGATGGGTTTGTGGACACCCATAGCCACGCGTGGGAAGTCAGGGCGCTTATCCTTCGTGGCGAGCTGACCCTGACATTCGGCGGTGCACAGCATCACTACAAGGTGGGAGAAACCTTTAACCTGCCTCTGGCGGAACCCCACACTGAGCGCTATGGGCCCGAAGGGGTGGAGTTTCTGGTTGGGCGGAAATACCCAGCATCAACAGTGACCCCATAGATCGACCCTGGCGGCGCGGACAAGAAAGGTCAGGTGCCCGACTGACAGCACCAATCGGCCCTCTCCTACAAGTTATTTTGTCGAACTCTTCAAGAATGGCGTGTGGGCAATCTCGCCCAAACCTATTGGAGTTCGACCATGAAACAAGTTTTAATCGCCACGACCCTGGCATTGGCCTGCGCCGCCTCATTCGCGCAAACATCAACCTCAATCACTGAGCCGGGCAAATCACCGATCAGCGCAAAAGCGGGTGCCAATGCTGAAGCAAAGGTTGAAGCACGCAAAGAGGCTGGCACCGGTACCGCCATGCCAACGCCAGCCGTTCCAGAGCGTGGCGCCACCCCGACAAGCGCGAAGACCGCAGCCGCTGCCGAGAAGAACGTTGAGGCCCGCAAGAGCGCCGGAAATGACGCCATGAAGCAGATGGACGCGAATGGCGACGGGATGATCTCGCGCACCGAGTACAACAACTACCACGCCAGCATGTGGAAAAAAATGAAAATGACCAAGGGCATGGTCATGCAAAACGACATGCAGGAAATGATGAAGCTGGGCGCTGCCTCGCAATAAGAGATACCAGGTTCAAGGCCGTACCACCGGAAACGGTGGCAGCCCCGCCAGAATGTCCTTGCCGTAACGCGTTGATCCCAGGCGGGTGTCGCACACGGTGATGACGGCCCGGTCGGTCACGGTGCGCACGCCGCGCCCGGCCCACTGCGCCAGTTTCATGGATGCGCGTGGCACCGATATTTCGTTAAACGGGTCGCGCCCCTGTGAACTGAGCCATTCCGCCAACGCCTCCTCCACCGGTGAGTTGGGTGGCGTGAACGGCAACTTGTCGATCAATACGTGTTCGCACAATTGCCCCGGCAGGTCAATGCCTTCCCCAAACGATTGCAAGCCAAAGATGATGCTGCGCGCGCCGCTTGTGACGCGCCGTGCGTGCTCCTTTAGCAACTCGGTGCGTGAACTGGCACCCTGCATCTGCACCTGATCAAGCAGGTCTTTGGGCAACGCCGCATGGCAGGCCTGCATTTGGCGTCTTGACGTGAACAACACCAGCTGCCCATGGGCATGCTCACGCAGCAGGCCAGGCAGTGACTCGCACAACTCCTGCGAAAACCCCGCGCTCTTGGGCGAGTGCTTCATGGCCGCAATACGCAGCTCGCCTTGCGTGGCGTAGTCAAACGGTGAATCCACCACCAGCGCGCGCCGCTCGGGAAACCGGTTTAAACCGCTCAGGCGGTCAAAGAAGTCAAAGCTGCCGCAGGCCGTCAAGGTGGCAGATGTGCAAACCGCCGCGCTCACGCTTTTCCACAAGCCGCGTGACAGCAATTGCGCCGCCGTCATGGGGCTGGCGCACAGCCATATATCGGGCGTGGAACTGTCTGCGTACTCAATCCACTTGGCCCACGGCACCTTGTCGTGGGTGGCCCAGGCGCGAAACAGTTTCTCCAGCGTGTCCAGCCGCGCGCGATACACACCCAGTTCCACACCGGCACGGGTTCGCTCGTCGCGCTCGGAAGGTGACAGGGATTCATCCGACTCCATCAGCGCCGTGGCCACGCCAGACACGACATCGACAAGCGCATGGATCACGATGGCAAGCTCGCCACACACCATCACCAGCTCAGACGGAATGCGGCCTTGCTGGAAGCGGTGCACCGCCTTGTCTGCATTCACCAGTTGTGCCTGCGCCCAATAGTCCTCAAGCACCGCAAGTTTGTCCGTGCACTCGGTGACAACCTGAGCAAAGGCCACCGGGTCCGGCCGCGTGGAAGCTGGCAGACTGCGGCTATGGCGCATGGCCACCGTGCGCAAACTGGTCAACAGCTTCACGCTGGTACCCAACCGCGCGCGGTAAGAGAACTGGTCGCCCGCAATTTGCGGCAGGTGATGGGCCTCATCAAACACAAACAAGGTATTGCCGGGGTCAATCAAGGTGCTGTCGGTCTGCAACGTGGCCAGGATCAAGGCGTGGTTGGCCACTTGCAGCGTGGCCGTGGCAGCCTGGCGCCGCGCCTTGAAAAACGAGCAGCTTCTGAAGTATTCACACTTGCCGCCATTGCAGGCGTTGGCGTTGGCCTGCACCTGGCGCCAGTCTTCGGGGTCGGGCGGCTTGTCCAGGCTGTCGATGTCACCATCCCAAGAGCCTGAGTGGAGTTTTTTGGCGGCAAACTTGAACCACACCATGGCCTCTGCATGGTCGCGCGACAGTCCGCTGGGCTGCCAGCGCACATCCGGAAACGCGTCCTGCAACTCATCCATGATCAGCGAGTCCTGCTCGTCATCGTGAATGGCGCCTTCCAGGCGGCTTTCACAAATATAACGACCGCGGCCCTTGAGAATGTCGAACTTGAGCTCCGGAATGATCGCGGCCAGACGCGGCAGGTCTTTGTTGAAAAGCTGCTCTTGCAGCGCCACCGTCGCGGTGGAGACGATCACCGTTTTCTTCAGCAACTCCGACGCCACGATGGCCGCCAGGCAATAAGCCACAGTCTTGCCTGTGCCCGTGCCGGCCTCCAGTTGCGCCAAGTTGTTGCCCTGGCGGGTTTCGTCCTCTGGCGCTTTGGCGCTGAGAAACGTGAGCAGCGCCGCATGCATCATCTGGTATTGGCCCGGACGGGCGATGAAGCCTGGCCATGACTTGGCCACCTCGGCATAAAGCACTTCGAGCCGCGCGCGGGCCTGCTCCAGCAGGGCGGGGCTGATGCCGTCGATGTTGCCATCGACAACAACTTGAGACGAGGTGTCAGGGGGGGGTGAAATCGCCGATACGACAGGTGGCTGTGCAAGAGAACTCATTGCCTCCATTATTGATGATGGCGAGGCCACGCCATTACACTGAACCGCCTGCACCGATCCGCGACGACCCCCGAATAACACCCCAGGAACACCATGAAACTTTTCTTCTCGCCCACATCCCCTTACGTCCGTAAATGCATGGTCGTCGCCCACGAGCTTGGGCTGACCAGCCGCATCGACCTGCTGCCGTCCAACGCCCACCCGGTCACACGCGACCAGACCATCATTGCGAAGAACCCGCTGGGCAAGGTGCCCACGCTGATCACGGATGATGGCCAGGCCCTGTATGACAGCCGCGTGATTTGCGAGTACCTGGACGACCTGGGTGGCGGCGCACTGTTTCCCAAATCCGGCAAGGCCCGCTGGGAGGCACTAACGCTACAGTCGCTGGCCGATGGCGTTCTGGACGCCGCGCTACTGGCCCGCTATGAAGATGTGGCGCGGCCCGAGGCGATTCGCTGGAAAGAATGGCGTGTCGGGCAGCTCGACAAAGCAGAGACGGCGCTGGCGTATCTGGAAGGTAACCTGCAAGGTTTGGCAGGGCGGGTGGACATCGGCTCGCTGTCGATAGCCTGCGCCCTGTGGTATCTGGATTTGCGCTTTGCCGAGCTGCTGTGGCGTGAGCGCTTCCCCAAGGTGGCGCAGTGGTATGCGGCTTTCAGCCAGCGGCCGTCGCTGCTGATGACCTGGGCGCTTTGACGGGACGACGCTTAGTCAAAAACAGGCCATTGGAGACCATGAGATTGAAGTGTTTTTTATTTGTTGCAAAGTTGCTTGCCGCTGGTCTGGCAGTCACCATGTGTACTGCGGCATCGGCAGCAAATCCGCTGGAGGTTAGCTTCAACAGCCTGGATGGCACATTGATAAAGGCGCAAGTCTTCCACCCAGTGACGGGCGCATCAACCGAAGTTGGCAGAGGCACCGTGGTGGCTCTGCACGGCTGTGGCGGACTCTATGCCAGAGCAGGGGATCGAAAGGGCCAGCTAAATGCCAGACATCAGGCTATGGCCGAACTGCTGGTTGCTGAAGGCTACACCGTGGTCTTTCCGGACAGCCTGACCCCACGTGGCGAAACCGAGATCTGCACGCAGAAAATTGGCACGCGAAAGATAGACCAAACCCAGCGCCGCGCAGATGCGCTGGCAACACTGGCCTGGATTGGCGAGCAGCCTTGGGCACAGCCAAAACGCATTGCGTTGCTTGGCTGGTCGCACGGGGGCAGCGCAGTGCTTTCAGCCACAGATGGCACTCGCTCAGACGTACGCGGCCAACCGGTCAAGGCCGCGGTGGCGATCGCTTTTTACCCAGGCTGCTCCGCGCCGTTGAAGACAGGTTACAAGCCCAACACACCTCTTTTTCTGATGCTGGGTGCGAAGGATGATTGGACGCCACCCGGCCCGTGCGTTGCGTTGGGTACCAGCGTTGGTGCAGAAGTCAACCTGTATGCCGAGAGTTACCATGATTTTGACAATCCGGTCGGTACGGTGCGCCTTCGCAAGGATGTGCCCAATGGCGTGAACCCAGGTCAGGGTGTTCACGTTGGCCCGAACCCGGAGGCCAGAGAAAAAGCCTATTTGCGCTTGCGCGAAGTGTTCAAGGCCGCGTTAGCCCCTTAGAGTCCGTCAACCTTGCAACCCCATGAAATCACCTGTTGAACTTGGCCTCGCCGCGCAGATTTCTAGGATGTCTGTGATAGGCGTCATTGCCCTGCTGCGCGCGCAACGTCGGTCCCACTTTGTGGTTTGCGTTGGCATCGCGCTGTATGTCTGTGCGGCAATCGCTTTGACTTTGGGTCTGCGGTCGCTTTAACAGCGAGCTACCAGCGGAAAGTGGCGAACCGGGCGGGTTTGCCAGAATATCGATATCCATTTAACAAAGTCGAAAACAGTATGCGTGAGGCTGCAAGCCACTCTCAGGAGGATTTGATGAACAGCGGATCAAGCAAAGTCCAGCTTATCGAGCACTTGTCGTTGCTCTGTACATTGCGTTAGACCTTTCCACCACATGAGCAACAAACGAGACCCCTACGACCTTCGCAAGAAAACCGACGAGGAGCTTTGCGAATGCATTGCCGGTTGGAACGACCAGCGCGGTATAGGCCACCGTCTGCTTGGGCAGCATGAGTTGGAACGCAGGCTCCAACGTCCCAATGCAATCCGGTCTTGGCTGGCAATCGGAATTTCTGTTTTCGCCGTTGCTCTCTCTATTGTTTTCCATTTCATAAAGTAGCCACGGCACGCCTATAAGGGGTAGCCATCCAATGTTGCTTGATTCGTTTTCTGCCCAGCCGTGCCCATTAAAAAGCGCGGCGTATTTTGCTTGTCGCTGCCTTATCACGAACAGCCTATGTTCACGGTTTAACTGGTTGGTTATGGCCGACCTTTCGGCGGCATACCGCTAACGTTTAACGCCCGTTTCAGACTGCAACAACTGCCTCCTACTGCTCTGCACGAGCTGATCAGTAGCATTGCGTCTAGCGCTTCATCTCGCTTTTTTCATCCACCGCAAACACTGAAAACCAAGCGTGGTGATTGGGCAATGGGACCGGGCTTTGAAGTGAAAAGCGCGCGGTAGCTGCGCCGGCACATCTCAAAAAATCGCCAAGCGAAAGCTTGACCGATTTTTCGACCTCGCGTGTGCTTTCACTTCAAAACCGCAGCGCATTGCCCGGTCGCAGCGCGGTCGTTCAAAAGCTAACAGGCCCGACGCTTTGCCATCATTGCGCGCGACTCTTCCATCGCCGCACGTGTCTCAGCGTTGGGCACCTTGAGTTCAAGCGGAAAAGTCCGGTCTACGACCACACGGCGCAAAAACAGGCCCACCGCATCTGACACAGACAAGCCCACAGCAGTCAGCACCGCAGTGGCCTGCTCTTTGATGTCCTCATCCACACGAATGTGGAGCACTGAAGTCTGTTGTGTCATAGGGATGCTTTGGGGTTGAATCGGCCGTGTCTTTCCGTAGTGTCACCCATTCTTCGCCAAATGCCTCAGCGCAAACGCCACATACCAATCCAGACACCCCGGATTGGCCATGGCCTCCTTGTTGATGACCTTCTCGATCGGCTGGCCCAGCATCAGCTTCTTGATGGGCAGCTCCTGTTTCTTGCCTGACAGCGTGCGCGGGATCTCGGCCACGTGCAAGATGTCGTTGGGCAGAAAGCGTGGCGACAACGCGGTGCGGATCGCGCCGTTGAGTTTGCCGCGCATCGCATCGTCCAGTACCAGGCCATCACGCAGCACTACAAACAGCGGCATATAGCTTTCGCGCCCCAGGTACTCCAGATCAACCACCATGGAGTCCAGCACCTCGGGCAAAGACTCAACCGCGCTGTACAGCTCACTGGTGCCCATGCGCAAGCCGTGACGGTTGATGGTGGCGTCGCTACGGCCATAGATGATGCAGCCGCCGTGGTCGTTCACCTTGAGCCAGTCGCCATGCCGCCAGGGGGCGGGCTTGCCAGCCTTGCTGGGGTACATGTCAAAGTAGCTCGACAGGTAACGCTTGTTGCCGTCATCGCCCCAAAAGTAAAGCGGCATGCTGGGAATGGGCCGGGTGCACACCAGTTCGCCCACTTCACCGATGACGGGCTCGCCCTGTTCGCTCCAGGATTCCACTGCACAACCCAGCAGACGGCATTGCATCTCGCCGGGGATCTGCGGCAGCTCACGATGACTCCCGATAAATGCCCCGGCGAAGTCGGTGCCACCCGACATGTTGCACCACCAGATGTCGCCCCCACGTTCGCCCACTTCGTGTGGCTCTCTGCCCCCCGAGGGGGCCCTCACGCCTTGGGGCGGCCCGTCGGCGTTCGAGCCGTCGCGGTGCAAAGTGGCAATTTTTTGAAATTGCGTTGTGCCCCAGTTTTGCGCGTCATCGCTCAAGGGCGAGCCCGTGGTGCCCAATGCGCGCACGCTGCCCAGGCCGGGCAGTTGCGACAAGTCCAGCCCGGCCTTCATGCAGTTGGCAAAAAAGGCAGCGCCTGCGCCAAAAAAGGTCACACCCAGTTCGGCGGCAAAGCGCCACAGCGTGGTCCAGTCGGGGGCGAGCTTGTTGCCCGATTCATCCACCGTGCGGCCACCGGGGTTGCCGTCAAAGATGCAGCAGGTGGTGCCACCCAGCAAGCCGTTGACCTGGCAGTTCCACATCACCCAGCCGGTGGAGCTGTACCAGTGGAAGCGTTCGCCCAGCGAATTGGCCTCGTAACTGCAACCAATGTCGTCCTGCCCGGTAATGAGCGCGCGCGCCACGATGGTGATGCCCCCGTGGCCATGCACGATGGGTTTGGGCAGACCGGTGGTGCCGCTGGAGTAGACGATCCACAGCGGGTGGTCGAATGGCAGCCACACGGGCTCAAACGCTTGCGTTAAGTGGTTAATTTGGCCGATGGCCCACGTATGCATTGCATAGTTTGCTACTATTTTAGTAGCATCAAACGCCAACCCCAGGTTGTCATGCATGACCAGGTGCGTCACCGTGGGCAAGGCGGCGCACAGCTCAGCCACCACATCGCGGCGGTCCATGTCGCGCCCGCCATAGGTCACGCCATCCACAACAAACAGCACTTTGGGTTCGATCTGTTTGAAGCGGTCCAGCACGGCGTTGGTACCCATATCGGGCGCGCAAATGCTCCACACCCCACCAATGCTGGCGGTGGCCAGAAATGCGACGATGGCTTCGGGAATGTTGGGCATGTATGCCGCCACGCGGTCACCCGGTTGCACACCCTGTGCACGCAGGTGCAGCGCGAGCGAGGCCACCTGCTGGCGCAACATGGGCCAGCTGATTTCACGCGCAGGCGCTTTGCCCAGGCTCTTCTCGTTGTGGCTGATGATGGCCATGAAGCCGCCCGCGTGCGCAGCCTCGACATGCCTGAAGATTTGCTGCACGTAGTTGACCTGCGCACCGGGAAACCAGCGCGCCTTGATCATGGACCGCGTTCCGTCTGGTTCCTGCGGCTCCACCAGCACCGCTGTGTGCGGCGTGGGTGATTGCATGTCGAAGTAATCCCAGATGCTTTGCCAAAAAGCGTCAAGCTCATCAACCGACCAGCGCCACAGCGCATCGTAGGATTCAAACTGCAGGCCGCGCTCACGCGCAAGCCACTGCTGGTAAAGCCTGATCTGGGGGATGTAGGGTGGCGTCACAGTAGTCATGCTGGTCTTGCCCGTCAGTCGTTATTTGATCGCAGCAGCGATGGCGGCATCGTACTCACCATCGATCAGCACAAACAGCATGCGGCATGGTTTGCCCGAGCGGTTTGCCCAGGCGTGGTTGGTGCCGCGCTGGACGACGACGCTGCCCGGTTTGAGCGCGACCTCTGTATCGTCAAGAACCAGCGTCAGCTCACCTTCAATGACAACGCCGTAGTCCACGGTTTGCGTGCGGTGCATCAGCGGATGCGGCGAGTGTGCTTTGGCCGTGGAGGCTTCAGCATCGCCAATCTCGGCAAAGGCATCTTTCATGCGGGCATGGCCCTGTGACATGAGCTCGGCCGTCTCGGGGGGTATGTCCACAAAACGGATGCGTGTCCCCCGCTGGGGCGGCGGCAGCTTGAGCGGGCCGGGTGTCGGGTCTGCACCGTTGTCGACCCGCGCAGGTGTCGCGCCGGTGCTCCAGATCTCGTGAAAAACCGTGCCAGGTACAGCGGTCAATTCCACCACGTTGGGCAGCGGACCATTGAGCACCACAACGGCCTTGCCCGTTGAATCGTGGCCAGTGACTACTCGGTGAATGTCGGGAAGGCTCATGTTTTTGTCTCCTTGTTTTCCGCCATTGTGGCGCGGATAGCCGGGCCTGGTGGCCATCGCGTCTTCAGGGTTTGTACGGGTGTTCAATTTGTTTGTACGGTTGTTCAATATCGGACATGGACACCCGCGTGCGCAAACCCGTCAAGCCAGCTGCCAGGCCTGCCGTCAAGCCCGACCGCAAGCAAGCCATCCTGCTGGCCGCAGAGAAGCTGTTTGCACAGCGCGGGTATCACGCTGTGTCGATTCGCCAGATCGCCGAAGAGGCGGCCGTGCCGCTGGCTTTGGTGGGCTATTACTACGGCCCCAAGCAGGCGCTGTTCCAGGCCATCTTTGCGCACTGGAACAGCACCATTGAAGAGCGCGTCAACGCCCTGCATTCCATCAAGCTCAATGCCGACGACAGCAGTACCTTGCCCGCCATCATCGAAGCTTTCATCGGGCCGGTGCTGCGTCTGCGCAGCAGCAATGAGGGCGAGTACTACGCCCTGCTGGTCGCACGTGAGCTCTACCATGCCACCGACGAGACTGACCAGGTGTTGCGCGCCTACTTTGACCCGCTCGCCCACGCCTTCATTGACGCCCTGAATGTCGTGCTGCCGCTGGCTACCCGGGGGCAGATCGCCTGGGTTTACCAGTTTGCGCTGGGGTCGCTGCTGCACCACATCAGCGATTCGCGCATCGGGCGACTCTCGCGCGGGGAGAACACGCAAAGTGATCCCGCGGCCGCCCCTCTACTCGCAACCTTCATCGTTGGGGGCATTCGAGCCGTGATGGCTGGGCTGCCCGCTGCACCCAAGCCCCGTTCCCAGCCGCTTTCCACCCCGCCTTCCACATCAAGGAGACTCAAGCCATGACATCAATTCGCCCCAATCAATCGGGTTGCACCACGCCCGTCACACGCCGCGCTGCGATCGCCACCCTGGGCGCAGTCACCGCTGCGCTGGCCAAGCCGGCGTACAGCCAGACCACCAAGATTGCCTTCGGCTACACGGCCGTGGGTGATTTTCTGTCGGTGCTGGCGGCCGTTGACCAAGGCTACTTCGCCAAGCGCAACCTGGAGGTCGAGCCGAAATTCATCCCGCTGAACTCAACCATTCCGGCGGCCATTCAATCAGGCTCCCTGCAAATTGGCGGGCCCACACCGTCAGTGTTTCTGCAATCGGTAGACGGCGGGCTGGACCAGGTGGTGCTGGCCGGGGGCGGCGTGCTGTCCAAGACCTACACCGAACTCGGCGTGGCCGCGCGCGCGGGTTCTGGCATCAAGACACCGCAGGATTTTGTGGGCAAAAAAGTGGGCGTGCCCGGCCTGGG
>JANPAZ010000306.1:0-19606 GCA_031430225.1 Rhodoferax sp. | reverse complement strand
GGCGTGTGCAGGTCCACATAGCAATGACGGCCCCCGTAAATGTCGTCCTGAATATTGCGGATCACACCATATCGGCTGTCATTCATGACCAGCATCACCACGTTGGCTTTTTCCTGCACGGCACAGGCCAGCTCACCCACGTTGAGCATGAACCCGCCGTCACCAATCAACGCGATCGTCTTGCGACCCAGCGCATGCTCGGTATCGGCAATGGCCGTGCCAATCGCCATTGCCAGGCCCTGGCCAATGCCGCCACCCAGCGCATGCACACCGGCGCGGGGGTGGTCCAGCAACGGCGCACGGTTACCCCACATGCTGTTGGACAGCGTGATGTCACGCACCCACCAGCATTTGTTGTCCACCAGCGCAGCAAGTTCATTTTTGAGCGTGAGGTAGGGGCCTAGGCCCGAATCCACCATGTGCGACGCCGCATCGCGCGCAGCCTTCACGTCTTGCACCAGGTTTGCATCGACCGCCATGCGGCCTTCAAGCCGGTCCGCCAGCGCGTTCAGCGTGGCAAGTGCGTCGCCGTGCACAAAATACTCGCTGGCGTAGCCCCGGTTGTGCGCCAGCGGGTTGGCGTCAATGCGGTACAGCGTCTTGGGCAGCTTGAGCTTGTAGCGCAGCGTCTCGTTGGAGCGCAGGCGCGAACCCACCACCAGCATGGCATCGCAAGTCTGGTAGAGATCTTCAGAAGGTTTTTGCAAATTGAACGAACCCAGAGACGCCGGGTTGTCTTCGGGAATGATCCCCCGGCCTTGCACCGACGTCACCACGCCCCAACCCATCTTGACCAGTCGCTCCACAGCCGAGCGTGCACCACGCGCGCCACCACCCAGCCAAAGCAAGGGGCGTTTGGCGGTGAGCAGACGCTGGGCCAATGCATCGACTGCCGCGCTGGATGCCATCACGGGAGACACAGGAATCACGTCCAGATCAGCGGGAACCGCCAGCAGACCGGCTTGCACGTCAATCGGAATCTCAATACTCACCGGGCCACACGGCGCGGTAAAGGCCAGGCGTGCGGCCTCACGCAAGGTGGCCAGCGCTGTCTCGGGGTTGCGGATGCGAAAAGCGGCCTTGCTCACGGCCTGCAACATGGTGAGTTGGGCCGGGGCTTCATGGATGAAGCCCAGGTCGCGGTCCAGGTACTCGGCTTCAATCTGTCCGGTCAAATGCAGCATGGGCGTGCCAGCTGTCAACGCCTCCACCAGCGCCCCCGCCGCGTTGCCTGCGCCGGTGCCTGTGCTGGTGACGCACACACCTAGCGTGCCGGTGACCCGCGCATAGGCATCGGCCATGTTGCACGCACCCGCTTCACCCCGGGCCGACACAAAGCGGATACCTTTGGGGCCAGCTTTGCGTGAGTTAAACGCATCCAGCATGGGCATGTTGTGGATCGATATCACGCCGAAAGCGCATTTCACGCCGCATTGTTCGAGGAACCGGGCGACCAGTTCACCCACCGTAATTTGGGTCCCCGCGTGGGATGGAGTTGGGCTCATGCGAATGTCTTTTCCAAAGAGGTGGGTGACCCGGCAACCGCCGGGGGCAAATGACTGATGCGTTGTGACAACCGGGACGCCGCCGCCTTGACCTGACTCACCAGGGCCGCCAGACTGCTGGCATCAACCTGTTGGGCAGGAACGGTTACGCTGACTGCTGCGGTCACGCTATGGCGATCGTCAAAAACGGGGGCCGCAATGGTGGAAATACCACTCTCGAACCCGCCTTGACTGACGCCAAAACCGCGCGCCTTGTCCTCGTCAATCAACTGTTTGAGTTTGGCCAGCGTGGTGGGGGTGTGGGCAGTGAAAGCCTGCAATGTCTGGCCCGCATACAACTCACTCAAGCCGGCCATCGAGAGATCTGCCAGCAAGACGCGCCCCAGGACGGTCGCGTGGGCCGGAAGCCGGGCCCCCACCTGAATGGAGTTGAACAACGACGACTTGCCAACGGCTTTGGCCACAAAAACCACCTCACGCTGGTCGCGTACCACCAGGTGGGCGGACAGACCGGTCGCCGTACACAGGGTGTCAAGCACAGGCCGACCGTGCTCGGTGAGCTCCATGGAGGCCAGGTATTCAAAGCCCAGCCGCAACACGGCTATGCCCAGTTTGTAATTGCTGCTGTCACCGACGCGCTCGATAAACCCCATCAGTTCGAGTGTTTGAAGCAGGCGAAACACCGAAGCACGTGGCAAATCCAACCGACGGGTCAACTCGGCACCGTTCAGCTCGGGCTCGTCGCGCGTGAACTGCCCCAGCAATTGCAGGCCGCGCTGCAAGCCAGGGACGGTATAGCGGTCTTTGGAGTCGGCTTCGCTCATGGGGTTACTGCCTCATTCACCTGGGTTAAACCTTGGCTAAACCTGAATTAATGGCCTGAGGGGCAAGCCTGATCAGCTGAGTCACTTCATCAGGTGCTTCGACCGCACAGGCGTGACCCGAGCCCGCAATGGACGTGTAGGGCGCACCGATGTGCGCTGCGGCGGCCCTGCAGGCCGCTGGAGGCGTGACGGTGTCAGCACTACCGCTGGCAACGGCCACCGGGCAGCTCACTGCCGACAGATCGGTCAGCAAATCACCACCGACCAGCAGGTGCACCGCCTGGGTGTAACCCGCAGGGTGAATCTGGGCCATCGTGCTTTGCACAAAGGCCACTTGTTGCGGGCTTGCGTCGGGCGACAACATGGCGGCACCCCGGCGCTGCGCCATACCTGCGGGCCCCAGTTTCGCCAGGTTGCCAATTCGCTCATTGAGCTTTTGCTCACGCTCGGACGCCGTGGCCCGGGCGTAACCCTGCGCGGGTGACAACAACACCAGGTTTTTGACACGATGCGGTGCCTGGCGGGCCGCACTGGCCGCCATCAGGCAACCGAGTGAATGACCTACCAGTGTGATGGGAGATGATGTTGGCGTGCCCGATGCCTGGACGGCATCCAGCCAGGCCCATAGGCGCTGGGCATAGTCGGCCGCAACCGGCACTTCCATGGGCAGTGCGTCACTGCCGCCATAACCGGGCGCGTCCCACGCCAGCAGCCTGACCTGCGCATCACCTGCCGCCGCTTCGAGCTGCATGAGCCAACTGGCCGACGCGGAACCAATGCCATGCAGCAGCACGTGGGTGACGGCGCTGACGGCAGCACCCGACTCGCGATACGCCACCGTGCCCACCGGCGTGACCACACGATGCAGAACAAAGCCCTGCAGGCGATCCGCAAGTGCAGCGAGTGGCTTGGTATCTGGACGCAGGGTAGGCATGGGAGGTGAAAAGGGCAAAAAAGCCGGTTTTACTCAAAATTTATGAGAAAAGTGGCATCAGGCCCACGTATTCATTTAATAGTTAGCTATTTATTTAATAGCATTACGTTTGATTTTTGACAGCTCGCTGCCCGGCGGATAGGTGGGCGTGATGGGCATGGGTGTGCCCAGCATGACGCACATGAGCGCGTCTTCGTCGCCCACGTTGGTCTCTTCGCGGTAGACACCGGGCGGCACCGAAATCACATCGCGCTCGTGGAGCAAAGCCTCCCAGCGTTGGCCATCTTTTTCACAGACGATCTTCATCTTGCCGCGCATGACGAAGAACACCTCTTCCACGTCATAGTGAATGTGTGAAGGGCCTATGCCGCCTGCCGGAATCACCATGGTCGAGAACGTGAAGTGGGCTGACGGCACGGTGTTGTTGTCGGAGGCCACGCCGGTGGCACCCGTGCCGATGTAGCGCATTTGCGCGCGGCGATAGCGTGGATCAAAGTCGGCCTGAAACTTCAGGGCGTCCCAGTCATAGCGGCGCGTGGCAAATCGGGCGACGCGGCCCTCAAGCCAGTCGCCAAAGCTTTGACCGGCGGCCTGCATCATGCTTTTCTGGATGTCGGCTTCGGCGGGAATATGGGCGTCCATCAGGCCGCGTTCATTGAACACGGGCTCGTTGGCGGCGACTGCGGCATTGGTCATCAGCAATTCTCCTAGTTCATGACAAAGCCGCCGTTCACAGGCAGCAGTTGTCCGGTGATAAATCCGCTTGCGCGGGTCAGTAAAAACAGGGCGGCGGCATTCACGTCTTCAGGCACCTGCGGCCGCTGGACGGCGCGCCCCTGCAGGTAGTACGCATGCCGGTCTTCGGGCACATACTGCGTGGCCTCCACCAGCGTGAGACCCGGCGCTATAGCGTTGACCGTGATGCCCTGGGCACCCAGTTCACGGGCCATGCTGCGAGTCATGGCAACGACCGCGCCTTTGCTGGCGACGTAGGCCATCAGTCGGGGGGCGCCCCACATGGCGGTGTCAGACGCCAGGTTAACGACGCGTCCATTGCCCGAAGCGGCCAGAAATGGCGTGGCCGCCACGGTGACCAGCCAGGTGCCACGCACGTTGACAGCCATCACCTGATCCCAGGTGTTGGCTGTCAATTGGTCCATGTTCTTGCCACCCGAGTTGGTGATGGCGGCGTTGTTGATCAGGCCGTCGATGCCGCCCATGGCCTGCGCGGCTGCGGCCACACCCGCGCTGATGGCGGCGGCGTCGAGCAGGTCCATGGGAATGTAATGCGCCTGCGCACCCAGTTCGGTGGCCAAGGCGAGACCGCGTTCATGCAGCACATCCGCCAGCGCGACCTGCGCACCGGCAGCCACCAAGGCGCGTGCAAATGATTCTCCCAGCCCACGTGCGGCACCTGTGACCAGGACTTTGCGGTCCTGCAGGTTGATTTCTGGCGCTGCGCCCGCGTTGTCAGTGACCGCGTTGTTCATGGCTGTCTGCTTTTCAATGGGTCAGGCTGCGCGTCGCTCGGAGCTGGGCAGGTAATGCAGGACGCGCTGCTCGGCCAGGACCACGGCGTAATAGGCGACGATGCCAATCACAGTTAGCGCCCCAATCACCACAAAGACGGCGGCGGTGTTGCCCTGGCCTTCAAAGAAGACCAGAAGGTAGCCCAGGCCCATATTGCCGCCCACCAGCTCGCCAACCACCACACCAATGACGGCGAGTGTGCTGGCAATGCGCAAGCCTGAAAACAAGGCGGGCATGGTGGTGGGGTACTCGACATTGCGAAACACCTGCAGGCGTGTGGCAGAGAACGAACGCGCCAGATTGATCATGTCCACGTCCATCGTACGCATGCTTGAGAGCACATTGATCAAAACCGGGAAGAACACAATCAGCACAGCCACCAGGATTTTGGGGTAAACCGTGTAGCCCAGCCACATCACGAACAGCGGGGCAAAGGCCACTTTGGGCGCGATCTGCAAGGCCAGAAGGTACGGCGACAACACAGCCTCAACACGCGGCGACAAGCCCAGCGCGTAACCAATCAGGGCGCCCAGAATGGACCCCAGCACAAAACCCACCACCACCTCCATGGCGGTGATGCCCGCGTGCCAGAAAAGCCGCTCGCTGCTCCAGATGCGGACCGCCTCTGCACACACCTTGCTGAAGTTGGGCAGGACAAAGTCGGGCACACCCATCGCGCCGGGGCCGTACTCCCAGGCCAGTAGTACGACCACGAGCAGACCCAGACTCCAGCTGGCAGTCACAAGGCGGGCGTTATTGGCGTTCATGCAAGTTCCTGCTGAAGTTCGATGCGGATATTGGGGTATCTGTTAGCGTGGGCTGCGGAATAGCAGGCGACTTATTTGGCCGTGACGAACTGGTTGGTGTACAGGTCTTTCACCACAGCCTCTTTTGTCACAACACCATTGCTGACATAAAACTTCTGCAGTTCATTCATGCGGTTTTCATCGATATAACCTGGCACTTTCTGGCCTGCGTAGACGTTCTTGTTGTACAGCTCAAACGTCTTTTGGATCGAGGCTTCCTTGCCCTTGTGCACCGGCACATGCTTGACATAGACCACGGTGGCGGCTTTGGGGTCAGCCATGATGTCTTTCATGCCCTTGAGCGTGGCACGCACCAGTTTTTGAATCAGCTGCGGGTTCTTTTGGATGGTTTCATCCGACGCCAATATGGCTTGCGCCATGCTCTTGAAATAGACATCGGCCGCCAGGATATCCACCTGCGCACCAGCGTCCATGGCGCTGACGGTCCAGTCGGGCACACCGGCCATGGCAACTGCCTTTTTGCTGGCAAACTGCTGCCACACGCCAGCCGGGCCAGCGGCCTGAATGTTGACGTCATTCTTGGTCAGGCCCACTTTGCTGAGCATGCCCAGCAGCGCGTAATAGGTTGTGTCGGTGTATGAGATCACCGTCACTGTCTTGCCCTTGAGCTCACGCGGGCTCTCAATTTTTTCGTCTTTGTGGCTGACCAGTTGCGTGAGTGAGCCACTGCCCAACACCGCCACGGCTTTTACGGGAATGCCTTGCGACCTCGCGATGATGGGCGTGTCTCCAATCGCGCCGCCGATCACAGCATTGCCCGCACCCAGCTGCTTGGCCACGTCAACGCCACCACGACCGGCCACAAACTCAACCTCCAGACCTTCGGCGGCGTAATAGCCTTTGGCTTGCGCCAGCATCCAGGGGCCAAAGGCTGGCAGTGTGCCCGGTGCCGGGAGCAGGTAAGTGACCTTTTGAAGGGGTGCCTGTGCGGCTGCGGGCAACACAAAGGAGACTGTCGCGAGCAGGACGACGCATGCACGACGGGTGGCTTTCAGCAGGGCGGGGTGAGACATGGTTTTCTCCGATTACAGATCAGGTGGATGGGCCGGGGTTCTAATCAGGTTCAGGGCTAGTCAGTGGACTTCTGTGTTGGCGTCGAGCTTCAACAGTGCCATCAGGCGAGACACATACGAGCCGACTTCGTCGCGCGTGCGGCGCACCATCGGATTGTTGCGGTCAGGCATGTCCACCTTGATTTCTTCGACGATGGTGCCGGGGCGCTCACTCATCACCAGAATGCGGTCTGACAGCGCCACCGCTTCAGCCAGATCATGGGTGATCAGCAAGACGGTCTTGCCTTCAGCGGCCACGGTTTGAGCCAGGTCTTGTTGCAGGATCATCTTGGTCTGGGCATCCAGCGCGGAGAAAGGCTCGTCCATCAACAGCACCATCGGGTCCACCGCCAGCGTACGCGCCAATGCCGCCCGCTGACGCATGCCACCTGACAGTTGATGCGGATAGTGGCCACCGAAACCGGCCAGGTGGCATTGCTTCAAAAGTTTTGACGAGACTGCCGCGCGCTCAGCCGGTTTCACACCCCGGAGCTCCAGGCCAAACTCAATGTTTTCGGCAATGGTGCGCCAGGGCATCAAGAGGTCTTTTTGCAACATGAAGGACACGTGCGAGTTGGGGCCCTGCACCACCTCTCCCGCGACCTTGACGACGCCGGCGCTGGCCTTGGCCAGGCCTGAGCCCATGTTCAGCAGTGTGCTCTTGCCGCAGCCAGACGGGCCAATGATGGACACCACTTCACCCGGTGCCACAGCAAAATTAACGTCGCGTGCCGCCAGCACTTCCCCCGTGTCACCGCGTGGCGGGAAACGCTTCTCCACACCTATGAACTCTATCGCGGGCTGGGTTATTGCCCCCACGCTTGTCGCTTCGCGTACTGCGTTGCCCCCCGAGGGGGCGAATTTTCCTTGGGGCGGCCCGTCGGAAAATTGCACCTTATCTGCGTGGGTGCTCATGCTTTTTCAATCACGACGGGAATCTGGATCAGAACCCGACCGGCTTCAACCTTGGTTGGATAGCACTTGATATCTCGCTGCCCGATCTCGGTCAGGCACTTGCCGGTGGCAATCTCGAAGCGGGCGGCGTGCAGGGGGCATTCAATGATGCCGTCTTCCTGAAACCCCTGAGACAGCAGCGCGAACGCATGCGGGCACACATCTTCGACGGCGTGAACCGAGTCGCCCAGCAAGAACACGCCCACCCGCTGGCCGTTGACCTCAACACCTATCGGGAAGTCAGGGTCAAGCTGGTCGCGAACTGCCACCTCGTGCCAGTCTGCGCTTTTATCCTCTGTCGAATCACTCATGGGGGCCTTTGAGCAAAGTTGGTGGACGAATCGGTGAGTCTTTATGTTTTACTAATGAAACAATGATTCACTAATGATCTATTATTGAGCCAACTTAGGTGCGGGTCAACAATATCCGACTAGAAGAGAGGGGTTTAGGGTGAGAGCACCCCTGGCGCTCCCACCCGGCGATCAGGCGTGCTTTTTGATCGCGTCTGCCAGCGTGCCTACCAATTGGTCAATATGTGATTTGTCAACGATAAAGGCGGGGGCGAGCACCAGCGTTTCGCCGGCCGGTCGTATCAGTGCCCCCTTGTGGAAGCACTCCAGAAAAATATCGTAAGCGCGCTTGCCCGGCAGGCCCGCGATGCCTGTCAGCTCGACAGCACCGGCGAGCCCCAGTGTTCGAATGCCGATCACGTTGGGCAGGCCCTTGAGGGCGCTGTGCATGGCGTCACCCAAAACCTTGCCCATGTCCCCCGCCCGCTCAAACAGGTTTTCTTCCCGAAACAGATTGAGCGTCGCCACGGCAGCCGCACAAGCTACCGGATGGCCGGAGTAGGTGTATCCATGGAAGAACTCAATGACGTGCTCAGGGTTCTTGTCGTTGGCCGCCATCATGGTGTTGTACAGGTAATCGCGGCAGATCACACCGCCTAGCGGGATCACACCATTGGTCACGCCTTTGGCGAAATTCAGCATGTCGGGCACCACACCGTAGTAGTCCGCCGCGAAATTGGTGCCAAGGCGGCCAAAGCCGGTGATGACCTCGTCAAAAATCAGCAAAATGCCGTGCTTGTCGCAGATCTCGCGCAGCCGCTTCAGGTAACCCTTGGGCGGCAGATACCAGCCGGCACTACCCGCCACGGGTTCAACGATGACGGCGGCGACGTTGCTGGGGTCATGCAATGGCAGGATGCGGTTTTCCAGCTCCAGCAGCAGGTCTTCCGTCCACACTGGCTCCTCGCCGTGAATGTAGGCATGGCCGGCATGTTCAGCGTGCAGCGGGTCATGGATGAACCGCAAGTGATCCACACGCGGCAGCAGAGCTGTGCCAAACATCTTGCGGTTGGCTGGAATACCGCCCACGCTCATGCCGCCAAAACCCACGCCGTGGTAGCCGCGTTCACGGCCAATGAACACATTGCGATGCCCCTCGCCGCGAGCGCGGTGGTAAGCCAGCGCAACCTTCATGGAGGTGTCTGCGGCTTCTGAGCCCGAGTTGCAAAACAGCACCCTGTTGAGGTCACCCGGTGCCAAGGCGGCAATCATTTCCGCCGCTTCAAAGGCGCGGTTGTTGCTTGCCTGGAAGGCGGTGGCATAGTCCAGCGTATCCAGCTGTTTTTTGATCGCCTCATTGATGGGCTTTCGGTTGTGCCCGGCGGTCACGCACCACAGGCTGGAGATACCGTCAATGACCTGCTTGCCATCATGCGTGGTGAAGTGCATGCCACTGGCCGCCACAAACACGCGCGGATCAAGCTTGAAGCTACGATTGGGGGTGAAAGGCAACCAGTGGTTGTCCATGTTGAAGTCCATTTTTGCCATTGCGAATCTCCTGACGGGCTTGAGCGTACAAACCTCAATGATGCCACTTTAATGAATGACGGCCATTGCCAACGTACCACAGTGCCATGAGGCCTGCGACAATTCACGCACGATGAAACCAGCCTATGTAGTGACCCTGTCTTGCCCGGACCGTCTGGGCCTAGTCCACGCGGTTTCCGGCTTTTTGCTGGAGCGCGGTGGCAATATTGAAGAAGCGGCACAGTACAACGACCCCAGCACCGGTCTTTTTTTCATGCGCGTGCAGTTTGCGGCCCATCAGCTCACCCATGAAGACCTTCGCGCGCAACTGGAGTTTTTCGCCAGGCCGTATCAGATGCAATGGCGCCTGCATGCCACCGCACAACCCATGCGCACGGTGTTGCTGGTGAGCAAGGAAGGCCACTGCCTGAACGATTTGCTGTTTCGATGGAAGAGTGGACTGCTACCGGTAGACATCCGCGCCATCGTCTCAAATCACCGCGAGTTTTATCAGCTGGCTGCCAGCTACAACGTCCCGTTTCATCACCTCCCGGTGACGGCAGCCAACAAGGCACAGGTGGAAGCCACGCAGCTTGAGATCATCGAGTCCGAAGGTGCCGAGCTGGTGGTTCTGGCGCGCTATATGCAAATATTGAGCGACAACATGTGCCGCAAGCTCTCGGGCCGCGCTATCAATATCCACCATTCTTTTTTGCCCAGTTTCAAAGGTGCTAAGCCCTATTACCAGGCGCACGACCGGGGTGTGAAGCTGATTGGTGCCACGGCACATTACGTGACAGCGGATCTGGACGAAGGCCCCATCATCGAGCAGGACGTGGCGCGCGCCGATCACAGCAAGACCGTTGAGGACCTCACGGCGATGGGCCGTGACACAGAGAGCCAGGTTTTGGCGCGGGCTGTGAAGTGGCACAGCGAGCACCGTGTGCTGATCAACGGCCACAAGACCGTTATTTTCAAATAGGCCATTTTTACTTCAGGAGGTTTGCTATGTCTGTTCATCCACTCAACGCGTCCCGCGCAATAGATCCAGTGGCACAAGCCAAAATCCATCTGGCCGCGGCCCACCGCCTGGCGGCCCTGCATGAGCTGGAAGAAGGCATTGACAACCATTTCACTGTCACGCTGCCAGGCCATGACGACCGGTTTTTGATATTGCCGTTTGGCATCCATTGGTCCGAAGCAAAAGCCAGCGACATGATGGTGTTCAACGAGGCCGGTGAGACGCTGGCAGGTTCAGGCCCGGTGGAACTGTCGGCACGCTGCATCCATGCGCCAATCCACCGCATCACGGGTGCCAGGGTGGTGCTGCACACCCACCAGACCTGGGCCACAGCGCTCAACATGCTGCAAGACAACCGGCTGCACCCCACCACGCAGACCTCGGCATTTCTGGACGGCCACATCGCCTACGACAACACCTACACGGGTCTGGCCGACACATTGCATGAAGGCGAACGCTTGGCCGATGTGCTGGGCAAAAACTACTACATCTTCATGAAGAACCATGGCGTGCTGGCGGTGGGCGACACGGTGGCGCAGGCCTACCGGCGCATTTACCGGCTGGAGCGCGTCTGCCGCATGCAGCTGATCGCCATGGCAGCTGCCACCGGCACCGGCCAGCAACTCGCCGTGCTCAGCAACGAGGTGGTTGCCCGTGTGCAGGCGCCCAACCCGCACGATAGCCACCCGCGTGAGGAGCGCGAGCGCCTGTTCTTTGACGCGATGATGCGGGTGTTGGACCGGGAGCTGCCGGGCTACGCAGACTAGATAGTAGATGCGGCGCTTGCCGTCGCAGCAATCACCCCTTCACGGCCCCGGCAGTCAACCCCGTGATGATCTGCCGCGCCGCTACAAACGTAAAAATCAGAGGCGGTATCGCGATCAGGCTGCCCATGGCCATGACTTTGCCCCAGTCCACGCCCATGTCGGTGATAAACAGCGAAGCGGCCACGGGTAAGGTGCGCGTTTGCCGATCAGTGAGTACCAGCGCCAAAATGAACTCATTCCAGGCGATGCGAAAGGTGAAGATGGATGCCGCTGCCAGGCCCGGTGCCATCAAGGGCAGCAGCACTTTGGTGAACACCCGCAGCGGGCCACAGCCGTCAATCGCGGCGGCCTCCTCCAGCTCAACCGGCACCTGCAAGACAAAGCCGTATAGCAGCCAGATGGTGAAGGGCAGGTTAACGGCCACGTACAACAAAATCAGCCCCCACAGGCTGTTGGTCAATCGCCATTCGCTCCAGATCAAAAACACCGGTATTGCCATCACGGCCAGTGGCACCGTTCGTAGCAACAAGGTGGTGTAGGCGATGGTGGTGCGGCCTGTGAAGCGAAAACGCGCCAGCCCATAAGCCGCCATGCAGCCCACCACCAGTGTGATGATGGTGGATACCACGCCCACCAACAGGCTGTTGATCAGGTAGCGGTCCAGCTTGTCTTCCTGAATCACGGCGCGGTAGTTTTCCAGCGTGGGTGTGAACAGGAAGTTCAGTGGTTCAGAGAAAATTTGAACTTGCTGGCGCAGGCTGGTCGCAAAAATCACCAGAATAGGTGCCACGCAAAAAAACGCCAGCACGATCAGCATGGCGTAGTGGCCGGCCACCAACCAAACCGGGCGCTTCATTGCGGCTCTCCCTTCATGGGGTTAGACAGCCTGAGCGCGCCCCAAGACAACAGCGCCACCACGGCCAGAAGCAGCACCGAGATGGCAGCGGCCACGCCCAGCTGCTGGCCCACAAAGGCGGTTTTGTAAATATGCAGAGCCAAAATTTCAGTGCTGTCGCCCGGCCCGCCAAAAGTGAGCACATAGACCACTTCCAGCACCCGAAAGGCGTCAATCAGCCGCATCATCAAAGTGATGGCAATCACGTGCATCACCATGGGCAGTTTGACCAGAAAGGTTTGTTGCCACCAGCGCGCGCCGTCAATGCGGGCGGCTTCAATCACCGAGCCATCAATGCCCGCCAGTGCGGCAATCATCATGATGAAGACGAAGGGTGTCCATTGCCAGATGTCGGCAATCACGATGGCAATGAAAGCCAGCGCGGGGTCGGCCAGCCACGTCTGCGCGTTCAGGCCAACTGCAACCAAGGCCGCGTTGATCAGACCGAACTGCGCGTCAAACATGTAGCGCCACACCAGGCCCACGGCGATAGGCGCAATCATCATCGGCAAAATAAACAGGGTGCGAAACAAGGCCATGCCGCGCACCGGATGCTCCAGCGCCAGGGCCAGGGCAATGCCCAGCACCATCTCAGCGCTAACGCACACTGCCGCAAATAGCAGCGTCGTCCACAGGCTTGACCAAACACGCGGGTTGGTAAAGGCCGACACAAAGTTGTCAATTCCTACCCAGCGGGCGCTGCTCCAGGGTGTGCCCATGCTCCAGTCGTACCCCGCCAACTGAAACGCAGACAGCACCGGGTACAGGCACGCCGCCGCCATCACCAGAACGGCGGGGCCCAGGTACATCAGCGGCACCCAGCGGCTTGTTCTCATGTCAAACCTTGTAGCCCGCTTCACGCATGATCTGCGTGACTTGCGGCACCATGTCGTTCAACGCGGCCTCGGCAGTTTTCTTGCCAGTCAAGGCTTCGCTGATGCCCACGCCCAGGGCTTGCACGTTGATCTTGTCCCACACGGCAATGATGGGCCGCCAATCAGGATTGCTGTACTTCAAAGCTTCCTTGAACACAATGAACTCAGGGTTTTGGCGCACCAGGTCCACATCGGTCATGGTGGAGTTGCGGGTGGGCGCACCACCTTGGCGAGTTACGGCTCTGTCTTGCGCTTTGCTGGTGAGCCACTGGAGCAGCAAGAATGCCGCATCCGGATTTTTTGCATTTTTGGGGATGGCCAATCCCAAGCCGCCTGATTGCGATGACCTTTTGGCCCCGGCAGGGTGCAAGGCCCAACTCACCTTGTCCACCACTTTGCTACGAGCCGGGTCTTTGACCACGCCGACCAATGAGGTGGAGTCCAGGTACATCGCTGCCTGCCCTTGCAGGAACGCGGTGTTGGATTCGCCCTGGCCAAAGCCCGGAATGCCCGCCGGGCCAGTGGCCACCACCTCCTGCAAAAATTTGAGCGCTGCAATACCTTTGGCGTCGTTAAACGTGGGGCGCCACTGGTCATCAAACACGCGCCCACCCAGCGGGTTCAGGTGCAGCAGCCAGGCGTGAACACATTGGTGCCCCGCTTGCCCACGGGAGGCTAGCGCGCCAATGCCTTCTTTGTCTTTAAGAGTGCGCAGCGCTTTGGAAAACTGCTCATACGTGTCTGGTGGTTGCAGACCGTGCTTGGCGAAGATGTCTTTGCGATAGGCCAGTACTGAAGTCTCTGCGCCATAGGGCAAGCCATAAAGTTTGGCGCCTGGCCCGGCCAGGTAGCCTTTGGGGCCGCCCACCAGGCCCAGGTTTTCCAGGTAGATGGGAACAATGTCCTTGATGTCGTAGTTGGGGTCAGCCAGCGCTGCGTTGCCAAAGAACGGGTCCAGCGGTTGAATCAGGTTTTTGGCGACGTACTCGGTCTTCCACATCACGATGTAGCAGGCCAGGTCATAGTCACCCTGGGGCTTGGCCATTTCAAGCAACTGCTTTTCTTTCAGGCGGCCAATAGCGAGCTTGTCAACTTCGACCTTGATGCCGGTTTCCTTCGTGAAGTCCGCCAAGATTTTTCCCATGGCGTCGTAATGCGGGTGGGCCGGGATGTTGATGGTGACCGTTTGCCCCGCGTATTTGGCGTAGCGGTTTTGGGCGTTTACGCCGCTAAACGGCAAGCCCGCGCCAAACATTGTGATGCTGGCGCCCTTGATGAGTTCTCTGCGTTTCATGGGTTGTCTCCTGGTTGTGGTGGGATGGGTTAGGGTAGCAATGTCAAAACAGAGGGTCTTGGCTCAAGGTCGAAGCGCCAGACCACTGGCGGTATCAAAGACATGCAGTTGATCGGGTGGCACATGCAACGCCAGCTCACGGTGAAGCTGGTTGTGGGCATCACCCGGTACGGTGACGGTGATTCGTGCACCGCTGCCGGTCAAGGTGCCGACCAGTTGGCTTTCGGTGCCCAGGTATTCGCAAACGTTGACTTGCATCAGCAAGTGCGCCTCGGGCCCAGCTTGTTGCATATCCGATGTCTGCATCGTTTGCGGCGCTTGGGGCCTGAACCCTACCATCACCGCACGGCCGTCTGCCGCGCTGGTCTGCGCCAGCCAGTCAGGGGCGGTCATACAAAAACCCTCGCCGATGAGTTGATGGCCTGCTGGGCCGGGCTGGTACCGCGCGGGTAACAGGTTCATCGTCGGTGTGCCAATGAACGCGGCTACAAATAGGCTGGCCGGGCGGTTAAACACCTCGCTGGGGGTGCCGACTTGCTGAATGCGCCCCTTGTCAAAAATCACGATTCGGTTGGCCAGCGTCATGGCCTCGACCTGGTCATGCGTGACGTAAACCGTAGTCTTGCCCAACCGCTCGTGCAGCAGCGCCAATTCAGCCCGCATATGGCCGCGCAATTTGGCATCCAGGTTAGACAGCGGCTCATCAAACAAAAACACCTGGGGCTCCCGAACGATGGCGCGCCCAATCGCCACGCGCTGGCGCTGGCCGCCTGACAGCTCCTTGGGTTTGCGCTGCAAAAGGTGCTCGATATTCAGAACCTTGGCGGCTGTTGCGACGCGGGCATCAATCTCGGCCTTGGGCTTGCCCAGAAGGCGCAGTGCAAATGACATGTTTTGCGCCACGTCCATGTGCGGGTACAGCGCGTAGTTTTGAAACACCATGGCGATGTCTCGGTCCATGGGGTGGGCGTGGGTGACATCACGCCCGCCAATGAGCACCTGTCCCTGCGTGACCTCTTCCAGCCCGGCGATCATCCGCAAGGTGGTGCTTTTGCCGCAGCCGGATTCGCCCAGCAACACCAGAAACTCGCCAGGGTGTACGACCAGATCCAACTGCTGCACTACGGTGACATCACCGAAGCGCTTGACGACACCTTTCAACTCCAAACCGCTCATGTGGGCTCTCTTTCTTGCCAAACGGCTGGTCTGCGAATGCCCCAGCCAATGGGCCGTAATTGGTTGCCGGGGTGCTGCGGGTCTGGCCCCCAGATGGCCTGGTAGGTGTCGATGCAGCGCCCGGCTCGCTGCAATCGCACAAACGCCGCCGCCAAGGCCAGCCACCACAGCAGCAAAACGCCCAGCATCCAGCGCGGCGCGTCGGCCAATACCAGACCAACTAGGATGACCCCGATGGACGCCACCACCGCCAGCCAACCCAAGCCTTTGTGTAAGCGCTCAAACATCAGCCGCCATGGCGTCATGTCGTAGTGGTCGCCGCGCATCGAGCCATCGGTCGGGCCGCCTTTGCTGCCGCGTGCCAGTGCAACCGCGATTTGCAGGGCCCCCAGACCGCAGACCCCCCAACCGGCCAGGGCGTGAACTTGCGCCAAGGTGTTGGTGTTGCCGCCTTGCCCCCACACCAGCCACAGCCCAACGGCCATGAAGCCCACGCCCGCCCACTGAAACGTGCGGTGGGCGTGCCACCACGCTTTGTTGTCCAGCACCTGCGGCCAGGCCTGCCTTGGCAGCACTTTGAAAAACCGCGCTGCCAGCACACCCAGCGGAATCAGAAATCCCCAAGCCAGCACCATGGCCCGGGCATGCCACATGGCCCAGGGCGCAATCTGGTGGTCGGCATTGCCGCTCAGGGGCAGCACCAAAAACGTCATCACGCTGTCCACGCCGTGGCACCCCGTGTGTTGAGCGTGATGCGGTAAAGCGAGCTGCTGGCGCAGATATAAAGCTGATTGCCCGCAGGCCCTCCAAAGACCAGATTCCCCACTTTTTCCGGCACAGGAATGCGGCCGATGCGTGTGCCATCTGGGTGGTAGACCTGGACGCTGTCTTCGCTGCTGGTGTAGATAAAACCGTGCACATCGACACGAAATCCGTCCGCCAGGCCGGGAGTAATTACCGCAAACACGCGCGGGTTGCCCAGGGCTTGCCCGTCCAACACATCAAACGCCACGATGTGGTGGTGGCCGGTGCCGTCGGTTTGAAGTGCGGCGGATGTGTCGCTGACATACAGGACTGCCTCGTCCGGCGAGAACGCCAAGCCGTTGGGGTGCTGCATCCAATCGCTCAATAGACGCAGCGCGCTTGTAGCCGGGTCATAACGAAACACGTAGCACCCAGGCAGTTCGCTGTCGGCACGGTGGCCCTCACGGTCTGAGAGGATGCCGTAAGGCGGGTCGGTAAACCAAATCGTACCGTCGGA
This sequence comes from Rhodoferax sp., assembly GCA_031430225.1. Classification (GTDB taxonomy): domain Bacteria; phylum Pseudomonadota; class Gammaproteobacteria; order Burkholderiales; family Burkholderiaceae_C; genus JANYCG01. The sequence goes on along the minus strand of JANPAZ010000306.1, from coordinate 2,874 downwards.
TTTGACCACTACATCGTTGGGCGAATTCAGTTTTCGCCCCTGGTAGTGGTCCACCACAATGTGATCGCCCAGCGGCACAAGCCCGACACCAAACTCCGTTCGAACAATGGCACGCAGGCCGTGCGAGCAGTGCAGCAGCGCGCCGTCATGCGCACGCACATGGCCATTGGTGAACTCCACGCCCTGCCGCCACACCGACAGACCGTCGCCGTCATGCCAGCGCAGCATGCGGTTGTTGGGGATGTCGCTCCATAGAAGCGAATCATCTTCTTTCATCCAGACTGGCCCTTCGCCCCAAACCGCGCCGGTGCACAAGTGCTCGACGCTGCTGGCCCGCTGCGCTACGGCGGCAAACCTTGAATCTAAAACTTCAATATTCATGGGTGGTAGGTCAAGTAGCGGTTTTCAAAAAAATCAAGTGGTGCAATGAATTTTTACGCAGTAATAGTTACCGGTAACCAGTATTTACCCTGCTTAAAACTTGTTACCACCGGCCATTTTGTAACCCAATTCAAGTGATACATTAACAATTGGTGCAATCTGCAAAGTCGCAATTTGCTGTTTCAGGTTATCGGTATCGCTATTTACCCATAAGGTTTTGTGCCCAAGTGGTAGACAAGTTAAAGCAAGATAAACGGATTCCAAAAACCAGACGACACGTCACGATGGCCGACGTGGCAGCGGCAGTCGGGGTTTCCAAGATGACTGTTTCGCGGGCTTTAAAGCGAACAGGCCGTAGTGAGCGCTCTGGCTCCGAGACGTTGCGCCAGCGTATCCTGAAGTGCTGCGAAGAGATGGGCTATGTGCTGGACCAGACAGCAAGGACGTTTTCCAGCAAGCGATCGGGCGTTGTCGCTGCGCTCATCCCCACCCTGAACAACTCGAATTTTTCCGATACCGTCCACGGCCTGACGGCGGCCATTGAAGCCAGCGGTCTGCAGGTGCTACTGGGCTACACAGAGTACGACATTCAGACTGAGGAGCGCCTTCTCAGGGCCATGCTGACGCGTCGGCCCGAAGGCGTCATTCTGACCGGTGGCAGCCACACACCATTGGCACGCAGGATGCTGAAGGCTGCTGGAATCCCGGTGGTAGAGACTTGGGATTTGCTTGCAGACCCGATAGAACACATGGTGGGGTTCTCGAATTCAGAAGCCACTGCCGAGCTGGTTCGAAGTCTGCATGCGCGCGGATATCGACGCATGGCGTTCATGGGTGGTTTGCCCAATAGTGATGCGCGCGGGGCCGATCGGCGGCATGGATTTGAACAAGCGGTCAAGGAATTGGGCCTTCCTGGCTTACGCATGCTGAGCGTTGGCAAAGCGCCTGTTTCTATGGCGCAGGGTGCCCAAGCCGTGGTGCAAGTTGTGCAACAGTGGCCCGACGTAGAGGCCTTGATATGCGTATCCGACCATGCTGCGTTTGGCGCGCTGATGGAGTGTCACCGCCGCGGCTGGGCAGTGCCTCAAAGGATAGCCATTGCCGGATTCGGGGGCTTTGAAGTAGGCAATGCTTGCTACCCAAAAATTACCACGGTAGCCGTGGACTGTGTGGGCATCGGCCAGGCAGCAGGTGATCTGCTCCTGACCGCGATCAAAGCCGCCCGGCAAGGGCAACAACTACCGCCTGAGACAGTGATGATCCCGTACCGCATCGAACTAAAAGAAAGTACTTAACGCTTGCACCAGCTCCAAGCACCCACCTAGCTGCCGTCCGCTACGGCGAAAGTCAGCTGCGCGTGTTTGAGCCGCAGGCGAGTTTGCGCGGCGGCCCGGAGACTGCGTACTGCAGATGGTTGCCCGAAGGGCCCGCAGCAGTTGCGCGCCGGGGGTGCTGGGGTGGGGCAGGCGGGTGGATACGCAGTGGAGACAATTTGTTAACATGGATATTAACAAATTTGATGCGTCGACAATATTCAGAAGAAAATAGGCGCTCAAGTCTCGTTAAATAACATTAGTTAGCTATAATTACTATAGCAATCAAAACAAAGGCGAATCACCCACGCACAGGCATCTGCCGAAAAGTCGGCTTTCGTTTTTCCAGAAACGCGTTGAACCCTTCCTGCGCATCCGGCGTAATCGTCGCCTCGGCCATCACGCCCGAAGCAAAGTCGTAAGCAGTGTCTTGCGGCATGTCGATCTGGCGGTAAAACGCGGCTTTGCCCATGGCTTTGGACAACATGCCCCCACGGCTGGCCCTCTGGATCAGGTCCAGCGTGGCGGCGTCGAGTTCGTCGTGCGGCACGCATCGGTTGATCATGCCCCAGGCTTCGGCCGTTTTCGCGCTGATGGGTTCGCCCGTCATGGCCATCTCGAGCGCGCGTTTGCGGCCCATGTTGCGCGCCACGGCGATCAAAGGCGTATGGCAGAACTGGCCGGCCTTGCCGCCGGGAATGGCGAACGCGGCCTGCTCAGAGGCCACGGCCAAGTCACAACTGGCCACCAGCTGGCAGCCGCCCGCCGTGGCCAGCGCATGCACTTTGGCGATGACGGGCTGGGGCATGGCCTGCATCGCGTCCATCATGGCGCGGCAAATGTCGAACAACTCGCGTGCTTGGGCGAGCGTGACATCGATCATGTCGCTGAAGTTGTGCCCCGCGCTGAACACCGGGCCGTTGGCCGCCAAGATGACTCCGCGCGCGTCGGTGCGTCCCACGTCTTCAAAAGCGCGATGCAACTCGCGGATCATCGGCAGCGCCAAGGCATTGCGCTTTTGCGGGTGGTTAAGCGTGATGGTGGTGATGTCGCCCTCTTGGGTGACCAGCAGATAGTCATAACTCATGGGTGCTCCTGTAGTTTTTTCTCAATGGGTTTCAAGTCTGCCATTTTTTCGCCCAGGCGGATCGCGCCGCCGGGTTGCCACGCCGGGTTGAAC
>JANPAZ010000305.1:0-14450 GCA_031430225.1 Rhodoferax sp. | reverse complement strand
GCTCTTCCTTGCGCTCAACCATGGTCTTGCTGACCATGACCGGGCGGCCTTTGAGCTTGTTGATGGCCTGGGCCAGCTGGAAGTCTTTTTCGCTGCCAAACTCCGGGATCTTTCGGTCTGCCGCAGGCTTTTTGGCTTCGTCTTCCAGCTTTTTGCGGGCTTCTTCGCGGGCTTTTTCCCGACCGGCGTCTTTTTTCTCGTCACCCTGACCGCTGCCAAGGTGTTTTTCCAGGTCGGCTTCACGCGTGCGCAAGGCGGAGAACAAATTGCCCTCTTCAGTCTCATCGACCATAACATCAGGCACGATGCCTTTGGCCTGAATCGATTTGCCGGATGGGGTGTAGTAGCGGGCCGTCGTGATCTTCAGGCCGGTATCGGGCCCAAGCGGACGAACCGTCTGCACCGAGCCTTTGCCGAAGGTCTGGTTGCCCATGATGATGCCGCGCTTGTAATCCTGCAAAGCACCGGCAACGATCTCACTGGCAGATGCGGAGCCTTCATTGACCAGCACCACCAGCGGCACGTTTTTCAGTGCAGCAGGCAGGCGTTTGAGCGGGTCGGGGCTGCCACGGCGCTGATAAAACTCGGGTGATGCCTTGTAGGTGAACTTGCTTTCGGCCAACTGGCCGTTGGTCGACACCACGGTCACGTTTTCAGGCAGGAAAGCGGCAGACACTGCAACCGCCGCGTCCAGCAGGCCACCGGGGTCATTGCGAAGATCCAGCACCAGGCCCTTGAGGTTGGGTTCCTGCTTGTAGATTTCTTCCACTTTCCTGGCAAAGTCATCCACCGAGCGTTCCTGGAACTGGCTCAGGCGAATCCACGCGTAGCCGGGTTCGATCACCTTGCCACGCACCGACAGGGTGCGGATTTCTTCGCGTGTGATGGTGACCGGGAAAGAGCGGTTTTCTTCCTTGCGGAAAATCGTCAGCACCACTTTGGTATTGGGCTCGCCGCGCATGCGCTTGACGGCCTCATTGAGCGGAAGGCCTTTGACAGCCGTGTCGTCAATTTTGGTGATCAGGTCGTTGGTCTTGAGCCCGGCGCGGTAGGCGGGCGAGCCTTCAATCGGAGACACCACTTTGACCAGACCGTCTTCCTGGGTGATTTCGATGCCGACGCCGACAAAACGGCCCGACGTACCTTCACGAAATTCCTTGAAGGACTTTTTGTCGAAATACTGGGAATGGGGGTCCAGGCTGGCCACCATGCCAGAAATGGCGTCGGTGATGAGTTTTTTCTCGTCAACCGGCTCGACATAGTCGCTCTTGACCATGCCGAACACCGCTGCGAGTTGCTGCAACTCTTCCAGTGGCAAGGGCGCCAGCGTACCACGGGCCACCGTTTGCAGCGACACCGTTGTCAGTGCGCCAGCCATGACGCCCAATGAAATCCACCCGGCAATTTTAAGTTTGTGACCCATATAAATTCCTATGCCAGAGCAATATACACCTTTGATGCGAGTTGCATCGCAGGGTTCCGTGGGCGGGTGTGAATTTGCAGTAAAGCTTGCTACAAGATCACGCTTTTCCCTGGTTGGCGACGGCCGCCGCCGCCTTGGCCGCTGCTTGTGCGTCACCCAGGTAATAGTGGCGAAGGGGCTTTAAATTGTCGTCCAGCTCATACACCAGCGGAATGCCATTGGGGATATTCAGGCCCACGATGTCATTGTCGGCAATGTTGTCCAGGTACTTCACCAGTGCACGGATCGAATTGCCATGCGCTGCAACCACCACCCGTTTGCCCGCCTTGATGGCCGGAGCCAGGGCTTCGTTCCAGAACGGCATGACACGCTCTACCGTGTCTTTCAGGCATTCGGTCAGGGGAATCTGCTCGGGCTTGAGCTTGGCATAGCGCACATCGCCACGCTCGCTGCGGGGGTCGGTGGGCTCAAGGGCAGGCGGTGGCGTGTCATAGCTGCGCCGCCAGATGAGCACCTGGTCATCGCCGTATTGCTTGGCGGTCTCAGCCTTGTTCAGCCCCTGCAGGGCACCGTAGTGGCGCTCATTGAGGCGCCAGGCGTTAACCACCGGAAGCCAGGTGCGGTCCATTTCGTCCAGGCAGTGCCAAAGTGTGCGCGTGGCGCGCTTCAGTACGCTGGTATAGGCGACATCGAAGTCATAGCCCTCGGCCTTGAGCAGGCGGCCTGCATTTTTGGCCTGTTCAATGCCGGTGTCTGTCAAATCGACGTCAGTCCAGCCGGTAAATCGGTTGCTCTGGTTCCAGGTGGATTCGCCGTGACGAATGAGGACTAGTTTGTACATGGTGAGTAGTTAAAGCGGAGGAAAAACGGACGAATGTAGAGCGGGCAGTGAACGGGCAGCAAATGGGTTGAAGCGGTCTTGATCGGGCTGGTGTTAGGGGCAAAACCGGCTTTTCAGCCAGGGTGCAGCCCTCCATTCTAAAATCATGGGTTCCCCGTCTTGAGGACGCGGGTCATTTACAAGGAATAACGTGAAATTTCTGATCGATAACTGGATGCTGATTGCGATTGCACTCACCTCGGGGGCATTGCTGATGTGGCCTGTGATTCAAAGCTCTGGTGGCGGCCTGACGGCCGAAGGCGCGGTCCAACTCATCAACCGCGAAAAAGCCGTAGTCATTGACGTCTGCGAGACTGAGGAGTTCTCGGCGGGCCACGTCGGCGGTGCAAAAAATATTCCGTTGAATCAATTGGAAGAAAAACTGGGCGCGGCGGTCAAGAACAAGGCCTTGCCCCTGATTCTGGTGTGCCAGACCGGCGCACGCTCGGGCCGCGCAGTGGCCATTGCAAAAAAGCTGGGCTATGAAAATACGCAGAACCTGTCCGGTGGGCTCAAAACCTGGCGCGCGGCCAACCTGCCCGTCGAAAAGGCTTGAGGTCCGCCATGCCCGCCGTCAAGATGTACACCACCGCCGTCTGCCCCTACTGCATTCGTGCCAAGCAGATCCTCACCGCCCGGGGCGTCACGCAGATCGAAGAGATCCGCGTGGATATGGATCCGAGCGAACGCGCACGGATGATGGAGATCACCGGGCGGCGAACGGTGCCCCAGATATTCATTGGCGCGACCCATGTGGGTGGCTGTGATGACCTGGTGGCGCTGGACGCCCGGGGCGAGCTGACCCCAATGCTGGCCTGAGATAATCTCTACCAGCAATTGGCATCGCTGCCTGATTTCTGCCGAATTCCTGCCTTTTTTCCTGCCTGCATTCCGGCACAATTTTGTTTTACTGAAAGACCCCATGGCTGACCAACAAGACCCCATATTCCAGATCCAGCGCGTTTATCTCAAAGAGTCGTCTCTGGAGCAGCCCAATTCCCCCGGTATTCTGTTGGTGCAGGAGCAACCCACGGTCGATATCCAGCTGGGCGTGAATGCCGAGCCCGTGGCGGATGGCATTTTTGAAATCACCGTGACCGCCACGGTGCAAACCAAGATCCAGGACAAAACCGTGTTCCTGGTCGAAGCCAAGCAAGCCGGTATCTTCGAGATTCGCAACCTGCCCCAGGAGCAGATGAGCCAGGTCATGGGCATTGCCTGCCCGCAGATCGTCTACCCCTACCTGCGTGGCAATGTGGCCGACTTGATCCAGCGCGCGGGTTTCCCGCCTGTGCATCTCTCTGAAATCAACTTTCAGGCCATGTACGAGCAGCAGCAGGCCCAGGCTGCCGCAGACGCACCCCGCATCGTTACCCAATAGTGTTTTGAGCTCTATGCCCACGTATCACGGGCATAGTTCGCTATGAAAATAGTAGTACTTGGGGCGGGTGCCTGGGGTACTGCGCTGGCCGTGAGCGCCAGCCGCAACCCGGCAGCTGCCCGGTCCGTCACGCTATGGGCACGCAATGACGCGCAGACGCAAGGCATGCAGCTAACGCGTGAGAATACCCGCTATTTGCCTGGGGTTCCGCTACCTGCTGCCTTGACCCTTCAAACCGGCCACGACGGCCCGGCACGCCAGGCCTTGCAGGCTGATCTGGTAGTTGTCGCCACGCCCATGGCGGGCCTGCGCGACCTGTTGGGCCAAATCAACCAGTGTCAGGTGCCTGTGGCCTGGCTGTGCAAGGGGTTCGAGCCTGCCCGGTCTGAAATGGCCGCCGAAGGTCTTTCAAAAGGGCTAGCAGAGGGTTTTGGCCTGTTGGCCCACGAAGTACAAGCGCAGGTAGCTCCTGATTTAATAGCGGGTGTGCTCAGTGGCCCCAGCTTTGCGCTGGAGGTAGCGCGCGGCCAGCCGACTGCGCTGGTAGCCAGCAGCAGCCACCCAGCCGTACGCGATGCGCTGGTGAAAGCTTTTCACAGCCCAACCGTGCGGGTGTATGCCAACGACGATATCGTCGGCGTGGAAGTGGGCGGTGCCGTCAAAAACGTGCTGGCCATTGCCACCGGCCTGTGCGATGGGCTGAACCTGGGCCTGAATGCGCGCGCCGCGCTGATCACCCGCGGCCTCACCGAGATGACCCGCCTGGGCCTGGCGCTGGGTGCCAGGGCCGAGACTTTCATGGGCCTGAGCGGCCTGGGCGACCTGGTGCTGACCGCCACAGGAGACCTCAGCCGCAACCGCAAGGTCGGCCTCTTGCTGGCGCAAGGCAACACGCTGCAGCAGGCGGTTGATTCACTGGGGCACGTGGCAGAAGGTGTTTTTTGCGCCCGCACCGTGGTGCAGCGGGCGAAAGGGCTGGGCGTAGACATGCCCATCTCTGCGGCTGTGGTGGCGTTGCTTGATGGGCAGATCAGCCCTGCGCAGGCAGTGGCAGCACTGATGGGGCGCGAGGCGCGGGAAGAGGGTTGATCCGATTCGTGGATCGTTAAAAGACGTGAAAGGTTTTAGCGCGGGTTGCGCCGGGAACTCAAGCCGGCGAATAAGCCAGCCGGACGTAAATAGGCGCAAACGCCTCGGCCTGGGTGATCTCGATCAGGGTTTCCTTGGCCAGCTCCAGCATGGCGAGGAAGGTCACCACCAATACCGGCATGCCTTTGCTGGCATCAAAAAGATTTTCAAACTCGACAAACTTGCGACCCTGCAAATGGCGCAGCACGATGCTCATGTGTTCGCGCACCGACAGCTCCTCGCGCGTGATGGTGTGGTGTTGCACCAGCTTGGCGCGTTTGAGAATGTCGCGCCAGGCCTCCTGCAAATCAACCACATGCACGTCGGGAAAGCGCGGTTGCAAGGCTTGTTCGATGAACACCTGCGCCCGCAGAAAATCGCGCCCCAGTTGGGGAATGGCTCCCAGCTTGCCCGCCGCCAGTTTCATCTGCTCGTACTCGAGCAGGCGGCGCACCAGTTCGGCACGCGGATCTTCTGCCTCTTCCCCCTCGGCCACTTTGCGCGCGGGCAGTAACATGCGGGATTTGATCTCGATCAGCATGGCAGCCATGAGCAAATATTCGGCGGCCAGCTCCAGGTTGCGGCCCCGAATTTCGTCCACGTACACAAGGTACTGGCGGGTCAGCCCCGCCATGGGGATGTCGAGAATATTGAAATTTTGCTTGCGGATCAGGTACAGCAGCAGGTCGAGCGGGCCCTCAAAGGCCTCCAGAAAGACCTCCAGCGCATCCGGCGGTATGTACAGATCCTGCGGCATGGCAAACAGGGGTTCGCCATACAAACGCGCCAACGCCACCTGGTCTACCACTTTGGGCATGACGGCCAGACCGGATTCGCTGGCCTGAATTAGCGCGCTGGCGTCCACGATCATCGTCATGATTTGCTACTAAATATATAGCAAACTATGCCTTTTATTCGTGGGCCGTTGACTGATTTGATTCGCAAAGTGGCTTACTTGGCTTCGGTCTGGTACACGTAGGGCCGCTGCGCCACCTGGGCTTCGCGGTACTCGGCCCAGGCGCTGCGGTCCACGGGCTTGTCCCATAGCAGGGCGCGACCGGCAAGTTGCTGGGATTCCAGTGCCGGCTTGGCCGTTTTCATCTGGTCGATGAATTGGGTCACGTCAGACCGGTAGTGGGGGCGGGCAAAGATGGACATAAACTTGAAGCTCATGCGGCAATTTTACAGGGACGATCATGCGCACAAGAATTTTGAAGTGGATCTGGATCATGGCGTGGATTTCGGCACTGCTGGCGCTGGTGGCCTGCGACACCCAACGCATCGCCGAACTGGAGGAGGGTGTTGCCACCGAAGCCGACGTGCGGGCCCGTTTTGGCGAGCCTGAAAAGGTGTGGGATGCCCCCAATGGCGGGCGAACCTTTGAGTACAACCGCCAGCCCGCGGGTGCCAAGAATTACATGATCACCATCGGCACAGACGGCAAGATGAGCGCGCTGCGGCAGGTGCTCACGCCTGCGAACTTTGCCAAAGTGCAGCCCGGCATGATGATGGAAGACGTGCGCAAGATGCTGGGCAAACCGATGAAGGTCACACCCTACGCCCTCAAAAATGAGACGCACTACGACTGGCGCTACATGGACGGCGTCAATTCGTCAGACTCGAAAATCTTCACAGCGGTGTTCAACACCGATCTGCGTGTGGTGTCGACCGGCTCGGTCAAAGACCCTGCTCTGGAGCCGAACCGCTAGGCAGTGGCCCGACTGCGGCGGCCAGCCCGCCAGCGAGATCCGGCATCAGGCTGGTCTCATCGATCTGTTTGAGCAGGCCACTGCGCCGGGCGATGTCCAGTGGCTGGTGCATCAGACCACACACCACCACACGGACACTCGCTTTTTGGCAGGTCCGCAACAGGTCCAGCAGTGTGTCCACGCCGGACGAGTCCATGTAGATCACGTTTTTCAGGTCGAGCACCAGCGTGCGGGTGGGCAGATTTTTTTCAATTTCCTCGAGCAATTTCACTGCACCAAAGAAGATCGCGCCGTAAAGCCGGTAGGCGGTCACTCGCCCTTCATACCCTGACAGCACCGGTTGCTCCGCCGCTGTCAGCCTCTCGCAGCGCGACAGGCTGGAGATACGGTAAATGAAGGTGACGCAGGCCGCAATCAGCCCGACCTCGACCGCCACGGTCACGTCAAAAATCACCGTGAGAAAGAAGACAGCCAGCAGCGTGATGCGATAGGGCACGCGGAATTGGCGCAGGTTGACAAACTCGCGCCACTGGCCCATGTTCCAGGCGACAAACATCAACACCGCAGCCATTGCGGCCAGGGGTACGTTCTTTGCCAGGGGCGCGGCGACCAGAATGACAATCAGCAACGTCAACGCGTGCACGATCCCGGCAATCGGGCTGGTAGCGCCGCTCTTGACGTTGGTCATGGTGCGGGCAATGGTGCCAGTGGCTGGCATGCCGCCAAAAAACGGCGTGATGAAATTGGCCACGCCCTGCGCCATAAGCTCCTGATTCGAGTTGTGGCGGTCGTCAATCATGCCGTCGGCCACGCGCGCGCAAAGCAGCGATTCGATCGCGCCCAGCAGCGCCAGTGTGGTGGCCGGCACAATCAGAAAACGGGCCGAGTCCCAGGAAAAGGCGGGCCAAGAAAAACCCGGCAGGGTCGAGGGTATGCCACCAAACCGGTTGCCAATCGTGTCAACCTGCAGCCCCAACAGTGAAACGGCCAAGGTGGTGACAAAAAGCGCAATGATGGAGCCCGGCACCACAGACAACTGAGTGACAAGTTTTGTGCGTTGCCCTAATTTGGGCACAAAGTAGGTCCACCCAATGATGATTGACAGGGCAACCATCGCCAGTGCCAGGGCTTGCAGGTTGACCGTGTGTAGGTTGCTGCCCAGTGACGACAGGATGCCAAAGAAATTGGCCGGCATGGCGGAAATCTGCAACCCCAGAAAATCCTTGATCTGCGAAAGTGCCACGAGCACAGCAATGCCATTGGTAAAGCCAATCACCACCGCCACCGGAATGAAACGGATCAGCGTGCCGAGCTTGAAGAAACCCATCAGGAACAGCATGACGCCTGACATGGCCGTGGCGATGATCAGGTTGGAGACGCCATAGCGCTCGATGATGCCGTACACGATCACGATGAATGCGCCCGCAGGCCCGCCGATCTGTACCCGGCTGCCTCCCAGTGCCGAGATCAGAAAACCCGCAATGATTGCCGTGAACAGGCCAGCCTCCGGCTTCAGGCCACTGGCCATTGCAAAGGCCATGGCCAGGGGTAGCGCAACGATGCCCACCGTGATGCCCGCGCTGATGTCTTTCAGCAGTCTTTCCCTGGAGTAGTCCCCCAGCGAATCGATCAAATAGGGGCGAAAGGATGCCACTTTTCGCGGTGGCACAGGCGTGGTCACGCGCAATGACCCGTCACGAATGACGCAGCTGGCGCGCAGCGGCCCGCACGTCCTGCATGACGGGTTGAATCACCAGCAGGATGAGAATGAGTGCCAGCGGCACTGTCGTGACATAGCCGATGGTCTTGAAGCCCAAAGCGCCTGCCAGACCGCCTACAAAAAAGCACGTGACCAGAATGAGGTGAATGCGAAGCTTGCGACGGTTGGCCTGAACCCGCCGGTCGGTTGGCAGGCGATTGAAGTAAAGCATCTTGCCAATCTCAATGCCAAGGTCTGTCACCAGGCCAGTCACATGGGTGGTGCGGATCTCGGCATTTGAAATCTTGGTGATTACTGCATTTTGTAGCCCCATGATGTAGCACAGCACCAGCACGGTGAGCGGCACAAACAGCCCGGCGTAAAAGTTGATACCAGCCCCAAACAGGCCAAAGATCAGCAGCAAACCCGCTTCGAGCAACAGGGGTCGGCCGTAGGCGCTTTTGAGATTGCGGCGCAGGCACCAGTTCACGATCCAGGCCGTGCTGGCAGCACCCGCCAGGAAGGCGATCAGCGAGGCCAGGCCAGCCAGCACCAAGGCTAGTTGACCCAGCACGATATTGTCTGCAATGGCAGAGACCACGCCCGTCATGTGCGAGGTATATTGCCCTACAGCCAGAAATCCTCCGGCGTTGGTGGCACCGGCCACAAAACTCAAGGTGGCACCCAGACCCACGTTGGCGCGCGGGGTGCGTTGCACATCGGTCCAACCGCGAATCAGGGGAATCATGGGTGCGCCGAACCCACCTTAAAACTGCAGCGTGGCTGGCAAATACTTGGCCAGCAGGTCTTCGTAATAGGGCTTGACGGACGCCAGCGTGGGCCGGTTCGGGCTCTTGGTGTACAGGTCGTACGGGTTGAACAGCTGCACCCAGGGCAGCATGGTGCGGTCCTGGTCGCTGCACAGGTGATCGTACTGCCCCTCGCGATGCCACGCATAAAAGCTGTGGTAGCGGATCATGTAGAGCGCCTCCATGGGCAGGTGGTCGCGCAGCAGGTGGTACAGGTATTCATCGTGGCCCCAGCTCATCTGAACGGCGTCCAGGCCGCACTGTGGTTTGTACACGCCGTGCAGGGTCTGCAATTCGGCTTGTTGCATATCGGGGTTGGCAGCAAAAAACTCGCTGTAAACCACTTTGGGCGAATAGGCGCAACCGGTGGGAAAGGTGTCGCCAACCACAGCCCACTGCGGTTCACCAAAAAGGCACAGCACCTTGCCCAGGTCGTGCACAAAGCCCGTCAACACCATCCAGTCTGGCTGGCCGTCGGCGCGCATGGCTTCAGCGGTTTGAATCAGGTGGTCAATCTGCGGCAGATTGGTGTCGGGGTCACTGTCGTCCACCAGGGTGTTGAGGTAGTCCAGCGCCGCCCATGGCGTCATTCGCTGGCGCGTGAAGCTCAGAAATTCGGAACGCTTCTCAGCGGCAAAAGCGTGCGTCTGTTGCTGGTGATTGAGCCGGTAAAACTCGCGCACCCGGTCAAAATTTTCGCTGACCTGGGGGGCTGCATAGTTACGGTAGGCAGTTTTGTCAGCCGTTGGATGGGAGATGGCAGTGTTCATTGCGAAATACTACTCCTGGCTTGAGCCACTGGCTAGCGCACGCGCATGCCCGGCTGCGCGCCCGCCGTGGATTCCAGCACATGAATGCCAGGGTTCGCTTTCTCATCGCCATGGCTGGCGGCAAGTACCATCCCTTCGCTGATACCAAACTTCATTTTGCGCGGTGCCAGGTTGGCCACCATCACTGTGAGTTTGCCGATCAGGTCGGCAGGCTTGTAGGCGCTTGCAATGCCGCTGAAGACGTTGCGGGTTTTGGGATTGCCTTGCGCGTCAGTGCCTTCACCCACATCCAGCGTCAGGCGCAACAGTTTGGTCGAGCCGTCTACAGCTTCGCAATGGATGATCTTCGCGATGCGCAGGTCGATTTTCATGAAGTCATCAATGCTGATGACGGGGCCCAACTCCTCACCACCGGGCGCTACATTTTCTATAGCCAACTGTTGAGGTTCCATGTGGGCAGGGGGCTCAAAAAGCGCTTCAAGTTGTTTGATGTCGACGCGTTGCATCAAATGCTGGTAGTTGCCAATGCGATGGCCCGCGCCCATACCGGGGCTGAGGGTTGAAAATCGCAAGGGCTCCACGCCCAGAAAGGTCTCGACTTGGATTGCCAGCGCGGGCAGCACGGGTTTGAGGTAGGTGGTGAGCACAGCAAACGCCTCAATGCACACGGTGCAGACATCATGCAACCGGGCGTCCATGCCCGCTTGTTTGGCCAGCTCCCAGGGTTTGTTGTTGTCGACGTATTCATTCACGCGGTCGGCCAGCAGCATGGTTTCGCGCAGCGCCTTGCTGTATTCGCGGCTCTCATACAACTGCTCGATGCTGATGCGTTCGACGCGCAGCTGTGTCAGCAACGCAGCGCCGTCATCAGACACCGCGCCTAGTCGGCCTTCAAACCGCCTGGCAATGAAGCCGGCAGCCCGTGATGCGATGTTGATGTACTTGCCCACCAGGTCGCTATTGACCCGGGTCAAAAAGTCTTCGGGCTTGAAGTCAATATCTTCGTTGCGGGCCGACAGCTTGGTGGCAATGTAGTAGCGCAGCCATTCCGGGTTCATGCCCAGGCTCAGGTATTTGAGCGGGTCCAGACCCGTGCCCCGGCTTTTGCTCATCTTCTCGCCGTTGTTCACGGTTAAAAAGCCATGCACAAAGATGTTGTTGGGCGTCTTGCGGCCGCTGAACTTGAGCATGGCTGGCCAGAACAACGTGTGAAAGGTCACGATGTCTTTGCCAATAAAGTGGTACTGCTCAAGCGAAGGATTGGCCATGTAGGTGGCGTAATCCTCGCCCTTGCGATCCAGCAGGTTCTTGAGTGAAGCCAGGTAGCCCACAGGCGCATCAAGCCACACGTAAAAGTATTTACCGGGCGCATCGGGAATTTCAATGCCAAAGTAGGGCGCGTCGCGGCTGATGTCCCAGTCGCCCAGTCCTTCGCTTTTCGAGCCATCGGGGTTGGTGCGTACGGTGAACCATTCCTTGACCTTGTTGGCCACTTCGGGCTGCAGACGGGGCTTGCCGTGCTCGTCATTGCCCTGCGTCCACTGCTCCAGAAACGCGACACAACGCGGGTCGGACAGCTTGAAGAAGAAATGCTCCGAGCTTTTCAGTACCGGCTGGGCACCCGACAAGGCCGAATAGGGTTTGATGAGGTCCGTGGGCGCATAGACTGCACCGCAGCTTTCACAGTTGTCGCCGTACTGGTCCTTGGTATGGCACTTGGGGCACTCACCCTTGATGAAGCGGTCAGGCAAAAACATGTTCTTCTCTGTGTCGAAGAACTGCTCGATGGTTTTTGTTTCAATCAACGAGCCACTCGGGTTGTCACGCAGGTCGCGGTAAATCTGACGCGCCAGTTCGTGGTTTTCAGGCGCGTCGGTGCTGTGCCAGTTGTCAAACGCAATGTGAAAACCATCCAGGTACGGTTTGCGACCAGCCGCAATGTCCGCCACAAACTGCTGGGGTGTCTTGCCCGCTTTTTCGGCCGCAATCATGATGGGTGCGCCATGGGCGTCGTCCGCGCAGACGAAGTTGACGTCACTGCCCATCATTCTTTGATGGCGCACCCAGATGTCGGCCTGGATGTACTCCATGATGTGACCAATGTGGAAGTTGCCGTTGGCGTAGGGCAGGGCGGTGGTGACGAAGAGTTGGCGTGACATCGGGAATCGGCTTTCTGGTTGACGGCCGATTTTAGTCGCCCGGTTACCGCCTGGGCGGTAGCGTCTGGTCGGGCTGCATGGGCGCAGTCCAGCCAAAGAAGCGCCGCACCTCCTCCATTTGCTTCCAGGTGTCGGCATAGCCCAGCGACATCAGTTCATTGGTGTAGCCGGACTCGAAGAGCAGGTAACTGGCCAGTGCCGCGCCCTTCACGTCTTCCGGCCGGGATGTCACGCCCACTCCGCCCAGCATGGTGCGAACTGCGCGGGGCAAAGAATTAATGTGGCGCGCCGCGACCATGTCCAGCCGTTGAGAGGGTGCAATCACCAGCAGCTCAATGGGCCGCAGCGAGCTGGCGTGTCGCACTTCATCGGGGATCAGCGTCAGGGTCTGGTTGATGCGGCGGGCCCGTTCCACGTCGACGGCAAGAGCGTCCAGAAATATGTTGGACAGGGCGTGGCCTGCAATCTGTGCCAGAGACGGATAGTTGGTAGTGGTGTGCAGATGGGCTTCGCTTTTGGGCTCATGCATGCGCCCCGCGCCCACTACCAGCACACGCTGCGACCCCAGATGAATGGCGGGTGAAACAGGTGCGGACTGCCGCATGGACCCATCGCCAAAAAACTCGGTCCGTCCCTGAAACGGCAATGCAGCCGCCGGGAAAACGAAAGGAATTGCACTGGATGCCAGCAGATGATCGTGCGTGATGCGTTCTTTTGCTGAGAGACGCTGTGAGCGCATCCAAGGCTTGATGTGGTCACCGGCCTCGAAAAAGGTGACATGGTCGCCCGAGCTGTAGCTGGATGCGGTGACGGCGAGCGCCTGCAAGTGACCGTCGCGTATCAGGTCGGGCAAGCGCGCCAGCGGCACTAGCGTGGCCAGAAGCTCTTTGAGAGGCGCGTTGTCCAATAGCGAGCGCGGCGTGACCCGACGCCATTTGGCCAATAGCCAGCCCACCGACAGCAGGGTTAGCCAGCCGGCACCCTGGCGAATCACGCTCAACGAATCCGCCCGGTATACCTGCTCGGCCGTGAAGTTTTTCCAGACACTCACAATGAGCCGCACAGACGCATCGAAGTCGTCTGCACCGCAAGCCAGGGCCGACGCGTTGATGGCGCCCGCTGATGTGCCGGTGATGATGCCAAACGGATTTTGCGTGTGTGTGATGCCGCTGAACTTGCGGATGTCTGCAATGGCTTCCAGCACACCCACCTGGTAGGCCGCGCGCGCGCCTCCGCCCGTGAGCAGTAGCCCGGTGGTCTGTGGCGTGGGTGATTCGGCCATGATCACACGGATTATGAGTGGGTCGAACCATGGGTAAACCCGCAGATTCACGTCAACATGCCCCGATTCGCCTACACGGGCAAAGGCAAAGCGCACTTCGCTAGACTACCTGCCTTCAGGAGTATTCAATGGCAGTGACAGAACAAATTCTTTCCGACGCGCTAAAGAGCGTTGTGGATACCAATACCGGACGCGATTTTGTCTCGTCCAAATCCATCAAAAATATCAGCATCACCGGTGGCGATGTGGCGTTTGATGTAGAGCTTGGTTACCCTGCCAAAAGCCAGATTCCGGGCTTTCGCAAGGCGCTGGTGGCTGCTGCGAAAGGCGTGGCGGGGGTGAGCAATGTGTCGGTCAATATTTACACCAAAGTACAGGCGCATTCGGTGCAACGGGGCGTGCAGTTGCTGCCCAAGGTCAAAAATATCGTGGCGGTAGCCTCAGGCAAGGGCGGCGTGGGCAAGAGCACCACGGCCGTCAATCTGGCCCTGGCTCTGGCCGCCGAGGGGGCCAGCGTGGGCTTGCTGGATGCCGACATCTACGGCCCTAGCGTTCCGATGATGATGGGCATCGATGGTCGCCCCGAGAGCGACGACGGCAAGACCATGGAGCCGCTGGAAAACTATGGTGTACAGGTCATGTCCATTGGTTTTCTGGTCGCGCAGGACGAAGCCATGATCTGGCGCGGCCCTATGGCAACGCAGGCGTTGGAGCAGTTGCTGCGCCAGACGAATTGGCGCGATCTGGATTACCTGATTGTGGACATGCCCCCCGGTACGGGCGACATCCAACTCACCTTGAGCCAACGTGTACCCATGACGGGCGCGGTGATCGTCACGACGCCGCAAGACATTGCGCTGTTGGATGCCAAGAAGGGCATCAAGATGTTTGAAAAGGTTGGGGTGCCGATCCTGGGGATTGTTGAAAACATGGCGGTGCACGTGTGCAGCCAGTGCGGCCATGTGGAACACATCTTTGGCTCTGACGGTGGCAAGAACATGGCTGCCGAGTACAAGATGGACTATCTGGGTGCCCTCCCGCTGAACATGCAGATTCGTCTGCAGGCCGACAGCGGAAAGCCCACGGTGGTGGCCGACCCCGATGGCGACGTCGCCACCATTTACAAAGCGGTAGCGCGCCAGGTGGCGGTCTCGATTGCCGCCAAGAACAAGGACTTTTCGTCCAAGTTCCCGTCTATTACCATCAGCAA
>JANPAZ010000304.1:0-6126 GCA_031430225.1 Rhodoferax sp. | reverse complement strand
GCGACCAGGACACAGAGGCGCGCACAGGCGGGGACGAATTCGTGCTCATACTTCCTGGCGACACCACCGAAGGCGCGGGCATTCTGGCCAGTAGGCTCATGCGTGTGGTGGCACAGCCCTACGAGATCGACGGCAGAACCTTCACCGTAACCGCCTCCATTGGAACGGCCATCTACCCGCTGGACGGCCAGACCTTTGAGACCCTGTTCAAGTCGGCTGAAGTGGCAATGCATCAGGCCAAGCAACTGGGGCGTGGCAAGCATCATTTCTTCAGCGCCGCCATGTTCGAGAGCACAGTGGCCCAGGCGGCCCTGGCCACCGCCTTGCACGAAGCCATTGCCCGGGACCAGTTGCAACTGCATTACCAGCCCTATGCCGACCTGCAGACGGGCCAGATCGGCGGCATGGAAGCCTTGTTGCGCTGGAGCCATCCCGAGTTGGGAATGGTGCCGCCGTCGCGCTTCATCCCGGTGGCGGAGCAGTCCGGCCTGATCATCGAGATCGGCAACTGGGTGTTCACCCGGGGGTGTCGGGATCTTCGTGACTGGCTTGACCACGGCATGAGAGCACCCCGGTTGTCGATCAACGTGTCACCCGTCCAGTTTGGCGACCCGGGGCTGCTGGCGCATATCGAGAAATCGCTGCGCCAGTACGCGATTGAACCCGACATGATCTACGTCGAGATCACCGAGGGTGCATTGATGGAGGACGTGGAACACAGCGAAATGCTGCTGCGCGCCATGAAGTCCCTGGGCCTCAGACTGGCACTGGACGACTTTGGTACCGGCTACTCTTCACTGAGCTACCTCAAACGCTTTCCGTTTGACAAGGTGAAGATCGATCAGTCGTTCGTGCGGGATATCAACACGAGTTCAGAGGATGCCGTGATCGCCAAGGTGGTGATCTCCATGGCGCACGGGCTGGGGCTGCAGGTCATCGCCGAAGGGGTCGAGACGGAACCCCAGTGTGAGTTTCTGCGCGCCAATGGTTGTGACGAAATCCAGGGCTATTTCTTTTCTCGCCCCATCGCCAAAGACGCCATGGACCTGTTGCTGGCCGAAGACAGACGTCTGCCGCCTCACCTGCTTCGGGTTCAGGCCAAGACACGAACGCTGTTGCTGGTGGATGACGAAGCCAACGTGGTGGCTTCCCTGAAACGGTTGCTGCGCCGCGACGGCTACGACATCCTCACAGCCAACAGTGGGCAGGAGGGCCTGGACATGCTGTCCGCCCATCCCGTCGACATCATCCTGTCAGACCAGCGCATGCCTGGCATGAGCGGGGTGGAATTCCTTCGCCAGGCCAAGACGCGCTATCCGGACACCATCCGGATTGTGTTGTCGGGCTACACCGAACTGCAATCGGTGACCGACGCCATCAATGAAGGTGCCGTGTACCGCTTTTTGACCAAGCCCTGGGATGACGCACAGTTGCGCAGTTTCATTGAAGAAGCTTTTCACCATAAGGAGCTGGCCGATGAAAACAGACAGCTCAACCTGAAAATCAGAACCGCCAACCATGAGCTCGCCACGAGCAACCGGCAGTTGCAAGAAGTGCTGGGCAACAAGCAGCGCCAGATCATCCGCAGCGAAGTGAACCTGAGCGTGGTGCGGGATGTGCTGCAGCATCTGCCGGTCCCGATACTGGGGCTGGACGACGACGGCATGATCGCCTTCGTGAACCGGCAAGCTCAACAGCTGTTTGGGGAGTCGACTCCCTTGCTCGGAGATGATCTGGCCGCCAGCCTGCCCGAGGTCGAGGCACTGTTGAACAGTTTGCGCGAAGGCGAATGCAGCCAAGCGCAGATCAAGGACAGCACGTATCAATTGCAGTGGTATCGCATGGGCGAACAGTCGACCTCCCAGGGTCGCATCGTCACGTTTACAGCCCAACGCGAGCCATCATGACCGCACACGACCCGTCCAATCCCCCCGAGTCCCACGCACTGAAAGCGGGGGCACCGGCGCCAGGGGCCTCGGCGTCCGATGCATCGCTTGAATTAAAACGCCAATTGCTCCGGCTGGAACGGCTGTTCCGTCAGAGCCCCAACGGCAGCGCCGACCAGCTATTGCGCCGGGCCGTGGTGAATTACCGCAGCGGTTTGAGCCCATGAACACGCTGCTTTTGCCGGACGTCCTCAAGTCCATCCACAACCTGCCTTCGCTGCCAGCTGTCGTCGTAGACCTGATTGCCAGCATGCAGGACCCGGATGTCGACATTGACGTCCTGGCGCGCAAGATTTCGCTGGACCAGGCGCTGACCGCCAAGACGCTGCGCATTGCGAATTCCTCCTTCTACGGTCTGCAGCGACAGGTCACCACCGTGGGTGAGGCAATAGCGATTCTCGGGTTTCAAAGTGTTCAGACGCTGGCAACGACGGCTGCCTTGATGGCCTCGGTGCCCGCGTGCGGTTCCGGCGCTTTCAACCTCGAATCTTTCTGGCGCCATGCCGTGGGCACCGCCGCTTGCGCCCGCGCACTCGCCCGGCCCCTGAAAGTGAACGCCGAGCAGGCGTACCTGTCAGGCCTGCTGCATGACATTGGCCGACTCGTGCTCGCCACCCGGTTTCCCGACCATTACGCCGCGGTGGCGGCGCACCGAGTCCGCACAGATTGCACCATGCTGGCGGCCGAGCGCGCGTTGTTAGGCCTTGACCATGCCGCCATTGGCGAAGCACTGGCCAGGCACTGGAAATTTCCGGAGTCCACCCAGCAGGCGGTGGCCCGGCACCACACGCCTGGGTTGTTGGACACGGACCCCATGGCGTTATTGATTCATGCGGCCGATGCGATGGCGCATGCGCTGGACTTCTCGATGGAAGAAGACGATCAGGTGCCGAGCCTGACTGACGCCACCTGGAACCAGCTTGGCCTGGATGAACCCGCGCTGGCCAAGGTGTTTCGGGAAGCAGACGTGCAATTTCAGGCCGCCAGTGGCCTACTCAAGCCTTGAGAAGGGAAAATCATGTCCGATTCCAGCCCCCCATTGACGCAACACACCGCTGGGGCAGCGCCCACTGGCGGTGGCATTGAAGTCCTGACAGCCTCAGGCTTTTTTGAAGGCAGTCCACTACCTACCATCGTGATTGATGCCAGTCACGTAGTCACCCACTTCAACAAGGCCTGTGAGGTCACGCTGGGGGTCAAAGCAGCTGACATGATCGGAAGCCGGTCGCTGGGGCAAACCTTTTACGGGCACGAACGACCGGTGCTCGCTGATCTGATCGTGGACCAGTGCTTGGGTGACGACATGGAGCGCCTGTACAACACCGCTTACCGTCGGTCACCCATCATCCCTGATGCCTATGAAGCGGTGGGGTTTTTCCCACGATTGGGCGATACGGGCTTGTGGCTCTCGTTCACGGCAGCCCCGCTTCGCAATGCGCAAGGCGAGATTGTGGGGGCCATTGAAACCTTGCAGGACATCACCGAACAAAAGCGCGCAGAGGAGGCTTTGCTCAAAGTCCAGCAGACCCTCAATGACCGGCTCGTGATGGCCCAGGATCAATTGGTGCAGTCTGAGAAACTGGCGTCTATCGGGCAGCTTGCGGCCGGGGTTGCGCACGAAATTAACAACCCGATCGGCTATATTTTTTCCAATTTTGGCACGCTGGAAAAATACCTGGCCAGTCTGTTCGAGGTGCTGACAGCCTATGAGAACGCCGAGCCCACGCACGGTGATTCGGCGACCATGGCCAACCTCAAAAATCTGCGGGAACAAGTGGAGCTGGAGTATCTGAAAGAGGATATTCCGGTGCTGATGCGCGAGTCGAAAGAGGGTATTGTGCGGGTTCGAAAAATCGTTCAGGACCTCAAGGATTTCTCACACGTCGATGCGAACCCCCTATGGCACATGGCAAATCTGGCCGAGGGCATTGACTCGACATTGAACGTCGTCGCCAACGAAGTGAAGTACAAGGCCGATGTCGTCAAACACTATGGCGATATGCCTGAAGTGGAGTGCCTGGCCTCGGAGCTCAATCAGGTCGTGATGAATCTGGTCGTCAACGCCGCCCACGCCATGGGGCCCGAGCGGGGCACCATCACCATCAGCACCGGTACCGAGGGGCCCAATGCCTGGTTCGAGGTTGCTGACACGGGCTCGGGGATTCCCAAGGAGAGCCTGGCCCGCATCTTTGACCCGTTCTACACCACCAAGCCCATCGGTAAAGGCACGGGGCTGGGCTTGTCACTGTCTTACGGGATTGTGAAGAAGCACCATGGTCGCATCGACGTGCAGACCGAAGTGGGGGTGGGAACGCGCTTCAGGGTCGTGGTGCCGATTTCACAGCCTGCGCCAGAGCCCAACCTGCATACGACGACCCCATGACCCAGATGCAGCCAACCACTGACGCGGCGCAGCCCAGCCGGCCAGCACCGGTGATTCTCTGCGTCGATGATGAGCCGCATATCCTTTCGGCATTGCGGCGGCTATTTCGCTCGACCGGGTGGACTGTGCGGGTGGCCGACAGTGGTGCCTCCGGGCTGCAGATTCTGGATACCGAGTCAGTCGACCTGGTGATTTCAGACATGCGCATGCCGAACATGAACGGCGCCGAATTTTTGGCACAGGTCCGGGCCCGGTGGCCATTGACGGTGCGCCTCCTGCTGACCGGGCACTCGGATGTCAATGCCATCGTTGACGCCATCAACCGGGGCGAGATCTACCGTTATATCACCAAGCCGTGGGATGACAACGACATCGTGCTGCTGGTGCGCCATGCCCTGGAGCGCAAGGCTCTGGAGCAGGAAAAACGCCGCCTGGAGGCGCTCACCCAAAGTCAAAATGAAGCACTGGAAGCCCTGAACGCAGCACTGGAAACCAAAGTTGCAGAGCGGACCCTTGAGTTGGCCGCGGCCAACGAGGCCCTGAAAGAGGCCAACGAAAAGCTCAAGGCCAACTTTGTGACGTCGATCAAGGTGTTCTCGGCCCTGATTGAGATGCGCGGCGGCAGCCTGGCAGGGCATTCACGCCGCACGGCCGAAATGTGCCGAAAAATTGGCGCCAAAATGGGGCTGGAAACGCCAGTGGTCAAGGAAATCTTCATTGCCGGCTTGCTTCACGAGATTGGCAAGATCGGGTTCACGGACGAACTGCTGGCGATGCCTGTCTCCACCCTGAGCGGCGCGCATCTGGATCAGTATCGCAATCACCCCGGCATCGCAGAGCAACTTCTCATGCCGCTCCAGGACTTGCAGGGGGCCGCGGCGATGATCGGCGCGCAACTGGAGCGCTTTGATGGCACGGGCACACCGAAACGGCTCGCTGCCGAGGCGATTCCCATCGGTGCGCGGATATTGGCACTGGCCAGCGACTACGATAGTTTTCAGATCGGTGCGTTTGCCAAACGCGCGTTGACGGAGGGCGACATCAAGACTCTGCTGCTGCACGGCAGCGGCAAGCGTTACGACCCAGCTGTCATCGCAGCTTTCATGTCGGTACTGGGTGGTGACGCCACCGAGGTGAGTGCGGAGCAAGCCCGTGAAACAGCGGTGTCAACCCACAAGTTGGAGGCCGGAATGGTCCTTTCCCGCGACCTGATCGGTCCCGGCGGGATGCTCATGCTGTCGGCAGACCACACCCTGGACACCCGAATGATCGAGAAGCTGACGAGCTATGCGCGTGCGGGACGCCTTCACGAAACGGTGCATGTCTGGATGGAACGAAAAGGCTGATTCAGCCCTGCAGCCTGCGTTTTGCTCTACTATTCATAGCTGTCAGCGCCCAATACTCTGGGGCTAGCAGCTATTTTTAGGTAGAGGAGGCGCCCATGGGTCAATTCAACACGTCGTATCTGGCTTCGTTCTGGTCACCGGCCATGATCGAAGTGAACCTGCTGGTGTTCGCCAACCTGCTGGGCGCATTGCTGCTGGGCTTGCTGGTGGGTTACGAGCGCTCATACCATGGGCGCGCGGCGGGCATGCGCACTTACGGCATCGTCTGCATGGCGTCGGCCGCACTTACCGTGTTTGCA
This sequence comes from Rhodoferax sp., assembly GCA_031430225.1. Lineage (GTDB taxonomy): Bacteria > Pseudomonadota > Gammaproteobacteria > Burkholderiales > Burkholderiaceae_C > JANYCG01. Next base: position 152 of record JANPAZ010000304.1, on the reverse strand, counting down.
GGCTATCCCGGCTTTTGGTGGGGTGGCTCCAATGGCGCGGTGGCGCCAGTTGACCCCACCCGCGTGGTGCAGGGCATCGTCACCGGCGTTGGATTTTTGGGCGCGGGCCTGATCATGAAAGACGGCCGCAACATCACCGGGCTGACCACCGC
>JANPAZ010000303.1:0-3588 GCA_031430225.1 Rhodoferax sp. | reverse complement strand
GCCGCCGCCACGTGGCTGACCGGTGTGCCGCGCGCCAGCAGGGGCAGGGCGTGGGCCAGTACGGCCTGCTGCCGCCATTGCTGGTAGCTGGTGCCCAGCTCGGTGCGAAACAGGCGCGCCACCGTGCGTTCGCTGGCACCTACGTCATGGGCCCAGTCTGCCAAAGTGGCGCGGGCGTTGGGGGCGCGCAGCACGGCCTCACACAGGGCGTGCAGGCGTTTGTCCCCGGTTTGCGGGTGCGGCATGGGTACACCCAGGGCCTGTGTGGTGGCGTGGGTCAATTCGTGCAGCAGCAAGGGCACCAGCATGCGTTCACGCGCACCGTGTTCGCCAGGTATGCCGGGCAGGGGGTCATTTGGCGGCACATCCAGCGCGTGGATGAGTTCTCGCATCAGGGGCGACACCACCATCACACGGCAACCGTGCCAGCCCGGCGGCACCGCGGACGGGTCGATGTACAGCGTGCAGAAAGCAGCGGTTTCAATGACGTTGATGGCGTGCTGCGCGCCGGGTGCTATCCACACCGCACGTGATGGCGGCACGATGTACGTCACCTGGTCGCGTCCGGCGGCCTGGCGTTCAGCCGTGACCTGCATGATGCCGGTCGCGCAATAGGCCACCTGCGCCCACGAATGGCTGTGCAGCTCAAAATGCGAATCGGCCGGCATGGACCGCGCGCGCACCCGCACCGGGCGCTGCTTGGTGGGGGTGAACGGCGCGGTGTCTCCCACCGGGGTCAAAGGCAGGCCGCGTTGCAGGGGCAGACGATGGGGCAGAGCCATGAAACAGATTTGTCTGAAATTCGATGATATATGTCTTTTTGTCGCAATCACGCAGGCCAGGTGGATATTACGATAGTCCCCATGGCCACATCAACCCTGAACCCCATTGCCCCTGCGGGCAGCAACAGTTTGCGCAAAGACGCGCAGGTCATTGGCCTGGTGGGCGTGGCGCACATGATCAGTCACTTCAGCCAGTTGTTGCTGCCGCCGCTGTTCCCGTGGCTCAAAGTGGCCTTCAATGCCAGCTACACCGAGCTGGGGTTTTTAATGACAGTCTTTTTTGTGGTGTCGTGCGTCGTGCAGACACTGTCGGGCTTTGTGGTGGACAAATTTGGGCCGCGCCCCATCTTGTTTGCAGGCTTGAGCTGCCTGGGGCTGGCGGCGTTTGGCTTTTCAATCAGCACCAGCTACTGGATGATGGCCTGCTTCTCGGCCCTGGCGGGGGTGGGCAATGGCGTGTTTCACCCGGTGGACTACACGTTGATCAACCGCAAGGTGAGCGCCACGCGCCTGGGCCACGCTTACAGTACCCATGGCGTCACGGGCAGCCTGGGCTGGGCGCTGGCACCGGTGATGATGGTGCCCATTGCGCTGGCCTTTTCATGGCGGATGGCGTTGATGTCTGCGGGGGTGCTGGCCTTCGTCGTTTTGGCGCTGCTGATATTGAACCGCGACAAACTCGTGCTGGCACCGTCAGCGCCGCCTTCGCCGACAAAGGCAGTGCAAGGTGCGCAAGAAGGTGGGCTTGATTTCCTGAAGATCCCCGCGGTGTGGATGTGCTTTGGCTTCTTTCTTTTGTACGCCATCGTTATCAGCGTGATTCAGGCGTTCGCCCCTGAAGCGGCGCGCCAGCTGCACGGGGTGCCCGTGGCCATGGCGGCGGTGTGCCTCACGATCTATATGGTGTGCAGCGCCGGGGGGATGATTGTGGGTGGCTTTTTGGCGGCAGACCCGTCACGCTGTGAGCGTGTGGTGGGTGGCGCGTTTGCTGTAGCGGCCGTGTTTGCCCTGACACTGGGCCTGGCCCCTTTGCCTGCGTTTGCCGTGCCGTTTGTTTTTGGTGTGATGGGTTTTGCATCGGGCATGGCAGGTCCGTCGCGTGACTTGCTGGTGAAGAAGTCCACCCCTGAAAACTCAACCGGGCGGGTCTACGGCGTGGTGTATTCGGGGCTGGATATTGGCCAGGCGATTGCACCGCTTTTCTTTGGCAGCTTGATGGATCAGCACAACTACAGTGGGGTGTTCGTGGGGCTCGCTGTGGTGCAGTGCATCCTGATTGCCAGCGCCTTCAATGTGCGCCGGGCACGTCGCACCGCGCTTGCTGTGGCTTGACGGCTATTTCATTCTGCAATTTGCGGCACCCGTCACTGCGAGGCCGCATGCCGTGGCAGTCCATCCTGGCAAGCTGACGCGATGGATTGCCGCGCTGCGCTCGCAATGACGGGAATATTGTGATGAATTCTGGAAATCTCAATAAACCGATTTCCCACCCTACGCGCCTGACACTGCGTACCCTGGGGCGTGGTGACGGTCTGCTGGGCATGATGGCCTTTGGGCCTGTGACCGGTGCCACGCGCCTGTTTGGCCCACGGGGCGACAGTGTGACCGTGGCCCTGCTGGACTTCCCGGCGAGTTCTGAAGATACAGCAAAAGATAAAGCAGCGGAAAGCAAAGCACAAGACACACTGCGTGCATTGGGCTTGCAGTTGCTGCCCCCCGCCGTGCTTCAATGGCGGGGCGACGACCTGACCCTGGGCAGCGAAACTTCTGCGCCGCTCTGGCCCCTGTGGACACTGCCGCAAGAAGACCAGTTTGCCGATTTCTGGGCCGAGCAGGTGCCCTTGTTGCAGGCACTGGGCTGGCAGGTGGTGGCCGCACCCGGCTTCGCGCACACCAGCGTGCCCGTGCAAGACTGCCGGTTGACCCTGGAGCGGCGCGAGGGCTCATGGCTGATCAGCCTGGGGGTGGAGGTAGAAGGCCAGACGCTGGACCTGGCCCCGCTGCTGGCCGACCTGCTCAAGCGCGATGGCCGCTGGCTGGACGCACACCGCATGCACGCGATTGACGACGACGCGGTCATCACGCTGCGGGCACCGGGGGGCAAACGCATTGACGCACCGGCCGCACCGCTCAAAAAAATCATAGCGTCCATGCTGGACCTGCTGACAGACCCCCGGCGCAAGGAAGGTGCCCTGGTGCTTTCGGCGTGGGACCTCCTCCGGCTCGACGCCCTGCGCCAGAGTCTGATGAATGACCAGGCCCTGCGCGCTGGCCCGCATGGCGCGTGGCAGTTGCGGGGGGACGAGGGCCTGCACAGCCTGGCCATGCGTCTGCGCGGCATGGGTAGCCCGCAGGCCATCGCGCCACCCCACGGCCTGGGGCTCACCTTGCGGCCCTACCAGTTGCAAGGCGTGGCCTGGTTGCAGTACCTGCGCCAAAACCATCTGGCGGGCATTCTGGCCGACGACATGGGCCTGGGCAAAACCGCGCAAGCGCTGGCACATGTGCTGATCGAAAAGCAGCAGGGAAGGCTCGATTTGCCCGCGCTGGTGGTGCTGCCCACGTCGCTGGTGTTCAACTGGCAGGCAGAAGCTGCGCGCATCGCACCCGAATTGCGTGTGCTCACCCTGCACGGCCCCAAACGGGCCGACGACTTTGCGCGCACGGCGGAGTTTGACGTGGTGCTGACCACCTTTCCGCTGCTGTGGCGTGACGTGCGCGCGCTGTCGGCGCAGCCTTTTCATCTGTTGATTCTTGATGAAGCCCAGTCGGTCAAGAACGCGGCAGGGCGCAGCGCGCGTGCCGT
>JANPAZ010000302.1:0-2376 GCA_031430225.1 Rhodoferax sp. | reverse complement strand
AACTTCTATATGGTGGTGTACCAGGGCGGCACGCTTTACATTGATGATGGCAAGCCCACGCCCGCCTTGTTGGGCGAGACCCTGCGCAATTTGCGTGAGATTGCACCCACGTGGTACTTCAACGTGCCCATTGGCTTTGAGGCAATTGCCAACGCGATGCAGACTGACGACCAGCTCCGGCGCAATTTTTTAAGCCGCTTGCGTCAGCTGTTTTATGCAGGTGCGGCATTGGCGCAGCCCATCTGGGACAGCCTCTACGCGAGCGCCGAGCGCGAATACGGCGAGCGTGTCGTCATGACGGCTGGCCTGGGCATGACCGAGTCCGGCCCGTTTGGCCTGTTTGTCACCACGCCACACTCCAAAGCCGGCGACCTGGGTCTGCCTTGTGCCGGCCTGGAACTCAAGCTGGTGCCCATGGGTGACAAGACCGAAGTGCGCTACCGCGGCCCCAATATCACGCCCGGCTACTGGCGCTCGCCCGAGACCACGGCAGAGCATTTTGATGAAGAAGGGTTCTTTTGCACAGGCGACGCCGTGCTGTGGATTGACCCCAGCGACATCCACCAGGGCCTGCGTTTTGACGGTCGCATCGCAGAGGACTTCAAACTCGCCACAGGCACGTTCGTGAGTGTTGGCCCCATGCGCGGCAGGATCAATGCCGCCGGTGCGCCGTACATCCAGGATGCGGTGTTGACCGGGCTGAACATGAAAGAAATCGGCGCGATGATCGTGCCAACCCAGGCCTTGCACGGTTTAAGCGGTCTGCCCGCCGGAGCCCCCATGACCGAAGTCGTGGCATCGGCCCCGGTCAAGGCCTGGCTGCAAAACCTGGTGAACGTGCTTGCCAAAACCAGCACCGGCAGCGCCACCCGCATTGCACGCGCCCTGATCCTCACCGAGCCGCCCAGTATTGACAAGGGCGAGGTCACCGACAAAGGCTCCATCAACCAGCGTGCGGTGCTCAAACACCGCGACGCACTCGTCACCGCGCTGCACGACGGCAGCGCCCCTCACATCGCCATTGCGGGGAAATAAATGGACATCAAAGGACATTCAGCCCTGGTTACCGGGGGCGCATCGGGCCTGGGCGAAGCCGTAGCGCGCGAGCTTGCGCGCCTTGGCGCAAAAGTTGCCGTGCTCGACGTCAACATGGCGTTGGCCGAAAAGGTAGCGGCTGACCTCAACGCGCAATATGGGATCGACTGCGCAGTATCCTGCCAGTGCGACATCACCAACACCGACAGCGTGATCGCCGCCCTGGCTAAAGCCACAGCGGCCCATGGCCAGGCCCGCATCCTGATGAACATTGCCGGCATTGGCAGTGCCAAGCGGGTGGTCGGCAAGGATGGCAATGCCGCCCCGCTGGAAGACTTCGCACGTGTCATCAACGTCAACCTCATTGGCAGCTACAACATCAGCCGGCTGTTTGCGGCTGATTGCGTCAAGCTCGCGCCTTTGGACGGCGGCGAGCGCGGCGTGATGATGTTCACCGCGTCGGTCGCGGCCTTTGATGGCCAGGTGGGCCAGCAGGCGTACAGCGCGTCCAAGGGTGGCCTGGTCGGCATGACACTGCCCATGGCGCGTGACCTGGCCCAGCACGGCATCCGTGTTTGCACGGTGGCACCCGGTCTGTTTGCCACGCCGCTCATGAAGCAGTTGCCCGAACCCGTGCAGGCTTCGCTGGCAGCGTCCATTCCGTTCCCGCCACGTCTGGGTAAGCCCGAAGAATTTGCACAGCTTGCCACCCACATCGTGACCAATGGCCATCTGAACGGTGAAGTGATTCGCCTCGACGGTGCCTTGCGCATGGCACCCCGCTAATTTTTCCTTTTGTCTTTTTTCTTTTTTTAATCCACGCTTTACCAGGAGACTCTTTATGCAACGCCGTCAATTCACACAAGCCAGCCTCAGCGCGTCACTGCTCGGGGCACTGGGCGCATTGGGCACATCCACCGCCCAGGCCCAATCCCTCGAACTGGTCAAGATCATCAACGGCTTTCCGGCTGGTGGCACGGCAGATGCCACCAGCCGCCGCGTCGCGGACAAGCTGGGCGGCACCGCCTACACCAAGAATGCCGGCGTGGTTGAAAACAAGACCGGGGCGGCCGGTCGCATTGCCTGCGAGGCCGTCAAAAACGCCAACCCAGATGGCTCCACGCTGCTGCTCACGCCCTACTCCATGATGTCGCTGTACCCGCACATCTATGCCAAGCTGAGCTATGACCCGGTCAAGGACTTCATACCCGTGGTGATCGGTTCTTCTTTGACGCATGGCCTGGCGGTGGGGCCCCTGGTTCCTGACAGCGTCAAGACTGTCAAAGACTACCTGGCCTGGGCCAAGGCCAACCCCAAGGACGCCAGCTACGGCTCACCGGC
>JANPAZ010000301.1:0-25294 GCA_031430225.1 Rhodoferax sp. | reverse complement strand
GAACGCTACGCCACCCGCCTGGGCGAGCTTGAATTTTTACTGTCTCGCGAAGACATCATGAAAGACATGAAGCAGTTCCTGGTGCTGTCGCGCGAGCACACCGAAGTGGCCGCAGTGGCCACCCGCTGGACGCGCTACATGCAGCGCGAAGCTGACCGTGCCGCCGGGCAGGAGATGCTGGCCAGCGCCGCCAACGACGACGACATGAAGGACATGGCGCGCGAGGAAATTGAGGGTGCTACTGCCGAGCTGACGCAACTTGAAAACGAGCTGCAGCGCATGCTGCTGCCCAAAGACCCCGACGACATGCGCAACGCCTTCATGGAAATCCGCGCGGGCACTGGCGGCGACGAATCGGCCCTGTTTGCCGGAGATCTGCTGCGCATGTACACGCGCTACTGCGAGCGCATGGGCTGGAAAACTGAAATCATGAGCGAATCCCAAAGCGAGCTGGGGGGTTACAAAGAAGTGGTCATCCGCATCGAAGGCGATGGCGCTCACCCAAACGTTTATGGCGCGCTCAAATATGAGTCAGGTGGCCACCGCGTACAACGTGTGCCAGCCACTGAAACCCAAGGGCGCATCCACACCAGTGCCTGTACCGTGGCCGTGCTGGCCGAGCCGGATGAGGCCGTGGCCATCACCATCAACCCGGCAGACTTGCGCATCGACACTTACCGCGCCAGTGGTGCCGGGGGCCAGCACATCAACAAAACGGATTCGGCCGTGCGCATCACGCACATTCCCACTGGTATCGTGGCCGAGTGCCAGGACGGCCGCAGCCAGCACGGCAACAAGGCCCAGGCCATGAAGGTACTGACCGCCCGCATTGTTGAGAAAGACCGCAGCGAGCGCGCTGCCAAAGACGCAGCCGAACGCAAGAGCCTGATCGGCACCGGCGACCGCAGCGATCGCATCCGCACCTACAACTTCCCGCAGGGTCGCCTGACCGATCACCGCATCAACCTCACGCTGTACAAGCTGCTTGGCATCATGGAGGGCGACCTGGAAGATGTCGTCAAGGCCCTGCAAATGGCCCGCGAGGCCGAGCAACTTGCCGAGCTTGAAATCGCCTCCGCGGCGTGAAATTGGCACTTTCACCCCAGGGTATCCACCAAATTGCCAAGAGGCCCACACAGCTATTACATAGTTTGCTATTTAATATATAGCAGTCAGTCACTCTACAAACATCCACATGCCGCAAATTTCTGAGGCACTGGCCAGTGCCAACACGCTGGGCCTGGACCGTCTGGACGCCCAATTACTGCTGCTGCATTCAATAGGCAAATCCAGCCGTGAGCGCGCGTGGCTGATGGCACACGACAAGGATGAGATGCTGGCAACGGACATGGCTGCCTACCTCGGACTGGCCCAACGCCGCCTGACCGGAGAGCCAGTAGCCTATCTCACCGGCCACAAAGAGTTCTTTGGTCTCACCTTGCAGGTAGACGCACGGGTGCTGGTGCCTCGACCCGATACCGAGACGCTGGTGGATTGGGCTCTGGCGTTGCTGGCCGCAGACAACCCTGCCAGGACGGTTGATTCGGGTGGCGCAGTGCTGGACCTGGGTACAGGCAGCGGCGCCGTGGCGCTGGCCATCAAACATGAGCGGCCCGTGGCGCAGGTTAGCGCCGTGGACTTCAGCACTGTCGCGCTGGAAGTTGCTCAGGCCAATGCCCATCGCCTCAAGCTGGACGTGGCCTTCAGCCAGGGCGACTGGCTTGATGGCGTGCAAGCTTGCTTTGACCTGATCCTGTCCAACCCGCCTTACGTCGCAGCGGGTGACCCGCATCTGGCCGCATTGACCCACGAGCCCCGAACGGCGTTGGCCAGCGGCCAAGACGGGTTGGATGACATTCGCAAGATTATTGGGCAGGCTTCAGCACACTTGAACCCCGGTGGCTGGCTTTTGCTAGAGCACGGCTACGACCAGGCTGTGCAGGTCAGGAATCTGTTGACCGCCGCCGGCTTCGCACAGGTTCAGTCGCGGCGCGACCTGGCGGGAATAGAGCGTTGCAGTGGTGGTGAAAATCCAAACGCCAACAAGGATATGGGTCGATGGCCCACTTAGATATTGACTTATTTGCTATTTAATTTATAGCAATTCCATGAACCCACGACGCAAATGCTGCTCAAAATCAGCAGCTGCGACGGGCCTGGCAAACAAGTATCCCTGCTGCACACCGCAGCGATGCCGCAGCAAGAACGCAGATTGTTCCGGCGTTTCCACGCCCTCGGCCACGATACGCAGGCCCAGCTCATGCCCCAGTGCGATGATGGCAGCTGCCAGCGCTGCGTCGCGCCCACCGGCGGCACACTCCATCACGAACGACCTGTCAATCTTCAACTCGTCGATAGTCAGTCGCTTGAGATAACTCAACGACGAATACCCGGTGCCAAAGTCATCAAGCGACAGGCTGTAGCCTCTGGCGCGAAGGCGCTCCAGCATGCCGACGGAATGCTCCACATCGCCCATCACCATGGTTTCGGTGACTTCCAGTGTCAGGCTGTCAGGTGTCAGGTCAAAGCGCTGCATGAGCGCGTCAAGGGTGTCCAGCAGCGTTGGGTCGGTCAGGCTGGGCGCTGCCAGGTTGACCGAAATGGGCACATGCGGCAGGCCGGCATCCAGCCACTGCCGGGTGCGTTGGCAGGCACTCTCCAGCACCCAGTCGGTCAGCGGCAGAATCAGCCCTGTCTCCTCCGCCAAGGGAATGAATTCGTAAGGTGCCAGGAGTCCGCGTTCCGTATGCTGCCAGCGTACCAGTGCCTCGGCACCCACAATACGACGCGTGGCGGCATCCACTTTGGGCTGAAAGTGCAGGCGCAATTCGCCGTCGCCAATAGCGCGTCGCAGGTCTGACTCAATCAACAAACGGCGCGCGGCCTGCGCATTCATGTGTTCGTCAAAAAACCGGTGTTGTGCACGCCCCGCGGCTTTCGCAGCATAGGCGGCCTGTTCGGCACAGCCGATGAGTTCGGGCAGGGCCTGCGCGTCACCCGGGAATAACGCCACACCCATGCTGGCCGACATCACCACAGATTGCCCCTGTACGGTAATGGGCTCACTGATGGCTTTGAGCAGGCGCAATGCGACCATTGAAGCCTGCTCCTGGCTCGCAATATTGCTCAAAAGCAGCGAAAAGGAATTGCCGCCAATGCGGGCAAGGACGCCCTTGGCCGGTTCGGTACTGCTGACGACCGAGGTGACGGATGAGCGGCCCGCCCAGGACCGCAGTCGCTCGGCCACCGTCTGCAAAACCCGATCGCCCTGGTCACGACCAAACGCATCATTGACACTCTTGAACCTGTCGATGTCTACATGAATCATCACGGACTGGCTGCCATTGCGGCGGGCCCAGTCCAATGGCATGGCGCACAGCTCGCCAAAAAATTTGCGGTTTGGCAGGCCAGTGACCGTGTCAAAATTTTCAAGCAGGCGAATCTGTTGCTGTGCCTGGGCACGCTCTGTGATGTCCTGCGTAATGCCCTCCATACCGATGGGCATGGCAGAGTCGTCAAGCATCAGGGTGGCCTGCTCAAAAACGGTGCGAATGGCTCCGTCGTAGCGCTCCAGCTGAAACTCGATCTGGTAAGGCGCACCGGCCGTCGCGAGCCGCTCTCGAGCTGCACGCACCCGGTCACGGTCTTGCGGTACAACGCGCTCCAGAATCTGGAGTGCGCCCGCATTTGCAACCACCTCGGGCGGCATCATGAACAGCGCAATGAGTGGTTCCGAGAAAACCATCCCGCGCCCCTTGTAGGCCTGCCAGGTGCCCATGTGGGCCATACGCTGCGCGCGCTCCAGAACCTGGTTGTTGTGCAGCATGGACTCTGCCGCGTCGCTGGCGCGCAGGGCATAACGCACCCGGTGGGACAGCAAAGTCCAGTTGATGGGCTTGGTGATGAAGTCTGTGGCGCCATGACGGTAGGCCAGCTGGATCGACTCTGTGTCATCCAAGCCTGTCAGCATGAGAATGGGAACACGGGACCGGCTTGGCAGAGCCCGAATCTGCTGACAAACCTGATAGCCGTCCAGCCCCGGCATGATCACGTCAAGCAATACCAGGTCGTAGTGATTGACGGTGAATTTCTCAAGTGCCTCTTCACCATGGCTGGCGTCACTCACCGTGAAGCCGGAATGTCGCAGAGCCTTGACGGCCATACTGCGCAAGAGCATGTCGTCATCCACCACCAGGAGGTGAATGACGGAATCGGGGTGCACGACACCCCCTGTATCGGGAGCTTGAGCGGGTAAGGACTGCGATGCCATCACGTTGATTCTTTCGTACCAGAAGGGTCCCCATTAACGTCGTCTGGCAGCGACAAGCGCAGCCGGGTTACTGCCTGGGTTATGACACGCAAGAACTCGGGCGCAGGCTCCAGGCCCTTGCGCAACCGATACTCGTTGGCCTCAGCCAGCGCCGCCAGTTCTATCGCACCCACCGTCGCACTGGACGACTTGAGAGTGTGTACCAAACGGCGCAAGGTGACGTTGTCGCGCGCTGTCAGCGCCCTCTCCATGCCTTGAAGGGTATCGGGGAGTGCCGCCATGAACATGCTCATCAGCTCCATCGCATACTGCGGCTCGGAACCGTCTGCCACCATCGGCAGAGCGGCCATGACAGATGCATCAAACGCAGGTGGCCGTATCTCAGCCTTGTTGATCGCAGGATGAAGGTGAACCGGCATTTCGGGCTCGGGCAGGCCAAAGCCCGTCCACTGCCTCACTGTGTCCATCAATAATTCGTTATGCACCGGCTTGGTCAGGAAGTCATTCATGCCGGCTGTCAGGCAGGCCACACGGTCTTCGGCGAACGCGTTGGCCGTCAGCGCGACGATCGGAATGGTCATGCCCAAAGGCCCGGCTTCACCTGCGCGCAGGCGGCGGGTAACCTCCAGGCCGTCCATATCGGGCATCTGCCAGTCCATCAGCACCATGTCGAAGTTCTGGGTCGCCATGAGCGCCAGCGCCTGGGCACCATCGCTGGCTGCGGTGGCCTCGTAGCCGCCGTGGCTGAGCAAACGGCACACAATGAGCTGGTTCAGCGCATCGTCCTCCACCACCAGGACGCGGCCTATTGGGTCCATTGCACCGTGTATGCTCAGCCGGGCCGAAATGCTCATGGGTCCGCTTGACGGCTGACGTCGCTGGGTGCCCAGCCGGCTTACAAGTTCAGCCCGAAGCACAGGCTTGACGATGTTGTGCGGCAACTTGAGCACATTGGCAAGCGGCGTCTTGCCCAGCGCCTCACCCCGGGTCATGCCGATCACACATTCAGGCTCCACCAGGTCGACGGCACCTTCAATCACACCGGTGGCCTGTGGGCTGTCACACGCCAGTAACAGCCAGGGCGACCCCGAGGCTTCAGGCAATTGCGACAGCCAATGGTGCAGCTCCTTGGCAGTTCGCACCCGCTGTCCAATGCATCCCAGCCCTTTTAACAGCGCATCCAGCGCCTGTGCGCTGGGTTCATGCGGCTCAAAAAAGGCGATCGGTATACCCAACGCTGGCGTTGGCTCTGGCACATTGAGCGCTTGCGGCAAAGGCAGATCGATCTCGAAACTAGTCCCCAGGCTGGCCTGGCTATGCACTTCAATTCGACCCCCCATGGCCAGTACCAGCTGGTGCACGATAGACAGACCCAGCCCGCTGCCGGCAAAGCGCCGGCTGGAAGCGTCGTCGGCCTGACGAAACGGCTCAAAGATGTTGTTCAGTGACGCCTCGGGGATTCCAACCCCGGTATCCGTCACGCTGATGTGCACGTCACCCTCCCGCTTGCCATGCAGCACGCGTAATACGACATCCCCGGAGGGCGTGAACTTGACTGCATTTCCCAGCAAATTGAGCAAGATTTGCCGCAGCCGCAACGCATCACCGTGCCGCCAAAGCTCGAGACCGGGCTCCACAATGCAGGCCATCGACAGGCCTTTGGCTCGCGCGGCCAGTGCGGCAGTGGCAAGTGCCGTGTCCACACATTCCAGCAAATGAAAATCGGCCTGAGACAAGTGCAGTTGCCCGGCCTCAATGCGCGAGATGTCCAATATGTTTTCGATCAGACCCAACAAATTTTTGCCACTGCGCTGGATGGCATCGACCAATTGAGCCTGGGTTTCAACATCGGCACCCTCAGCCTTGAGCAGTTGCGCCGCACCAATAACGGCATTCAGCGGTGAACGCAATTCGTGGCTCATATTGGCCAGAAAGCGTGACTTGGCCTGGCTGGTGGACCTGGCCAGCTCGCTCGCGGCACGCGCTTCCTGCACAGCAAGGCGCAACTGGTCCTGCGCGTTGAGCCGGTCCAGCAAAACGTGCGCGGAGCGCTTGCCGATCACGATAAGCGCTACCAAGCAACACAGAAGCACCAGGCTCAGAAGCCTCTCGGAATAGCCCCCGTACAGCATCAGAACCAGGGCGGCAGGCAAGATGGCAAAGCCCAGGAATGCCTGCATGCTTCTTGGCTGGCTGGCCATCGTGTTGGCGGTCACCGAACACACCGTCACCAGAATTGCAGTGAGCAAAGCCAGCTCCACGCCCTGATTTTGAGGAATCAACAAGATCCAGCCCGTAGACCAAGCCAGGCCTGCGATCGAAGTTGCAACCACGTTATGCCGTCCCCACTTCTGCAGGTCGATCACGGCGGCCTCTTGAAGGGCCCGACGCCATCGCCAAATCATGGCTGTACTGAAGGCCACGTTGGCCAGCAACGCGACTGCCCAAAGCATCAAAGTCTGATTTGAGATGAGTCCGTGTAACAAGAAGGCGAACATGGGCAGTACGCCTACAGTCATCTTCATGTTCAGCGTCTTGAGTTCAAACGCCATCGCCAGCTGTTTGAACTCCACACTGCGACGAGCCGAATCGCCGGTAGACAGTTCAGGCAGATTTACCATCTCGCTCATTCCTTGTTCTTGGCACTTAGGCGAGCGCTGCCAGATGCCCTGGCATGAAGCCCATCGTTGAAGGCAGACACCGTATTCAAACCCGCTCCCCTTGTTTCAGGCCGATTTGCAAACGACGCACTGCCTGCAAGAAGAGTTGCGGCAGCTCTGGCGCTGGCGGCAAACCTTGCCGCAAACGGGTCTCGTGAAGCGCTGCCAGTGATGAAAGCTCCATCGCCCCCACCATGGCACTCGACGATTTCAAGGAATGCACAACACGCTGCAGTTTTGGCAAATCTTGCGCGGCGAGTGCACTATTGATGTCGTTCAGCACGCCTTGCGTGGAGTTGATGAACATTGCCATCAGCTCCTGACCATAGCCCGGATCAGAGCCATCGGCCACCATCGGCAGCGCGGCGAGCACAGACGGATCAAAAACAGGGACATTTCGCCGCTCAGAATCGGCACTTTGTGTTGTGGCTGGCGCTAAAGGTGCCATTGCTTTGTGCCCCCACCGCTGTACTGCCGCGATCAAGCGGTCAGCCAACACCGGCTTGGTCAAGAAATCATCCATGCCGGCGGCAAGGCACGCCTCGCGGTCTTCCGCAAAAGCATTGGCGGTGAGGGCCACAATGGGAACCGTGGTGCCCGCCGGGCCAGCCTCGCCCAGACGCATGCGCCGCGTCACTTCCAGCCCGTCCATTCCAGGCATTTGCCAATCCATCAAGACCAAGTCGAAAGGCCGCTCGGCCACCAGCGCCAGCGCCTGATTCCCGTCATTGGCTGCAGTGCTCATGTAACCGGCGTGGCTCAAGAGCCGCCGCACGATGGTCTGGTTCAAAAGATCATCTTCCACCACAAGAATATGAACCCCATCATGGACACCAAAGTCACCCACTGCAGCTGTGGCAACCAGTGCCACACTATCGGCTGAACGGACCGGTTCAACCACTGCTTTGGGCACCCCATTTTGAAATGGTGTCGCGCGCGCGGGTGACAGGCGGCTCACCAGCGCGCTGCGCAAGACTGGTTTCGTGAGGGTTCGCGGCAATTTCAGTGTGTCGCGTGCCAGTCCACCTTCGACCCATTCATGGGAGGTCATGCCGATAACATGTTCGGGGTCGAGCTCATCGAGTGCCCCTTCAAGCAGGCCGGTCGCCATGGGCGCATCGCAATTGATCAGCAACCAGGGCGCTGCACCGTGCGCCGACTGCCGCTTCAGCCATGACACCAGTTCCTCACTGGTGTGAACGGGTTGCGCCTGACACCCCAGCTGCTCTAACTGAGCTGCCAAGGCCTGAGCGCTAGGCTCATGGGGCTCGAACCAGGCAATAGGCAGGTTCATCGGCTGCAGCGGGGCGGGGGGTGCACTGGCCAGCGGCAGACTCAGCCACACATCAAAGCGGGTGCCTTGACCCAATTCACTTTGCGCTTGAATATGCCCACCCATGGCGTTTACCAGCTGGTGCACGATGGACAACCCCAGACCGCTTCCGCCAAACCGGCGGCTGGCAGCATCGTCGGCCTGGCGAAACGGCTCAAAAATGTGCGGCAATGAGGACTGTCCAATGCCAACGCCGGTGTCGGTCAGGCTGATGTGCAATTCGGCGATTGATGCGCCGCGCTCGACACGCAGCACGATGTCGCCTTGCTGCGTGAACTTCACGGCGTTTCCCAACAAGTTGAGTAACACCTGTCGCAGGCGGTTGGCATCGCCGTTACGCCAGTTAGGTACAGCCGGCATCACGATGCATGACAGAGTCAATCCCTTGGCGCGCGCCGTCAGGGAGGCCGTGGCCAGCGCAGATTCAATGCAGTCCACCAGATGAAAGTCTTCACTGGTGAGGCGCAGTTCACCGACTTCGATTCGCGACAAGTCAAGGATGTTCTCGATGAGTGCCAGCAGGTTGGTGCCACTTTTCTGGATCGCATCGACCATCTGCGTCTGAGACTCAACATCACTGACACCGGTGCCCGCCTTGAGCAACTGTGCGGCACCAATGACAGCGTTGAGCGGCGTACGTAACTCGTGGCTCATGTTCGCCAAAAAGCGGGTCTTGGCCAGTGAGGCAAATTCGGCAACATCTTTGGCGATCTTCAATTGCGCCGTGCGTTGCTCAACCTGATCCTCAAGACGGTCGCGACTCAACTGCAACTCATGCTCACGCGCCTGCAGTTCCACCAGCATGGCGTTAAAGCGATTGGCCAACTCCCCAATTTCATCGCTTTGATCCAGCACCAGGCGGCGGTCGTGATTGCCATCGGCCGCCACAGCATCCGCCATGGCAGACAACTGCATGAGGGGCAGTGAAATGGAACGTTGCAAACGTAGGGCCATGACCATGGCTGCCGCAAACGCCAGCAGCGAGGTACCGGACGCCAATACCAGCGTGGCCAGCGTGTCGCCCCATGCATCAGACAGTTTGGCCTGCAGAGACACTTCCCCCATCAGCTCACCATCTTGCCCAACAGGCTGCGTGATTTGAAACTCCCCTGGCGCAACAACCTTGGCCAAGCTTTGGTCACTCGCAGTTGCGACCTGTGGGTCCGCCCTGACGCTTAGGTACTGCGCAAACACCCGGCCGTTGGATAAGGTGATGCGCGCCGAGACGACTTCCGGTCGCGCCGCCAGTCCCGCCAGCGTAGTCATTGCCGCACCCGGATCGTCGAACCGGATCGCGGCCACGCTGTTTTGGGCCACGATCTGTGCCAGGCCCTTTAACTGGGACTCCAACGAGTTGCGTTTGGCACGCAGGTCTGCCGCTGTAAAAAAGATCAGATTAAGCAACAGGCCCAGTCCCGCCGCCAGCGAGATGATGGTGATGAGCTTGCGCCGGATGGGAAGGTCGCGGAATTTCACGCAAGTTCCTTGGGATCGCTCACCGGGCGTTGCGCGCCAGACGCAGCAAGTTGGAGCTGGCCTTCAGTTGCGCTTGATCGAGCGCAATCCGATTGATGTCGAACCGAATACGTCCTTCTTCCAGCACGATGCCAATAGCACCACCACTGTCCGTGAAGCCCGCCAGGTCGCCCACTGTCAAGACCGGCTCACTCGCGACGGCACGAAGCATGGGAGCCAGGCGGCGGTCTTCAGATTCGCCTACAAAAAGCACGTGACAACCCCGGAGTTCTTCGGTGCCAAACACGCGGCGTACTTGTGTGGTTCGGCCATACAGTGAGCGATTTTCAAGCCCCGCCGCCGCGCTTGGTAGCGATTCACGTCCTGCCAGACAAAAGACAAACGGAGAATCCCTGAACGCAAATGCCCGCTCGGGCCATTCCACATAGCGTGCAAAGTTGAAAATTGCGCTGGTTTTGGCCTGGATTTCTGTCAGTGGCACTTGTGCAGGCGCGCCCAGCACCCAAGCCATTGCAGACACAGCAAAGGCAAGCCGCCAACACCGTGCGTGAAACTTTTTCATTCAGACGTTGTGCTCAGAACTGCCAAAGGGCCTTGAAGTAAACGCTGCGTGGTACGACCAATAACTGGGAAGGAAGCAAATCGGGCACAAACTCGGCGTGCCTCTCGTTCAAAAGATTTTCGCCCGTGACAGACAAGGTCAGTTTGGGCAGCGGGCGCCAGGCGTAACGCAAATCGAGCGACGTATATGCATCCACCGGCGCCACGCCCGAAGCATCGGCCTGAATAGCCGAAACGTATCTGACTTTGGCATCCATCTCGCGGCCATTACCCAGCGACACTGACGACCGAAGCATGACCTGGTGCTGGGGCGCGCTATTGGACAGCCGTGTCGCAGATCCCAACTCTACGGCGTCACCCGGCGTACCGGGTGTGATTTCGGCTTTCAGGTAACTGTAGGCACCCTGAATCCGCCATGCCCGCTGGGGTCGCCAGTCCATGGCCAACTCTAGGCCCCAAGTACGACCCTCGAGATTGTTAGCCGGGATGGCCTCTTGCACGACATAGGGAAAGGGCCGAAACACGATCTGCTGGGGGCCGAGCCGGGCCCCACTCAGCCGCGAGTAATAGTTATGAAACGCCGTTACGTCGAGCGACAAATTGGTGTCGACCTGTTGCCGGTAACCGAACTCGAGCGCGTTGACCGTCTCGGACACTTTGCCACGGTTGGCCGGCGGTACGTTGCGCAGCAGGACCGGAAACGGCACTTGGGCGCTGGGCGGTGCGACAGCCAGGTCGACGGTGGCATCAGGCTCTGCTCTTGAGGGCGTGCGCACAGCGCGGGACACTGCCGTCCAGAATGTCTGGGTGCGGCTAGGCGTCCAGGCCAGCCGGGCGTGCGGCTGGGGCTCGAGCCCCGTGAAGCTGGTGTGCTCAAGACGCGCCCCCAAGGTGGCACGCAGACGGTCCGGTACCAAGGTGATTTCATCGTTGATGAACACGCTTGTCAAAGTGAAGTCGCGGTTTTTCGGGTCTATCTGGAGAATGGAGCCCGTCGTAGTGGTGATCTCGTCGCCTGAAAACCGATAGTTGGCACCAAAGACAATGTCGTGCGCACCTGACAGGCGCGGGCGATGCTGCACATCCAGATCGACCGTGGTGCGGCGCTGCTCAAACGCTTGCGCCAGCAAGATGCGGTTTTGTTCGACATAGGCCTGAACAATTGTTTCGCTGCCATCGCCACCCAAACGGCTGTAGCGACTCAGCAGATGGACGGCTTCATTGGTCTGAGTGGTGTCTGTCACTGCAACACCATTAGCCGCAGTCAGGCTGGCAACGTTCCAGCGGTCGCCAGCCACATTGCTGACCATGCCACCGCTGAGACTAAGGCCGCTGCCGCTGGCCAGTGTCATGTCGGCACGAAACCCCGCACGCGACGTGCGAGAACCGTTGTTACCGGAGTGGCCCGCCGCATCTTCAAACGAGCGTTGTGACTCGGTCTTTGCCCAAAGACGGTAAAAGCCGTTACCCAGTGTGGAACCATATCGTGCCGCAACTGAGCCGTTTTCTACATTGCCCGCGCCCACCGCAACCAAGCCGCCCTGGGTATCGCGCGTGTGCCGCGTGATGATGTTGATCACGCCGTTGACTGCATTGGCACCCCACAGAGCTGCCCCAGGGCCACGGATGATCTCAATGCGCTCAATATCTTCCAGCAAGGTGCCTTCCATTTCCCACAGCACGCCCGAGAACAGCGGTGAGTAAATACTGCGTCCGTCCATCAGCACCAGCAGTTTGTTGGCGAACCGGCCATTAAACCCGCGCGCACTCACTGCCCACCGCCCACTGGACAGGCGCGCCACTTCAACGCCGGGAGCCATCCGCAACACTTCAGGAATACTGGTGGAGCCGGAGCGCTCGATGTCGTCCCGTGTGATAACAAAAACTGCCGCCGCCACATCCTGAACGGCCTGTGCTTTGCGAGACGCCGTTGTGACGTCCACGCGCAGGAGCTCCTCGAGGCTCAAGTCCTGTGCCGCCGTCGGGTTGTCAGCACCGTGCGCACCGGGATGCCATACGGCCAGTGCGGCAACAAGAACGGCGATGCGTTGGGGGGCTTTGTGAGTCATGACAGGCCTTAAAACTACTGCTTACATGCTGTTACGGGATGTATCTGAGCATTCTAGCGACGCACCCCTTTGGCAGATACAACTGATCGTCCTTACGATTTCATTTGGCACAACACCTGTTGCCTTCAAGCGTCGCCCATTACACTTTGACGGCATGTTCGCGCGCGATTTGAGCGAGCCGTTTCAATTGACCTCACCGGATTGTTCTAGACATGACCACATTCGTCGTTGCCCATGGCGCCTGGAGTTCTGGCTGGGCCTGGAAAAAAATGCGTCCACTCTTGCGGGAACTTGGGCACGAACTATTCACACCCAGCCATACGGGCCTGGGAGAACGGGCCCACCTGGCGCATGCAGGCATCAACCTTGACAGTCATATTGCCGACATACTCAATGTGCTTCAGTTTGAAGACCTGAGCCACGTGGTCTTGATTGGGCACAGTTACGGCGGCATGGTGGCCACGGGGGTGGCAGACCGGGCGCCAGACCGCATTGGCCAATTGATTTATCTTGATGCATTTGTGCCGCGTCACGGCCAGTCTCTGCTTGATTTGATTCCTCCGGAAGGCGCGCGGCTCACTCGCGATGCGGCGCGCCTGCAAGGTGAAGGCTGGCGCGTACCCCCGAGCCAGATGCCGCCAGACACCCACGAATCTGACGTGACATGGGCCAAACCAAAGCGGTTGCCCCAGCCACTTCAGACCTTTGAACAACCGGTGGCATTGACCGGTGCCGTTGATCAACTGAGGCGCAGCTACATCTATTGCACGCGCCCAGGGCCTGGCGACGTCTTTCGTCAGTTCGCTGACATGGCCAAGGCGACCCCGGGTTGGTCCTACCGTGAATTGGATGCAAGTCACAACCCGCACATCACCACCCCTTCGAAACTGGGCGATGTTCTTATTGAGCTGTTGCCCACGTAAAAATTCAATAGTTTGCTATATTTATAGTAGCAAAATAAAAACTATGTGAAAAAAACGGGCGTTGATGTTTACCGAAGGTTGCGCGACGCGAATGGATTTTTTACACTTCGAAAGCGCCCTGAAGTTTGGCTCGAACGGTACATTCACTGCTCCAAAATCTACCGGAGCCCTCCGTGAAAAAAACATTTAAGACAACGCTGGCGCAACTCGTCTTAGCGTTGGCCATGATCGCGACTGCGACCTGGGCGCAGGCCATTACCGCATTTGAACCGGCACAGAACCTTTCCGGCACCAATCTGGTGCTCAATGACGCGGGCACCCGTTACCGCACCATCTTCAAAGCGTACGACATGGGTCTGTACCTCAAGACCAGGACCAGCAGCGTGCGTGCTATTGTGGACCTGCCGGGCCCCAAACGAGTCAGTTTTGTCGCACTTCGCGAGTTACCGGGCTCCGAACTCGGCTCGGCCTTCTATCGGGGGCTGGAAGCAAACTCGGCCAAGGCCCTCATTAACAAACATGTCACGTCAAGCCTGCGCCTGGTTGAGATCTTTTCAGGAAAAAGCAAAATCTTGGCCGGTGAAGCCTTCGCCATGGAATACGTTCCCGGAAAAGGCACCCAGTTCATCATTGACGGCAAGACTCAGGGTGCTCCAATTGGAGACTCAGAGTTCTTTTCGATGATTTTGATGATATGGCTTGGTGACTCCCCCGCTGACTGGAAGTTGAAGGACGCTTTGCTGGGTCAATCGGGAGGTTAAAGCGGCCACCCCCTCACGCTCATGGTCTGAAGGTGAAATAATCCATGCTTCAGTCGTTTGACGACGATTTCAGGAGTATCGACATGAGTGACGCACAAAAACGTATTGACGACTTGGTTAAGAACAGCGAAGTCTTGTTGTTCATGAAAGGCAACGCCAGCTTTCCACAGTGTGGATTTTCAGGCCGCGCCATACAAATTTTGAAGGCATGCGGTGTCGAACCAAAGGCGATAAAAACCGTCAATGTGCTGGAAGACCCCGAAATCCGTGCCGGCATCAAGGACTACAGCAACTGGCCTACGATCCCCCAGTTGTATGTCAAAGGCGAATTCATTGGTGGTTCTGACATCATGATGGAAATGTACGAGTCGGGCGAGTTGCAGCAGGTTCTGAATCCACCGGCGCACTAAACCGAGTCAGTGCCAGGCGGGTGGTCAAAGCCATGGCGACCCGTCCGGATGTGGACGCGATCTGTGCAGTAATGCCGCATATTGCACACGACCCACCCTGGGTTGCTTGAAGGATGGCACGGTTCATGCTGAAATGAATCTGTGTTCATCCCAAGGTCACAACAAGGAGTAGGTCATGACATCGCACAGTCTTGTTCCCCAGTCCTCGAATTTTCACCTGCCAGTTGCCACGGTGCGCAGCGTCTACCAGACGCATGACGTGGAACGCAAACTCGCCAAATTACCCGACCGCGACCACGAGAGCCTGCGCACCACCTACGAGCGCATGCTGGAACGCGGGCCGGACCGGTTTCAGGTCAAGCCGTCGGGTATTCCCGAAATGACCTCGCTGTATCAGGCACTGCCCAATTTCACCGATGTGCTGGACGATATCAAGCGCCACGTTGCGCTGAGCCAGGACAGTCGCGACGGGCTTGAGGTGACCCCTATCCTGCTGCTGGGCCAGCCCGGAATCGGCAAAACCCATTTTGCGAAGAAACTGGCTGACCTGTTGGGCACGGGCATGAGTCTGGTGCCCATGAGTTCCATGACGGCGGGCTGGCTGTTGTCGGGATCGTCGTCGCAGTGGAAAGGGGCCAAACCGGGCAAGGTATTCGAGGCGCTGGTGGACGGACAGTATGCCAACCCCGTGATCGTGGTGGACGAAATCGACAAGGCTGCCTGCGACGCACAATACGACCCGCTGGGTGCTTTGTACAGCCTGCTGGAGCATGACACCGCGAAAAATTTCACCGATGAGTATGCCGAGGTCGCCATTGATGCCAGCCAGGTGATCTGGATCACCACGGCCAACGACGAGCGGGCTATTCCCGAGCCCATCCTGAACCGCATGAATGTGTTTGAGATCGAATCACCCTCACCGGAAGCCGCGCGCCAGATTGCCCGCAACCTGTACCGGTCCATTTTGGGCGGGCACGGCTGGGGCGAGCGCTTTGCGCCCGAGCCGCATGATGACGTGATTGATCAACTGGCCGAGTTGAGTCCCCGGGAAATGCGCCGAGCCCTGATGACAGCCTTTGGCAATGCCCGGCTCGACCGCCGCGACGATGTGCAAACCCAGGACATTCCCAAGGCTGGCGCAACCAAAGGCAAGATAGGGTTCGTGCAATAGCAGTACAGCAATGATCCGAAGCCCTGGCAACAATCAGGGTTGAGAGAACTCCCATTGCCTTTTGGCGCCCAGCACGGCATCGGGATAGGGTGCCTTGCCGCGTGAGCCGTTGTAGCGCCCCAGGGCCAGGAACAGGTCACCGCGTTCACGGTCCAGGTAATGGCGCAGTATCACGCAGCCAAAGCGAAGGTTGGTCTGCATGCGAAACAGGTCCACAGCCTCACCTGCGCCCAGCACGCGCGTCCAGAACGGCATCACCTGCATATAGCCGCGCGCGCCCACGCTGCTCACTGCGAACTTGCGAAAATTACTCTCCACCTGCACCAGACCCATCACCAGGGCCACATCCAGACCCGATCGCTTGGACTCGTACCAGACCGTTTGAAGGAATTCCCGGCGTACATTGAAGTCAGGCTTCTTTTTCTTCAGGCGATCGCTCATGCTGCCCAGCCAGCGAAGGTACTTGAGCCGGGATTCCGTATCAACAAACTCCGGGATCGGCGGCGCATTGTTAGCGACCGCTGAACTTAATGCTGTCCGCACGGAGTCAATCAGCGGTTCCTCCAGCTGACCACCGGCATATGCTTGCTCACCAATAAATAGCAGTCCAAGCCCCGCCAACGAGGGCAACAGAATGTTTCTTCTTGTAAATCCAGAACTCACGCGATCTGCAAAGCTCATGCAGCCAGCCGGGACACGATCAGGCCTGCCGCTTCATTGATGGCCACTTTACTGGACAGTGCGTCACGCCGGTGTTGGTACTCAACCTGCCCTTCTTTCAAACCACGGTCACCAATGGTGATGCGGTGCGGCACGCCAATGAGTTCCCAGTCGGCAAACATGGCACCTGGACGTTCGCCCCGGTCGTCGAGCAGCACATCAACACCCGCGGCCAGCAACTCGTTGTAGAGCTTGTCCGCCGCCGCCTGAACCTCGGGGAAACGGTCTGGGCTGATGGGGCACAGCACCACTGTGAAGGGGGCGAGTGCATCGGGCCAGATGATGCCTTTGTCGTCGTGGTTTTGCTCGATGGCAGCCGCTGGCAAGCGGGTAATGCCAATGCCGTAGCAGCCCATTTCCATGAACTGGGGCTTGCCGTTTTCACCCAGAAAGGTGGCATTCATCGCCTGGCTGTATTTGGTGCCAAGGTAGAACACATGCCCCACTTCGATGCCGCGTTCGATGGCCAACACGCCTTTGCCATCGGGGGAGGAATCGCCGGCAACGACGTTGCGGATATCTGCCACCAGTGTGGGTTCTGGCAGGTCGCGAACCCAGTTCACGCCGGTGATGTGAAAGTCGGGTTCGTTCGCGCCACAAATCCAGTTTGCCATGACGCTCACTTCACGGTCAGCCACGATATTCAGCGGTTTGCGCAAACTGACAGGGCCAAGGTAGCCGGGCTTGCAACCGAAATGATCTTCAATTTCCGATACCGATGCAAACCGGAAATCCGCCAGACCAGCCAGCTTGCCCACCTTGACTTCATTCATGTCATGGTCACCGCGCAGCAGCAGCAACCAGATGGTCGTTTTAATCACTTCGCCTGCCGCGTTCTTCTGGTCGGTTGCCAGGACCAGCGACTTCACGGTGGTCTGCAACGGCACATTCAGCAAGGTGGCCACGTCGTCGCAAGTACTCTTGCCGGGCGTTGCCGTTTTCTTCATGGCCTGAGTTGGGGCACCACGGGAAGTCTGCGGCGCCAGCGACTCGGCCTTCTCCATGTTGGCTGCGTAATCGCTGGTGGGACAATAAACAATGGCATCTTCACCTGTGGCGGCAATGACCTGAAACTCTTCGCTCAGGTCGCCGCCAATCGCGCCACTGTCGGCGGCCACGGCACGGTAGGTCAAGCCAAAGCGGTCGAAGATTCGGCGGTAGGCTGTGGCCATGACCTGGTAGCTGGCCTTGGCCGCATCGGGGTCGCGATCAAAACTGTAAGCGTCTTTCATGGTGAACTCGCGTCCACGCATCAGGCCAAAACGGGGGCGGCGCTCATCGCGGAATTTGGTTTGAATCTGGTAAAAATTCTTGGGCAACTGCTTATAGCTCTTGATTTCCTGGCGGGCAATGTCGGTCACCACCTCTTCGCTAGTGGGTTGCACCACGTAGTCGCGCTCATGCCGATCCTTGATGCGCAGCAGCTCGGGGCCCATCTTGTTGAAACGACCTGTTTCTTGCCACAGCTCGGCAGGCTGAATCACGGGCATTGACAGCTCAACGGCACCAGCACGGTTCATTTCCTCGCGCACGATGGCCTCCACTTTGCGAATCACCCGCAGGCCCATAGGCATATAGGTGTAAATGCCAGCGCCGAGCTTTTTGATCAGGCCAGCGCGCATCATTAGCCTGTGGCTGACCACTTCAGCATCGGAGGGTGCTTCCTTCAGGGTTGAAATAAAAAATTGCGAAGCTTTCATGGGCTCTTTTCTAGGGCGATACGGGGAGTGTGAGGGCAAGACCGGGGCCGTTCCCCTTGATGCACAGCAAACACTGTGCATAATGGTCTCAATTTAAAAATTGGGGTTTGATTATGCTTGACCGGGACGGCTTTCGGCCCAACGTCGGCATCGTCCTGCTCAACCAGAAAAATCAGGTGTTCTGGGGCAAGCGCATACGTACCCACTCTTGGCAGTTTCCGCAGGGTGGCATTGACCGGGGGGAAACCCCCGAACAGGCCATGTTCCGTGAACTTCACGAGGAAGTGGGGCTCCAGCCGGAGCACGTTTGCATTGTGGCCCGCACCAGAGACTGGTTGCGCTACGAGGTGCCAGACAGGTACATCCGCCGCGATGCCCGCGGCCATTACAAAGGCCAGAAGCAAATCTGGTATCTGCTGCAATTGACCGGCCACGACTGGGATTTGAACCTGCGCGCCACCGATCACCCTGAGTTTGATGCCTGGCGCTGGAATGATTACTGGGTGCCGCTGGATGCAGTGGTCGAGTTCAAGCGCGGCGTGTATGAACTCGCCCTCACCGAACTCGCCCGCTATCTGCCACGCAATGAAGTGCGCACGCGCTACCTGCGTCAGGGAGCGCGTTTGCGGGAGCACGACCATGAAAGCGGGCATGACATCTCGCTGGGGGCCGGCTTTGAGCTGCCACCGGGTGCCACGTTCGAGCCCGACCCGCAGACAAATGGAAATACCATCCCCTCCGAGAAAAACCATGTCAATCCCTAAACTGCTGTGTCTCAACCTGTTGGTTATGGCATCTGGCGCGTTTGCAGCGCTCGTCGAAATTGATCCCGACTGGAAAGAAGTTGATGTTCCTGCACCGCCCGCCTTCAACAAGGACAAACTCATCCCGCTTGAGATGCCATCCTATGTGTCCTTGAAATTTGGTGTTGATCCTTCCACGATCACCGTGGCCAGTGATCGCGTCGTGCGTTATGTGATGGTGACAACCAACTCCAGCGGATCGGTCAATGCAATGTACGAAGGTATTCGCTGCACGAGTCGCGAGTTCAAGACTTACGCCCGACTGGGGTCGTCTGCCCAATGGAACAGCGTCAAAAACCCCCAGTGGCGCGCTTTGGACGGCAACAACACATCGCCGCATGCTCTGGCGTTGGCGATCCAGGGCGCATGTGACGGACGCGCAGCCACTGCGAGTTCGGCCGCCGATGTGGTGCGTGGCCTCACAAACAGAGTCCTCACCTCGGGCAATTGAACGCCTGCGCGCAACTGGCGCAATCTATTTGGTAAGTACCAGATTGTCCCGGTGCAGCATTTCGGGTTCTGCAGCGTAACCCAGCAGAGCCTCAATCTCACTAGACGGTTTTTTGCAGATCATGCGTGCTTCGGCGCTGGCGTAGTTGGCCAGGCCGCGCGCTATCTCTGAACCCAGCTCGTCACGCACTGCAATCACGTCTCCGCGCGAAAACTCGCCTTCGACCGCAGTCATGCCGATCGGCAAAAGGCTCTTCCCTGAATCCCGCAATTTGGCCGCCGCTCCCGCATCCACGGTGACCGCGCCGCGCAGTTGCAAATGATCGGCAATCCATTGCTTGCGGGCTTGCGTTTTTTGGGTTTGCGCCACCAGCAAGGTGCCAATGGGGCATCCCCGGACCAGACGCACGAGGGCATCGGGCTCACGACCCCAAGCAATGACTGTTGATGCCCCAGATCCGGCAGCGCGCTTGGCCGCCAGAATTTTAGTGATCATGCCGCCACGCCCAATGCTGGAGCCAACTCCCCCCGCCATCGCCTCCAGCGCCGGATCACCTGCCTTAGCTTCGTGCACGAACTGGGCTTTGGGGTCCTTGCGTGGGTCTGCCGTGTACAAGCCCTTTTGATCGGTCAGGATCACCAGAACATCGGCGTCGACCAAATTCGCAACCAGCGCACCCAGGGTGTCATTGTCACCAAACTTGATCTCATCGTTGACGACGGTGTCGTTCTCGTTGATGACCGGCACCACGCCCAATTTCAGCAAAGTCAGCAGAGTGGAGCGGGCATTCAGGTAGCGCTCTCGGTCAGCCAGATCAGCATGCGTCAGCAGCACCTGGGCGCTGCCCAGACCATGCTCGCGAAGCTTGGTTTCGTACATCTGGGCCAAGCCCATCTGGCCCACTGCTGCTGCGGCCTGCAATTCATGAATGGCATGGGGCCGGATCGCCCAACCCAATCGTTTCATGCCCTCTGCGATTGCTCCACTGGACACCATGATGACTTCACGACCCACGCTGCCCGAGTCGCCGCCGATGCGTGCACCACCGTCGCCGCTGATCAGCACCGAGATTTGGCGACACCATTCACCAATGGCAGCTTCATCGAGACCCCGCCCCTCGTTGGTCACCAGACTGGAGCCGACTTTGACAACGATGCGTTTGGCATCGCGCAGCACATTTGACACCGTATTATTGGTCATTTTGGTCTTTAGCCCTTGTGATACGGGCGAAGATAGCTATGTTTTTAGTAGCAAATGGTACTAAAAAAATCAGGCTTGAGAATCAGGCACCGGATCAACGGCAAAGCGGGGATCAACTTCGACCGGTGCCTGTTCCGCCACCTGCTGTGCCTTGACGTGCTTGTAAATAGTCTTGATGAGCGACTCGCACCCCTCGCGGGTAAGGGCAGAAATCTCGAATACCGGGCCCTTGAACTTGAGACGCTTCACGAAATCCTTGACCAGCGCCGCACGCTCGTCTGTCGGGACCATATCCAGTTTGTTGAGCACCAGCCAGCGGGGTTTGGCATACAGGGCTGCATCGTATTTCTTCAATTCGTTGGCAATGGCCTTCGCTTGAGCCACCGGGTCAACGCTATCGTCAAACGGCGCCATGTCGACAATGTGCAGCAGCAGCCGGGTTCGCTGCAGGTGGCGCAGGAACAAATGCCCCAACCCAGCCCCCTCTGACGCGCCTTCGATCAGACCCGGAAGATCAGCAACGACAAAACTCTGTTCGGGCCCAACGCGCACCACACCCAGGTTGGGGTGAAGCGTCGTGAATGGGTAGTCGGCAATGCGCGGACGCGCGTTGGAAATAGCCGTGATCAGGGTAGACTTGCCCGCGTTGGGCATGCCCAACAAACCAACGTCAGCCAGCACTTTGAGCTCAAGCTTCAGACTTTTCTTCTCACCAGGCCAACCGGGCGTTTTCTGACGCGGTGCGCGATTGATGGCACTCTTGAAACGCAGATTGCCAAAGCCACCGTCGCCGCCTTTGGCTATGGTGATTACCTCGCCGGGGTTCAACAGTTCAAAGAGTACCTCACCGGTTTCTGCGTCGGTGATGATCGTGCCCACTGGCATTTTCAGGGTGATGTCGTCGCCCGCCGCACCAAACATGTCTGAGCCCATACCGTGCTCTCCGCGCTTGGCATCATGGCGACGCGAGAAGCGAAAATCCACCAGCGTGTTCAGATTCGGATCAGCCACAGCAAAAACGTGGCCGCCACGACCGCCATCACCGCCGTTAGGCCCTCCAAATTCCTTGTACTTTTCGTGCCGGAACGAGACGCAGCCCGCCCCGCCATCTCCAGCCGAGATGTCAATAAAGGCTTCGTCAACAAATTTCATAAATTTCAGACCTAAAAACGAAAAACCCCGCGCAGCGCGCAGGGTTTGTCAGTCAGCGCTCTGGCAGTTTAAGCCGAAGTCACGCTCACTGTGTGTTTGTTCAATGCGCCTTTGATGGCGAACGAAACATGTCCGTCGGCCAGTGCAAACAAGGTGTGATCCTTGCCAATGCCAACATTGTTACCCGGGTGAAACTTGGTGCCGCGTTGACGCACGATAATGGCGCCCGCGCTGATCAGCTCGCCCCCAAACGCCTTAACACCCAGCATTTTTGGCTTGGAGTCACGTCCATTTCGCGTTGAGCCGCCGCCTTTTTTCTGTGCCATGACTGACGCTCCTTATGAAGCAATGGCACCAATCAACAGCTCAGTGAACTGCTGGCGGTGGCCTTGACGTTTTTGATAATGCTTGCGACGGCGCATTTTGAAAATGCCGACCTTATCGTGCTTGCCATGTGCCACCACTGTGACACTGACTGTTGCGCCGGACACCAGGGGTGTGCCGATCTTGATGTCTGCGCCGTTACCGACGGCAAGCACCTGATCAAACACAATTTCCTGGCCTACGTCCGCAGCAATCTGTTCTACTTTAATTTTTTCGCCGGCTGCAACCCGATATTGCTTGCCGCCGGTTTTTATGACCGCGTACATGTTGACCTCTATTTGTTTAGGCTCCGGGAACGGATTTTCACAGAGCCCAAGAGTATAGCATTATTGGACCGAACCCGGGTTAAGGCGTTGAATGCGCGCCTATAGGTTCCGCTGCTTTCTATAATCGGGTTGAATCCCGTTTTCGGCACTCCGCTTTGCAAATTAATTCTCCAGGCCCCTCCGCCAAACCGCTGCTGGTCATCGCCGACGATATGCGGGAGGTTGACCTCGTCATTGCCCAGCGTCTGGCTTCGGGCGTGCCGTTGGTGGGTGAAGTGTCGCGTTACATCATTGCCGCCGGAGGGAAGCGTCTTCGGCCGGCACTTTTGCTCCTCACCAGTGGCGCTTTACAGTGCTTTGCATCCCAGCGCTTCAATTTGGCTGCCGTGGTGGAATTCATACACACTGCAACACTGTTACACGATGACGTCGTCGATGAATCGGTAATGCGCCGCGGCAATGCAACCGCGAACGAGGCTTTTGGCAATCCGGCCAGTGTTTTAGTTGGCGATTTTCTCTACTCCCGCGCGTTTCAAATGATGGTGGATGCTGGCGACATGCGCATCATGCAGGTGCTGGCGGACGCCACCAACGTGATCGCTGAAGGCGAGGTCATGCAGTTGATGAATATGCACAACGCAGGTCTGGATGAAGCCAGCTATTTGCAGGTTATCCGCTCCAAAACCGCCAAATTGTTTGAAGCAAGTGCCCGAGTTGGGGCAATTTTGGCGGGGGGCAACGCCGAATTGGAAACAGCCTGTGCAGACTATGGGCAGGCGCTCGGTACGGCCTTCCAAGTCATTGATGATGTTCTGGACTACGCGGGCCAGGCAGCCATCATGGGCAAAAACCTGGGTGACGACCTGCGTGAAGGCAAAGCCACGCTGCCCTTGATCTCGGCCATGCAGCGCGGCTCGGCAAGTCAGCGAGCCTTGATTGCAACTGCTATTGAATCCGGCGATATTTCACTGTTGGACAGAGTCATTGACATTGTGAAAACTACTGGCGCGCTGGACGCTTCGCGGGATGCGGCGGCGCAAGAAGCCCGGCGTGCCATGGCGGCAGCGGGGCGACTTCCCGTCAACCCTCATTCGGCGTGTTTGATACACTTGGCTGCCCAACTGCTTGAGCGAGATCACTGACGATCTACTTCAAATCCTCCCTGTCTGTCGGGGTGTGGCTCAGCCTGGTAGAGCGCTACGTTCTGGGCGTAGAGGCTGGAGGTTCGAACCTTCTGACCCGACTGATACCTGCTTTTTTTCGCGCCTCGCCCGCGGCAGACCCAGCGCTTATTCCAAATTACGGTAAATATTGTCACCTTGATTTGGTGAATCGCCTGCGACGTAGTACATTTTCGGATCATGGCCGCAGTCGATACAGCTCCTCGTGAATCTTCCTCCATCGCCCTGCCGGGACTCGGTCGCGCGTTGATTCTCGCCGGCAAACTGGGCCAGAAATCTGCCGAAGACATTTACCGCAAAGCATCAACCAGCCGAACGAGTTTCATTGCCGAACTCACGGGTTCCGGCGCCGTATCCCCGTCCGACCTCGCACACACGATGTCATCAGCTTTTGCTGCACCTCTCGTGGATCTGGATGCCATTGATGCCCAAAGGCTGCCCAAAGGGCTTTTAGATAGCAAGATCTGCATCGCGTATCGCATCGTTGTCCTGAGCAAACGCGCTAACCGGTTGATCGTTGCAACCGCCGACCCCTCCGATCAGGAAGCTGCCGAAAAAATCAAGTTCTCTACCCAATTGGGCGTGGATTGGGTCATTGCAGAATATGACAAGCTGCTCAAGCTTGTTGATTCCAATGCCGCGACCGCGACGGAGACGATGGAAGACATCATCGGCAGCGAGTTTGAATTTGACGAGGCAGCCGCCGAAGCGCTGACTGACAACGATCCGACTTCTGCGTCGGAAGTCGAAGATGCGCCTGTTGTCAAATTTCTTCACAAGATGCTGCTTGACGCGTTCAGCATGCGCGCATCAGACCTGCACTTTGAACCCTACGAACACAGCTACCGGGTCCGCTTCCGAATTGACGGCGAGTTGCGCGAGATAGCGTCACCGCCGGTGGCGATCAAGGACAAACTGGCATCGCGCATCAAGGTCATATCCCGCATGGATATTTCCGAAAAGCGGGTACCGCAAGACGGGAAAATGAAACTGAAGATTGGTCCCAACAAGGTGATCGACTTTAGGGTGAGTACGTTGCCAACGTTATTTGGCGAGAAGATTGTGATTCGTATCCTTGATCCCAGCAGCGCCCGGCTAGGCATTGACGCGCTGGGGTATGAGCCTGAAGAAAAAGAGCGGTTGATCAAGGCTATCGGCAGGCCGCACGGTATGGTTTTGGTGACTGGGCCAACCGGGTCCGGAAAAACCGTTTCGTTGTATACCTGTCTGAACATGCTGAATAAACCCGGTGTCAACATTGCAACTGCCGAAGACCCCTCTGAGATCAACTTGCCGGGCGTTAACCAGGTCAACGTTAACGAGAAGGCTGGCTTAACCTTCGCAGCGGCGCTGAAATCGTTCCTGCGGCAGGATCCAGACATCATCATGGTGGGAGAAATCCGTGACGTTGAAACCGCCGACATTTCGATCAAAGCAGCGCAAACAGGACATCTGGTACTGTCAACATTGCACACCAATGATGCCCCGTCCACACTGACCCGCATGCGAAACATGGGAATTGCACCATTCAACATCGCTTCAAGTGTGATCCTGATTACGGCGCAGCGGCTGGCTCGCCGGCTTTGCACCAACTGCAAGGCGACGGCTGATATTCCAAAGGACGCCTTTTTGGATGCCGGGATGTCAGCCCCCGATGTTGACGGCAATTGGGTCAGCTACCGGCCTGTTGGCTGCTCCATGTGCAACAACGGCTACAAGGGCCGCGTTGGCATTTATCAGGTGATGCCGATCACCGACGCGATTCAACGCATCATTTTGCGTGAAGGCAGCGTCATGGACATC
>JANPAZ010000300.1:0-3564 GCA_031430225.1 Rhodoferax sp. | reverse complement strand
GTCAAACGCCGCTGCCTTTACCACTGGCTGGACTACCCGGACCGCGAGCGCGAGCTGGCGATCATCCGCGCGCAGGTGCCCGGAGCGTCTGCAGCCCTGTCAGCCCAGGTGGCCGAGTTTGTGGGCCGTCTGCGCAGTGCGCCCTTTGCCAATGCCTTTCAGCGCGCCCCTGGCATTGCTGAAAGTGTCGAATGGGCCAAGGCGCTGGTTGCTTTGGACACGCTGGAGATTGACCCGGAGCTCGTGTCCGACACGGCCGGCATTTTGTTCAAGCAGCGTGAAGACGTGGCCGCACTCACTGCAGACATGGCAACGGCTTTGTTGAAGCCAGAAGATGAGTCAGCCTGATTGCACTTTGCATGCCCGTCATCGCGAGGCCACCGGCCGTGGCGATCCAGGTTGGAGTGCCAAAGTCATGGATTGCCGCGCTTCGGTCGCAATGACGGGCTGTGCACGGCTTGCCATGTTGATTTGCGCTGTGTTCCCAAGATGGATATAGCCGGAGGCTCACATGCAACTAGGTGACTCCCGCACAGGCAAGCTGGCCGATAACCTCGCCGGTTTTGGCCGCACCTTGCGCCGGGCCGGTGTGCGGGTGGACAGCTCCCGCATTGCGCTGGCCACTGACGCCGCGCTGGCGGTGGGCCTGGGTGCCAAGGCTGACGTGAGTGCCGCACTGGAGGCCGTGATGGTCAGCCGCGAGCAGGATCGCATGGTGTTTCGTGAGCTGTTCGACGCCTATTTCCGCAACCCGGAAATCGCACAAAAGCTTCTTTCTCAGTTGCTGCCCAGTGCAGAAGGCGAGGCCGAGCCCAGCAAACGCCGCCCTCGTGTGCGCGAGGCTTTGTCGCCCCCCAAGGCCTTCGGTCAGCAAGCCAAACCCAAACAGGAAGACCAGAAGGTGGAGTTTGACGCGGCCATGACCGCCAGCGACCTGGACCGGCTCAAGCATGCCGACTTCAATGCGCTGTCAGCTACCGAATACCACCTGGTGGAGCGACTGGCACGCGATGTACGGTTGCCCATTCCGACCTTTGCGTCGCGTCGTACACGGCCATCCACATCCGGTGCACGCATTCACTGGCCCGGTGTGATGCACCAGGCCGCACAAACCGGTGGCGAGATGATGCGCCTGCCGCGCCGCCAGCGGCGTGAACAGCCGCTGCCGTTGCTGGTGCTCGTGGATGTCTCGGGATCGATGGAGCGCTATGCACGCCTGTTGCTGGCCTTCTTACACGCGGCGACACGCCGCAAGGAGCGTGGGTTTGGCCAGCGCAACGTGTTTGCCTTTGGCACCCACCTGACTGATTTGACGCCCGCGTTTCGTCTGGCTGATACCGACGACATGCTGGCCCATGCCAGCGAACTCATCGACGACTTTGCCGGCGGCACCCAGCTGGGCGAATCGCTGGCCATGCTGCGCCATCAACACGCTCGCTGTCTGGTTGGCCGACGCACCCTGGTGCTGGTGATTACCGATGGGCTGGACACGGGCGAGCCGTCAGAGTTGGCCAAAGAACTGGGGTGGCTGCGACGGCGCAGTCGCCGCTTGCTGTGGCTCAACCCATTGTTGCGCTTTGACGGCTATGCGCCGCTGGCCCGAGGAGCCGCCGTTTTACACCGCCATGCGCACGGCATGCTGGCGGTTCACAATGTGAGCAAGCTCGAAGATCTGGCCACCAGTCTGGCCGCACTCATGAAAACTTGAGGTGACGCAAAACGCACCGCAGGTTTGACACTTAAAACGACTCCAAAAGGACATACAAATGGACATGCAAGGCAGCCGCCAACTGGCAATCACCCAACAACAGGCTTGGGACGCACTGAACGACCCCGCCGTGCTCAAGGCCTGCATTCCCGGTTGCGACAAGGTCGAGTCCACCGGCGAGAACCAGTACGCCATCGGCATGGCGCTCAAGATCGGACCGGTGTCGGCCAAATTTGCGGGCAAGATCACGCTGCTCGACATCGTGCCGCCCATGTCCTACACCATCAACTTTGAAGGCCAGGGCGGCGCAGCTGGTTTTGGCAAGGGAAACTCGGCCGTTACTCTGGTGGCCAATGACGCGGGCTGCGAGCTCAATTACACGGTACATGCCTCGGTAGGCGGCAAGGTCGCGCAATTGGGTCAGCGCCTGATCGACGGTGCGGCCAAATCCATGGCCGAAGACTTTTTCAAACGCTTTGACGAAGCCATGCAGGCGGCGCATCCTGAAGCCTATGCTATCAAAGCTGTAGCTAACTCTGCAGAAGATACGAGGGCAGACGGCCCAAAAGACTCAAATATTCCGGTGTGGGTATGGGTGGCAGGTGCCGTGGCGCTGGCCGTTGGCGTGTGGATCATGAAATCCTACGGCTAGGCGTTCTTCAGAGTTCAATGACATCAGCGACGAAAACAAGGTTTCAGGAGTTGCCATGGAAAATCTCGATGTAATGGTCTTGCGTACCCTGCGCAATTGGCGCTCGCAGGGAAAACGCGCGCTGCTGGCGACGGTTGTGCGCACCTGGGGCTCATCGCCCCGCCCCGTGGGCTCCATCATGGCGTTGTGCGAAGACGGCTCGGTGGTGGGTTCGGTCTCTGGCGGTTGCATTGAAGACGACCTGATTTACCGGCACACCCAGGCCTATGCGCAGGGCAGTGCAGAGCAGCATCTAATGCCCTCAGGCGCACCCGGTTTCGTCAAGTACGGCATCACGGCTGATGAAGCGCACCGTTTCGGCTTGCCGTGTGGCGGCACGCTGGAGTTGTTGCTCGAATATGACCCGGATGCCGCGAGCCTGGCAAGCCTGGTTGCAGATCTGGAGCGCGGGCAACTGGTGCAGCGCACCGTGCGCCTGAGCGATGGGGTTGTCACGCTCAAACCCAGCGCCGCCCCCGACGCCCTGAGCCTGACCAGCACGGAAATCGTCAACACCTTCGGCCCTGAATACCGCATGCTGCTGATCGGTGCAGGCCAGTTGACAGAGTACCTTGCCACCATGGCCCTGTTCAGCGGTTTTGCAGTCACGGTGTGTGACCCGCGTGAAGAATACCGGGGCGCTTGGTCCGTTGCGGGCGTGCAGGTGGTGAGCGACATGCCTGATGACGTGGTGACCACCTTCAAGCCAGACAGACGCTCGTGCGTGGTGGCGCTCACCCATGATCCCAAGCTGGATGACCTGGCCCTGCTGGAAGCCCTCAAAACCGACGCGTTTTACGTGGGCGCCATCGGCAGCCGTCGCAACAATGAGGCGCGCAAGCAGCGCATGATTGAACACTTCGAGCAGACGACAAGCTCCCTGGCACCGTTGCGGGGCCCCATCGGCATCTACATTGGCAGCAAGACCCCGCCCGAGATTGCAGTCAGTGTGATGGCCGAGATCTTGGCGGTCAAAAATGGCGTTGCGCTGCCGCGTGATATGGACGTGGCCCATGCCAAAAACGACCGCGCCATTTCGGCCAACGACCCCGGTGACCTCGTGTGCGGTGTGCCACGGCGCGGCTGACGGCCTGCCCACCATGATATTTTCAGACCTTGCCGATGACCCGGAACACGATCAGCACAGCGTAGCCGAACGTGCCAC
>JANPAZ010000299.1:0-2873 GCA_031430225.1 Rhodoferax sp. | reverse complement strand
CTAACTACTCAATTTCTACGTGGGCCTGACCCCGATTTGACACTGAATACTTCGTCAACTCAACCCTGAGGGCGCTTGGGCCGGTCAGTGTCTTGTGTGTGCGTGTGTGCGTTTGCGCACATACGGTTTGAAACACTTCGTCTACTGTCGAAGTGTTCATGCCCACCCAAACTTCAACACGCGCCACCATTGCCCAGTCACAAGCTGGGGAGCTGGCGTTGTCCGGCTCGTGGACGGCGCGCGCCATCAGCGCGGTCCAGCCTCAACTGGATGCGATTCAACTCAAGGCTCCATCAGCAAAAAACTCGAAACCCGTCATTGCCAATGCGAACGGCATTGAAGCGCTGGACACAGCGGGTGCGTGGGTGTTGCACCGGTTGTTCAAACGGCTTGAGGGTGAAGGCAACCCGGTTGACCTGCAAGGACTGCGACCCGATTTAGCCAAGCTCCTGGATGTGGTGGCCCAACACGCCGAAGAACAGGCGAAGCTGCCCGCACCGGTTGCCAAAGCCCCCACCGGGATCGTGTACCTCACCGGCAAAACGGTCGCAGATGCGGTTGAGCAAGGAGTCGCCTTGCTTGCCTTCATTGGCGAGAGCGCTATCGCCCTGGTTGCCTGCATAGCCCACCCGGCGCGCATGCGCTGGCGTCCCATTCTGTTCAACATCCGCAGTGCCGGCTTTGACGCCCTGCCCATCGTCGGCCTGCTGTCTTTCCTTCTTGGTATCGTGGTGGCGTATCAGGGTGCAGCGCAACTCAGGCAATATGGTGCCAATATTTTTGTGGCTGATCTGGTGGGTCTTTCCATGCTGCGCGAGTTCGCGCCGCTGATCACGGCCATCATCATTGCCGGGCGTTCCGGCTCTGCCTATGCGGCCCAGATTGGCACCATGGCCGTGACCGAAGAGATTGACGCCATGCGCACCATCGGCATTGCGCCACTGGATTTGCTGGTGGTCCCCAAAATCATCGCGCTCATGATTGCCATGCCCTTGCTGACCGCGTTTGCCGACTTGCTCGGGGTGGCGGGCGGGATGATCATGGCGAGCACCCAGCTGGAGGTGAGCTTCAATGAGTTTCTGGACCGCTTTGTCAAAGCTGTCAGCCCCACGGCGTACCTGATTGGCATCTGCAAGGCACCCGTATTCGCCGCCATCATTGCCGTGGTGGGTTGCTTTCAGGGGTTTCGTACAAAAGGCG
Organism: Rhodoferax sp.; assembly: GCA_031430225.1. Taxonomy (GTDB): domain Bacteria; phylum Pseudomonadota; class Gammaproteobacteria; order Burkholderiales; family Burkholderiaceae_C; genus JANYCG01. The sequence continues at coordinate 1,673 of JANPAZ010000299.1, read as the reverse complement.
GTGCAGACGCCGTAGGCCGACAGACCACTCGCAGCGTGGTGCAATCCATTTTTCTGGTGATCGTTGCCGACGCCCTTTTTTCCGTGGCTTTCAGCGCGCTGGACCTTTGACATGACGGCAATTGAAGAAGCTCCCACAAAGACGGCAGACGTCGTAATAGACCTGCGCGGGGTTGAGACCCGCTTCGGCGACCATGTCGTGCACAAAAGCGTTGACCTGTCGGTGCGGCGTGGCGAGATCTTCGCGCTGATTGGCGGCAGCGGTTCCGGCAAATCAACCTTGCTGCGGGAAATGATTCTGCTGCACCGGCCCAGCGCAGGTGCCATTCAGGTGCTGGGTCAAGACCTGCTCACCATCGAGGAAGAAGACGCCCAGACCTTGCGCCAGCGCTGGGGTGTGATGTTTCAGCATGGTGGCCTGTTTGGCGCGCTGACCATCATCGAAAACATCGGGCTGCCCTTGCGCGAGCACACGGATCTGGACGATGCACTCATCGATGACATAGCGGCATGGAAGCTGTCCATGACCGGTCTCAAGCCAGAAGTGGGCGCGCAATACCCGGCTGAGCTCAGCGGCGGCATGATGAAACGGGCGTCGCTGGCCCGCGCGCTGTCGCTCGACCCCGAACTGCTGTTCCTGGACGAACCCACGGCCGGTCTGGACCCCAACAGTGCCGGTGGCGTCGACGAGCTGGTGCTCAAGTTACGAGACACCTTTGGCCTGACCATTGTGATGATCACCCATGACCTCGATTTACTCTGGCAAGTGGCCGACCGGGTTGCGGTGCTTGGCGACGGCACGGTGCAGGGCGTGGGCTCGATGCAGGCTTTGTCAAAGATGCAGGCACCCGCCATTCGCCAGTTCTTCGAGGGGCCCCGCGCCAGGACTGCGCAACAGCAGGCCGCACCTTTAGCCAGCCGCCAAACAGGAGAAGCATCATCGAAAACAAAGTGAACTACACGCTGGTTGGGGCGTTTGTTCTGACGCTGGGCGCCGTCGTGATTGCGGTCGTTTTGTGGCTCGCCTCGGGCGGTGCACTGCAAAAAAAGTACGACCTTTACCTCGCGTTGGAAGACGAGTCGGTGGCGGGCCTGAACCTCAACGCACCCGTCAAATACAACGGTGTTGACGTGGGCAAGGTGCGTGATATCGAGCTGGACGCCACCAACCCGCAGCGCGTGAACCTGCTGTTCGCCATTGAGCGCGGCACGCCCATCAAGGTCGACACGGTGGCCATCCTGAAAACGCAGGGCCTGACCGGCATTGCCTATGTAGAACTCAGTGGCGGTGCCATTGACGCCCCGCTACTCACCGCGACTACGGGCTACAAGTATCCGGTGATTCGCACCAAACCGTCACTGAGCGCACGGCTGGAGAACATACTTACCAGCGTGCTGGAGAAGCTCGACAGCACCTCAAGCAGCATCAACGCCATTCTCAACGACGAGAATCGCACTGCCTTCAAGAATGCGCTGGCAGACATTGCCATCGTCGCCCATACGTTTGCTGCTCGCAAAGACACGCTGGATGCGGGTATGGCCAGCGCTGCCAAAACGTTTGACAACGCCGCCCGGGTGACCGCGCAGATGAGCCCCGTCATCGACCGGATCGGGCGCAGCGCTGATGCCATTGAAAAAATGGGGACCGAAGTGGCACTCACCAGCGCCAGCGCA
>JANPAZ010000298.1:0-3976 GCA_031430225.1 Rhodoferax sp. | reverse complement strand
AACTCTTGCTGCGCCTTGGGGAGTTTGTCTACCAGGATTGAAATGAAGATGATGTTGTCAATGCCCAGCACCAGCTCAAGTGCGGTCAGGGTGGCAAAGGCAATCCAGGCTTGCGGGTTGGAGAGGAGTTCTAGCATGGGGACCTTGTTGTGGTGCGTTGGCGTTGCCGAAGGTCGCAAGCTTAAATGAATGGCCCGTTAAGTCCTAGGCATGCATGCATGCTATTGCACCTGGTTGGTGGGGTCTCACCGCGCTTTTGTGGCAAAAAATTACAAAAAAGTAGGCAATGGCCCACGTATTCATTCACTAGTTTGCTATAAATATGGAAGCAGTCTTGATGCCCAGGATTGTTAGCAGCAGCGACCCCAGCAGGTGCAGGGCCGCGGTGCCCAGCGCCAGTGCATAGCGCTGTTGCTGCAACATGCCCACCACCTCGGCCGAAAAACTGGAAAACGTGGTGAGGGCGCCCAGAAAGCCGGTGACCAGCGCAAGTCGCCACACCGGGTCCAGGTCTGGCAGGGCTTGAAAAACGGCCACGCAGATGCCAACCAGGTAGCCGCCAATCAGGTTGGCCGCCAGTGTGCCGTAGGGCATGCCGGGGCCGGTATTGAGCCACAGCCCCAAACCCCAGCGGGCGAGGGCGCCGATGCTGGCGCCCAGGCAGATGGCGAAGACAGGAAGCATCGACTGAGTTTACTTTTCCTTGCCCATCACCAGGTCTGGCAAGATCGTCACGATCTGTGGGAAAAGCGTGATCAGCACGATACAGACGACCAGGCAGGCAAAGAAGGGGATGGCTGCCTTGGCGATGGTGTTGCTGTCTTTGCCCGTCATGTTCTGCAACACGAACAGGTTAAAGCCCACAGGCGGCGTGACCTCGGCAATCTCCACCAGCAGCACAATGAAGATGCCAAACCAGATCAGATCAAAGCCGGCTTTTTGAATCATGGGCAGCACCACGGCGCTGGTGAGCACAATCATGCTGATGCCATCCAGCGCGGTACCCAGAATCAGGTACACCACGGTGAGCACACCAATCAACGCAAAGGGCGACAGGTGCAGGGCGTTCACGGCCTCTGCCAGTTCCCGCGGAATGCCGGTGAACGCCATGGTTTTGGTCAGGAAGGACGCACCCGCCAGGATGAACATGATCATGCAACTGGTGCGCGTGGTGCCCATCAGACCTTCGCAGAAATTGGCCCAGGTGAGCGAGCGACTCCACAGTGCCAGACCCAGTGAGCCAAAGACGCCGTAGGCGGCGCATTCGGTGGCGGTGGCATACCCAGCAATCAGCACCCAGCACACAAAAATAATCAGCACGCCGCAGGGAATCAAATTCCCAGACAACCTGATTTTTTCCAAGAAGGTGGTGGGCGGGTCGGCAGGCGGAACCTGCTCGGGGTGGCGCAGGCTCCACCAGATGATGTAGCCCGAGAACAGTGCCATCAGCAAAAAGCCCGGCAAAAAGCCCGCCAGGAAAATACGGATGATGGAGGCATCGGCTGCCACGGCGTACACCACCATGGTGATGGACGGCGGAATCAAAATGCCCAGAGTGCCCGCCGTGGCCAGCGAGCCCAGTGCGATTTTTTCACTGTAACCCCGCTTGAGCAGCTCCGGCAGGGCAACCTTGCTGATCGTGGCGCAGGTGGCCGCTGAAGACCCCGACACCGACCCAAAGATGCCGCAGCCCAAAATGGTGACGTGCATGAGGCGTCCTGGCACGTTGTTGAGCCAGGGGCGAAGGCCGTCAAACATTTCTTCGCTGAGTTTGGTGCGAAACAAAATTTCACCCATCCATATAAACAGCGGCAGGGCGGCCAGCTCCCAACTGGCATTGCTTTCCCAAAACGCTGAAAACAGGTTGTTGCCGGGTGATGTGGTGGTGAAGAATGCCTGGCCAACCCAACCGCAGATGGCCAGCGTCATCGCGATCCAGACCCCGCCCGACAGCAGCAGCAGCATGATGAACAGCAGCAAGCCGCCGATAAGCAATATGTCCATTTTGTTTTCTTTTTTTCAGGCTTTTGACTTAAACGTCGGAGGAGAAATCACCTTTGGCATGGCGCTCTTCAACGGCTGCGACATAGGTTGGCTTGCCGCCGCGCAGCACGATGATGAGTTCATCGATCACCGCGACCAGTAATAGGATGGACCCTAGCGCGAAGCTGGCCTGCGGGATCCAGATGGGAATGGGCAGCAGGCCCTGCGCCATCTCGTTGAACACATAACTGTCGTAGGTGAACTTGTTGGCCCAGAAGGCCAGATAGGCGACGCTCACCGTGCCGACGCAAAGACTGACGATTTCCAGTGCGCGCCGTTTGCCCGCCGACAGGTGTTCAAGCAGGAGGGTGACACGTACAAAGTCGCCATGCTTGAAGGCATGGGCCATGGCGAAGAACGATGCGGCGGCGCAGAACCAGGCCACCACATCGTTCACCGCGCCGGTGCGTACGCCGAATTCCCGAAGCACGCTTTGGGCGATCATCAGTGCGCAGATCAAGGCAATGAATACCGCCCCCAGAGCGCCCGAAACCACATACAGCCGGTCAAGAAAACGGCGCATGACTTATTTCTTGGCAGCAGCAGGTTTGGCGGATTTGGCAAACGCGGTCACGATGGCATCACCATCCGGCCCCGCTTTCTTCTGCCAGTCTGCCAGCATGATAGTGCCCACTTGTTTCATGTCGGCCGTGAGCTTGGCGCTGGGCTGCATGATCTTCATGCCTTTTTCTGCCAATGCCTTTTTGTACCATTCATTTTTTTCCTCGCTGACCTTCCAGCCACGCGTTTCGGCTTCAGCAGCAGCTTTGAGCAAGCTGGTCTGTGTGGCGGCGTCCAGCGCGTCAAAGGACTTCTTGTTGACGATCACGGCATTCTTGGGTAGCCAGGCCTGGGTGTCGTAGAAGTACTTCAGGCTTTCATACGTTTTGCTGTCATAGCCCGTTGAACCCGAACTCATGTAGCTTTCAACCACACCAGTGGCCAGGGCCTGGCTGAGTTCAGCCGCTTGAATGGTCACGGGTTGCGCGCCGATTAGCTCCGCAATTTTGGCCGTTGCGGGGCTGTAGGCGCGCCACTTGATGCCACGCAGGTCGGCCACCGACGCGATCTCTTTCTTGGTGTAAATACCCTGGGGCGGCCAGGCCACGGCGTAGAGAAGCTTCATGCCTTGGTTGCCCAGCAATTTTTCGAGAACCGGTTTTTGTGCGTCATAGAGCCGCTTTGAGTCTGCATAGGACGTGGCCAGAAAGGGCAGGCCGTCTGTGCCGAACACCGGGTTTTCGTTTTCAAAGTTCGCCAGCAAAATTTCGCCCAACGGTGCCTGGCCGCCTTGCACGGCGCGCTTGATTTCATTGGCTTTGAAGAGTGACGCATTGGCGTGCACCGTGATTTTGAGTTTGCCGGCCGTGGCTTTGTCCACGTCATTGGCGAACTGGATCAGGTTTTCGCTATGGAAGTTGGTGGCCGCATACGCAGCGGGCAGGTCCCATTTGGTTTGAGCTGAGGCAGCGGCACTGGCCAGCGTCAAAGTGATGGCAGCAGCGGTGGTGGTCAATGTGAACAGGCGACGTTTCATAAAAACTCCGTGGATAAGGTGAATAGGGGAATAGGGCGAAAGCGGTGATGGTTGAATGTAAGGCGCAAACCGGGGCTTCAGATCAGTGTTTTCCCTAAACGTCAACAAATTGTTGATGAATTGTGACCGTACTACCTACAATTCAGTCATGCAACAAAGATGCCAACCCGGAGGTTTCTGATGGCCAAAAAACCAGCTAGTTCGACAGGTGGTGCGACAAGTGGTGCGACAGGTGTTGTGCCTGTTCTTAAAGACCCCGCATCGACGCCGCCCATCGTGTCCTCGGCGCACCTGGTATCGCCCCGCAGCGCCGAGATGAGCGAGTTCGAGTTTGGCCTGATCGTGGCGGGCAACGCGTTTCACCGCTGGGTCGTGCACTGCATGAGTGCAGCGGGC
>JANPAZ010000297.1:0-7498 GCA_031430225.1 Rhodoferax sp. | reverse complement strand
AGGCAATGCCCGCGGTATAGCGGTTTTGCGTCAAATCCAGCGAGCGCTGGTAGGCGCTCACAGAGCGATCCAGTAACGCGACCTGAGACTCTGCGGCACGCAATGAAAAATAGGTCTGCGTGAGGGTAGCCTGTAAAGACAGGCGAACGCTTGCGAGATCTGCTGCACTGGCTTGTACCCTGGCTTGCGCATTGCTGATCGTCCCCGCAACCCGCCCCCATAAGTCCAGCTCCCAGCTGGCGCTGGCACCGACTGAGTAGGACGTGGTAGCCGGCAGGTTGCCGGACGCAGCATTGCCGGCACTTGCGCCGCGTGAGGCACCAGCGCTGGCCCCGAACGTGGGCAAGAGTGCCGCCCGGCTGCTACCCAGCGCGGCACGTGCGACCTGGTATTGCGCGGCGCTGGCCTTGAGGGTTTCATTGCCCACCACGACCTGCTTTTGCAACTCGTTCAATGCGGGGTCATTGAAGAGAAGCCACCAGTCGTCAGGCACGCCGGCGGCATCGGGGCGGGCCGTTTTCCAAAGGCTGGATTCCTTGAAAGCTGCAGGCACCTCCAGCTCAGGCTTCTGGTAAGGCGGGGGTGTAGAGCAGGCGATCAGTGCCATACCCCCCAACCCCGCCATGAGCGCCCGTGCGCATCGGGTAGAGAAAATATTTTTCGTCATGGGTGACTCGGTTGAAAGACGGTTGGCGAAGACGGTGCAAAGCGCCGCGCCACCGCTGCACGCTTGCGGTCCATCAGCACAAACACCACCGGCGTGGTGTACAGCGTGAACAATTGGCTCAGAATCAAACCGCCCACCACGGCAATGCCTAAGGGTTGGCGCAGCTCTGCGCCATCGCCCGCGCCAATCGCCAGGGGAATTGCACCAAAAATGGCTGACACCGTGGTCATCAAAATCGGCCGAAACCGCAGCTTGCAGGCGCGGTAGATGGCTTGTGATGCCGACATGTGCCCGAGACGTTGCCGCTCGATGGCAAAGTCAATCATCATGATGGCATTCTTCTTGACAATGCCAATGAGCAGGATCACACCAATCAGCGCGATGATGGAAAACTCGGTGTTGAACGTCATCAGCGCCAGCAGCGCACCCACGCCGGCCGAGGGCAGGGTGCTCAGAATCGTGATGGGGTGGATGAGGCTCTCGTACAAAATGCCCAGCACCAGGTAGATGGTGACCAGCGCTGCCAAAATCAGCAGCGGCTGGCTGTCCAGCGACTGCGCAAAGGCCCGCGCCGTGCCCTGAAACGTGCCGCGCACCGACACCGGTACGCCCAGCTCGGCCATGGCGTTTTGCACGGCGGCGGTGGCTTCAGACAAAGACACCCCGATGGGCAGGTTGAAGCTGATGGTGGACGCCGGTGTGCCGCTCTGGTGGTTGACCGACAGCGGGGTGTTTGTCAACTCCAGCCGGGCAAAGGCAGATAGCGGAATGCGCGCGCCGGTGCTGGAGATGAAATACAGGTTGCGCAGCGACTCGGGGTTTTGCAGGTGTTCGGGGGCCAACTCCATCACCACCCTGTATTGGTTGAGCGGGTTATAGATCACACCCACCTGGCGCTGGCCAAAGGCGTTGTTCAGCGTGGTGTCGATGTTGCGCACGGTCAGGCCCATGCGGGTTGCTGCATCGCGGTCGATGACCAGGGAAGTTTGCAAGCCCCGGTCCTGCTGATCGGTGTTGACGTCCACCAACTCGGGCAAGGCCATGAACGCGCGGCGAATGCGCGGGTCCCAGGTTCGCAGGTCTTCCAGGTTGTCGGCCTGCAGCGTGTACTGGTATTGCGCGTTGGCCTGCCGTCCACCAATGCGGATGTCTTGCACGGGAATCATGAACAGATTGGCGCCGGGCTCTTTCGCCAGCTTGGTGCGCAGGCGTGCCACGACCTGGTCGGCAGACGAATCCCGTTCGGACAGGGGCTTGAGCGACATGAACATTTGCGCGCTGTTGCGCTGCGAACCGCCCGTGAATCCGGTGACGTTTTCGATGGCCGGGTCGCTTTTCACAATGGCCAGAAAACGGTCCAGCCGTTGCTGCATGGCCTGAAACGATGTGGCCTGATCGGCCTGAATGAACCCGGCAATACGCCCAGTGTCCTGCTGCGGGAAAAAACCCTTGGCGATGGCACCGTACAAATAAATATTCAAACCCACCACAGCAAAAAAAATCAGCAGGGTGACGGGCTGGTGCCGCAGCGCCCAGGCCAGGGAGCGCCGGTAACCGCGCATGACCCATTTGCCCACTGCATTTGACCAGCGCGCCTGGCGTGAGGGCGGGGCGTCTTTGGGTGGAGTCTTCAGCAGCAACGCACACATCATGGGTGTGGTGGTGAGCGACACCACCATCGACACCAGAATGGCGGCCGACAGCACCACTGCAAATTCACGAAAGAGCCGCCCCACGATGCCGCCCATCATCAGAATGGGTATGAACACGGCGATGAGCGACAGGCTGATCGACACCACGGTGAACCCGATTTCACGCGCGCCCAATAGCGATGCCTGCAGGGCCGTCTTGCCGCGCTCCATGTGCCGCGTGATGTTCTCCAGCACCACAATGGCATCGTCCACCACAAAGCCGGTGGCCACGGTGAGCGCCATCAGCGAGAGGTTGTCCAGGCTGTAGCCGCACAGGTACATCACGACAAAGGTGCCACATAGCGATACCGGCACCGCCACGCTGGGGATGAGGGCCACGCGAGCATTGCGCAGGAACAGCACCACCACCAGGATCACCAGAGCGACCGAGATGGCCAGCGCCCGCTCCATCTCGCGCAGTGAGGCGCGAATGGTGGGCGTGCGGTCCATCACCACATCCAAATTAATGGCTGCAGGAATCGACGCACGCAGATTGGGCAGCAGGGCGCGTACCTTGTCCACCGATTCAATGATGTTGGCACCGGGTGCCTTGTTCAGAATGAGCAGGATGGAGGGCTTGCCATTCGCGACACCGTAGTTACGCACATCTTGTACTGAATCAAGCACGTCGCCCACATCGGACAAGCGTACCGCGCTACCATTTCGATAGCGAATGATGACGGGCGCATAGTCTGCTGCCACGCGGGCCTGGTCGTTGGCACCAATTTGCCAGGAGCGGTTGCCGTCTTCGACTGACCCCTTGGGCCGGTTGGCGTTGGTGCTGGTGATGGCCAACCGCACTTCTTCGAGCCCGATGCCATTCGCAGCCAGCCGATTGGGGTCAAGTTCGACTCGAACCGCGGGTAGCGCGCCGCCGCCAATGCTCACTTGCCCAATGCCGGTCACCTGCGCCAGACGCTGCGCCAGAACGGTTGATGCGGCGTCGTACATCTGGCCGCGCGTGAGGGTGTCTGATGTCAGCGCCAGAATCATCACCGGCGCATCGGAGGGGTTGACCTTACGGTAGGTTGGGTTGCTGGGCATGCCCGAGGGCAGCAGGGCACGCGAGGCGTTGATAGCGGCCTGTACGTCCCGCGCCGCACCGTTGATGTCACGGTTCAGATCAAACTGCAAAGTGATGCGGGTGTTGCCCAAAGAAGACGAAGAGGTGATCTCGGTCACCCCGGCGATGGTACCCAGCGCGCGCTCCAGCGGCGTGGCAACCGTGGCGGCCATGGTGTCGGGGCTGGCACCGGGCAGGCTGGCCGTGACCGAAATGGTGGGAAAGTCGACCTGTGGCAAAGGCGCGACCGGCAGCAGGAAAAAGCTGATGACGCCGGCCAGGGCGATGCCCAGAGTCGCCAATGTGGTGGCCACAGGGCGGTGGATAAAGGGGGCGGAGAAGTTCATTTCTGCTCTGCGGCCGCGGCCAGATGCTTGCCGCGCCCTTTCCAACGTTGCGCCAAGGAAGCAAACCCAAGGTAGATCACCGGCGTGGTGAAAAGCGTGAGCAGTTGGCTCACAATGAGCCCTCCCACCATCGTCACGCCCAAAGGTTGACGCAACTCGCTTCCCACACCCGACCCGAGCATCAACGGCAATGCGCCCAATAACGCGGCCAGCGTTGTCATCAAAATGGGCCTGAACCGCAGCAGACACGCCTGGTGAATCGCATCACGAGGACTCAAGCCTTGCTCGCGCTCGGCATCCAGCGCAAAGTCGATCATCATGATCGCATTTTTCTTGACGATGCCGATCAGAAGAACAATGCCAATGATGGCAATCACGTCGAGTTCCAGCCGGGTGACCAGCAAGGCCAGCAAGGCGCCCAGCGCCGCAGAGGGCAGGGTAGAGAGAATCGTCACCGGATGGATATAGCTCTCATACAGAATGCCCAGAACGATGTACATGGTCACGATGGCGGCCAGAATGAGCAGCAACGTGTTGGAGAGCGATGCCTGAAACGCCAGTGCGGCGCCCTGAAAGCTGGTCTCTATGCTCACGGGCATTTGAAGTGCCACTTCCTCTGCCTTGATCGCTTCCACCGATTCGCCCAGCGACACACCGGGAGCGGTGTTGAACGAGATCGTGGCAGCCGGAAACTGACCCACATGGTTGACCGACAGCGAGGCTGGTTTTTCGACCACACGTGCCACGCTGCTCAAAGGAATCTGTGTTCCGTTGCTGGAGGGTACGTACAAGCTGCCCAGGGCTTGTGGCCCTACCTTGTACGCAGGGGCCACTTCCAGCACCACGCGGTACTGGTTGGATTGCGTGAAGATGGTCGAAATCAGCCGTTGGCCAAACGCGTTGTACAGCGCGTTATCGATACCGGCCACGGTCACCCCAAGGCGGCCAGCCGCACCCCTGTCGATCTCTACATACGCCTGCAGACCCTTGTCCTGCAAGTCACTGGCCACGTCGGCGAGTTGAGGCAAGGTGCGCAGGCGCTCCATCAGCTGCATGGCCCACTGGTTGAGCTCATCAATGTTGGGGCTGGACAGCAGAAACTGGTATTGCGTTTTGGCAATGCGGTCTTCAATGCTGAGATCCTGAACCGGCTGCAGGTACAGCTCAATCCCCGGCACTGAGCGGGTGGATGCCGTGATGCGGCGGATGATGTCGCTCACGTTTTTGGATTGCGCGTCACGCCCGTCCTTGGGTTTGAGGTTGATCAGCATTCGCCCCGCATTGAGCGTGGTGTTGGCACCGTCTATACCGATGAAGCTGGAGAGGCTTTGCACGGCTGGGTCTTTCAGGATCACATCTACCATGGCTTGCTGTCGTTCGCCCATGGCACCAAACGACGTGGCCTGCGATGCTTCAGTAATGCCCTGAATCACCCCCGTGTCCTGCACCGGGAAAAATCCTTTGGGCACGACGAAATAAAGTGCGGCGGTGAGCGCCATGGTGATACCAAACACCAGCAGTGTGGCTGCGCGCCGGTCAAGTACCCAGTCGAGCATCAGGCCATAGCGACGAATCATCGTGTCAAAGAACCGGCCCGTGGCCTGGTACAGCCTGCCATGGCTTTCCTCAGGCGTGTGTTTGAGCAAACGAGCGCACAACATGGGCGTGAGCGTGAGCGAAACCACCGCTGAAATCAGGATGGCGACTGCCAGTGTGATGGCAAATTCGTGAAACAGCCGGCCCACCACATCGCCCATGAACAGCAGCGGAATGAGCACTGCAATCAGTGAAATGGTGAGCGAAATAATGGTGAAACCAATCTGCTTGGCGCCCTTGAGTGCGGCTTGCATGGGCGACTCGCCCTGTTCCACATAGCGCGCAATGTTCTCTATCATCACAATCGCGTCGTCCACCACAAAACCGGTCGAAATAGTAAGCGCCATCAGGGTGAGGTTGTTGATGGAAAACCCCGCGAGGTACATCACGCCAAAGGTGCCCACCAAAGAGAGCGGCACGGCGAAACTGGGGATCAAAGTGGCGGATGCACTGCGAAGGAATACAAAGATAACGGCTACCACCAGCGCAATGGCCAGCATCAGCTCGATCTGCACATCTTTGACCGACGCGCGAATGGTCACCGTGCGGTCGGTCAGCACCTGCACATCAACCGATGCGGGCAGGGTGGACTGCAATTGCGGCAGCAGGGCCTTGATGCGATCCACGGTTTCAATCACATTGGCACCGGGCTGACGCTGGATGTTTAAGATGACACCCGGCATGGCGTTAGCCCAGGCGGCAAGCCTTGTGTTCTCGGCATCGTCGATGATGTTGGCGACATCGTTCAGGCGCACCGGTGAACCATTCTTGAACGCGAGAATCAGGTTCGAATATTCAGCCGCCGTCTTGAGTTGGTCATTCGCGTCAATGGTGGACGCACGTGCCGCGCCATCAAAACTGCCCTTGGCCTGGTTGACGTTGGCTGCCGCGATGGTGGTGCGGACGTCTTCCAGAGAGAGGCCCACACCCGCCAGTGCAGCCGGGTTGGCCTGAATGCGAACGGCGGGCCGTCTGCCCCCGGCGATTGACACCAGCCCCACTCCGGGCACCTGCGACAGCTTGGGCGCCAGACGGTTCTCCACAAGATCATGGATGCGGATCACCGGCAAAGAGGGCGAGGTGATCGCCAGCGTTAGCACAGGCGCGTCTGCCGGGTTGACCTTGCTGTAGGTCGGTGGCATGGGCAGGTCGGTGGGCAGCAGGTTGCTGCCCGCGTTGATGGCGGCCTGCACTTGCTGTTCTGCCACGTCCAGCGTCACGTCCAGCGAGAAGCGCAGCGTGATGACCGATGCGCCGCCCGAGCTGGTGGATGACATCTGGGCCAACCCCGGCATCTGGCCAAACTGGCGCTCCATCGGGGCGGTGACGGCCGAGGTCATCACGTCGGGGCTGGCACCGGGGTACAGCGTGGTGACCTGGATGGTGGGGTAGTCCACCTCGGGCAGCGCGGACAGCGGCAACAGCCGATAAGCCAGCGCACCCGCGATGAGGATGGCGACCATCAGCAGCGAGGTCGCCACTGGACGCAGAATGAAGATGCGGGAGATGTTCATGCGGTGTTCAGACGGCTATTGCTAAAAACGTCTGTGCCGCTCACTGGTTTTGCTGCTGTTGCTGGCGTCGCTCACGCATCTGCTGGAAGTACGCGCGCCTCTCGTCAGGACTCATCTTGTTGACCTTGACTGCCTCTTCGGGCGGCAGGCGGCTCATGATGTTGCGCATGCGGTCTTGCGCTTCTGGCGGCAGGTTGTCGATCCAGTTTGCGCCAGCAGCGGGCGCGCCGACTGCAGCGGCCGGTGCGCCGGGTTTCGCGCCGCTTGACGGTACAGGGGGTTGAGCTGCCTCTTGGGCCGGGGCGTTGCCCGGAGATTTTTCTGTCCTGCCAGAGCTGGCTGGGCGAGCGGGCACCTCGACAGCATTGCTTTGCCCGGGCGCTTGACCCCCAGGTCGGCCTTGGCCAAAACCTGCGCCCCCCGCACCGCCTTGCCCACCCTGACCAAAGGGCCTCGCCGCAGGCGTGATCACCTCGACTTTGGCGCCTTCGCGCAACCGGTCAGCCCCATCGGTCACCACCTTTTCACCCGCCGACAAATCACCTTGTACGCTGACCCAGTCGCCTTCTGTTGTTCCAATTCGGATGCGGCGAATCGTCACACTGCTATCAGGCTTGACC
>JANPAZ010000296.1:0-4207 GCA_031430225.1 Rhodoferax sp. | reverse complement strand
CACGGATGGCCCGGTAGCGGTCCACATAGTCGCGGCCACTGTCGGTCGATGCATAGGTCACGTCCTTGCCGCTTTTGCTGGACCCCACCACACCCAGGTTTTGCTGCTTCTTGAGCGAGTAATTGATAAGGTGGGTGTCTTCCACATTCATGATGAAACAGATGTCCGCCAGGCGCTTGTTGCGCGCCCGGTGCGTCACGTGGTGCAGCACCAGCACGTCCAGCGGCATCAGGTCTTTCAGGCCCGCTGCACTCATGCAGTGCACGACCCAGCGGTGAAACGCGTTGCCTGCCACGATCAGGCCAAACTCGAACTCGCTCATCTCGGCGCTGCGGGGCGACACGAGGTGCGCCGAGGACACGATGGGCGGCGTCGATGCGGGGTCTTTAAGGACAGGCACAACACCTGTCGCACCACCTGTCGCACCACCTGTCGAACTCGCTGGTTTTTTGGCCATCAGAAACCTCCGGGTTGGCATCTTTGTTGCACGACTGAATTGTAGGTAGTACGGTCACAATTTATCAACGTTTTATTGACATTTAGGGAAAACACCAATCAATCCTCTCAAATTGCGCCGTACATTTACTTACCCACTTCGCCAATAAACCCAATCGGAGCTTTTATGAAACGTCGCCTGTTCACGTTAACCGCCACCACCGCCGCATCCCTGATCGCCCTGTCACTCAGCCTGGCCACGAGCGCGGTTACAGCCCAAACCAAATGGGACCTGCCCGCCGGTTATGCGGCCACCAATTTCCATTCAGTCAATCTGACCGAATTTGCGGCTGACGTCGACAAAGCCACAGCAGGCAAACTCAAGATCACCGTGCACGCGAATGGCTCACTGTTCAAGGCCCCCGAGATCAAACGTGCCGTGCAGGGCGGGCAAGCCCAGGCTGGCGAGATTTTGCTGGCCAATTTTCAGAACGAATGGCAGCTTTTTGGTGCAGACGGCCTGCCCTTTCTGGCCGATAGCTACGACGAAGCGGTGAAGCTCTACAAAGTGCAAAAGCCGTTCATGGAGAAGAAGCTGGCCGAGCAGGGCATGGCGCTGCTGTACTCGGTGCCATGGCCACCGCAGGGCATTTACGTTAAAAAGCCCATCAACTCGGGTGCCGACCTGAAAGGCGTCAAGTGGCGCGCCTACAGCCCCGCCACCGCGCGCATTGCCGAACTGGTGGGCGCGCAACCCGTCACGGTGCAGGCCGCTGAACTCTCACAGGCCATGGCCACGGGCGTGATCGAGTCCTACATGTCGTCGGGCTCCACCGGGTTTGACACCAAAACCTATGAGCACATCAAGTACTGGTATGACACCCAGGCCTGGCTGCCCAAAAACGCGGTGATCGTGAACAAGGCCGCACTGGATGCGCTGGACGCACCCACCAAAGCCGCCCTGATGAAAGCCGCTGCCGATGCCGAATTGCGCGGACTGGCAGCTTCCAAAAAGACCAACACCGACTCGCTGGACAAGCTCAAGGCCAATGGCATGAACATCGTCGCACCCTCGGCACAATTGAAGGCCGACATGAAGAAAGTCGGCGATGTGATGCTCAAGGAATGGCTTGAAAAAGCTGGCCCTGAAGGCAAGGCACTGATTGATGCCTACACCAAGCCGTAACCACTGAACCCCTGAAGTCGGAGCCGCCATGCGCAACGCACTGGACACCCTTTACGACAGTGCTGCGGCATTGGCTGCCACCTTCATGGTGGCACTGCTCATCATGGTGCTGCTGTCCATCACCGGGCGGCAGTTCAATTTTCATGTGCCGGGCACCGACGCCTATGCCGGCTACCTGATGGCGGGCAGCGGTTTTCTGGCGCTGGCTCACACGCTCAAACGCGGTGAGCACATTCGTGTCACCTTGCTGCTCAGCGCCCTCAAGGGTCGCTGGAAAAAGGGCATGGAGATCTGGGCCTACGGGTTTGCGTCTGCGCTGTCGGCGATGTTTGCCTGGTATTGCTGCAGGCTGGCCTGGCAATCCAGAACCTTCAATGATGTCTCAACGTCGAGCGACGCCACACCGCTGTGGATTCCGCAAATCGCCATGGCGGCAGGCGCCGTGATTCTGGCCATCGCCTTCATCGATGAGCTGGTGCTGGAGATCTCTGGCAAGCGCGTTGATCGCAGCAGCGAAGAAGCCCTCAGAAACGAATGACTTCCCCGAATGACCTGAATGAATGACCTCCTCATCACCGCCGCCCTGTTGATTGCCCTGCTGCTTATTCTGGGCAGTGGCGTGTGGGTGGGCCTCACACTCACCGGCGTGGCCTGGATCGCCGTCACACTCTTTTCATCGCGCCCGGCGGGCGATGCCATGGCGGTTACCGTGTGGGGGTCCAGCAGCAGCTGGACGCTCACGGCCCTGCCCCTGTTCGTCTGGATGGGCGAGATATTGTTCAGAACCCGCTTGAGTAATGACATGTTCAAGGGGCTGGCCCCATGGGTGCAAAACCTGCCGGGCCGCCTGCTGCACACCAACGACATTGGCTGCACCATCTTCGCCGCTGTCTCAGGCTCGAGTGCCGCCACCTGCGCCACCATTGGCAAAATGACCCTGCCCGAGCTGACCAAGCGGGGCTACCCCGAGCCCATGGTCATTGGCACGCTGGCCGGTGCCAGCACGCTGGGCCTGCTGATTCCACCTTCCATCATCATGATCGTGTACGGCGTGGCAGCCGAGGTGTCCATCTCCAAACTGTTCATTGCCGGGGTGTTGCCCGCCATCATGCTGGCCATGCTGTTTTCGGGCTACATCATGGTGTGGGCACTGCGAAATCCATCGCAAGTGCCCGCCGCTGATGGCAAATTCACCTTCATGCAAAAGCTGGCGGCCTCCACCAGCCTGATCCCCGTGGTGTCGCTCATCATTGCGGTGCTAGGGTCCATCTACTCGGGGGTGGCCACGGCCACTGAAGCCGCTGCAGTGGGAGTGGTGGGCTCACTGGTCATCTCTGCGCTGCAAGGCTCCATGAACTGGCACACGTTTCGCGATGCGCTCATGGGGGCCACGCGTCTGTATTGCATGATTGCGCTGATTCTGGCGGGTGCCGCTTTCCTGACCCTCGCGATGGGCTATATCGGGCTGCCGCGCCACCTGGCGGAATGGATTGCTTCACTGGGCTTGAGCAAGGCTCAGCTTATCTTTGCGTTGTCCATCTTCTTCATTATTCTGGGCTGTTTTCTGGACGGCATCAGCATGGTCGTGCTGACCATGGGTGTGCTCATGCCCACCATCAATGCCGCCGGCATTGACCCCATCTGGTTTGGCATCTTTATCGTGCTGGTGGTCGAGATGGCGCAGATCACGCCGCCAGTAGGCTTTAACCTGTTTGTGCTGCAGGGCATGACGGGCCGCCAGCTCACGTGGATTGCCAAAGTCACCATGCCCATGTTCTTTTTGATGTGCGCCGCTGTGGCCATCATCTATATCTTCCCTGGCATCGTGACCTGGCTGCCGCAGCAAATGAGCAAATAAGAAGGCAATGTGGGCACCGGGGCTGCACGGTCAATAATCTGCGGATGATTTCCGTCGTCGCCATCTGCCTCGGTGCCAGCATCGGCGCCCTCGCCCGCTGGGGTTTGGGCCTGTGGCTCAATACCGGGCCTGGTATTCCCTACGGCACACTGGCGGCCAACCTGATGGGTGGCTACCTGGTTGGCATCTGTGTGGCCGTGTTTCAAGCCCTGCCAGACCTGGACCCAGTGTGGCGCCTTGCGCTGGTCACCGGCTTTCTGGGCGCGCTCACCACGTTTTCCAGTTTTTCGGCCGAGGTGGTGGGCATGTTGCAGCAACAGCGCTATGCACTGGCGCTGGGCACAGCGGCCCTGCACCTGCTGGGGTCGCTGCTGCTAACCATCCTGGGCATCAAGACTGCTTCTTTTTTTATAGCAAACTAGTGAATGGATACGTGGGCCATTGCCTACTTTTTTGTAATTTTTTGCCACAAAAGCGCAGTGAGACCCCACCCACCAGGTGCAATAGCATGCATGCATGCCTAGGACTTAACGGGCCATTCATTTAAGCTTGCGACCTTCGGCAACGCCAACGCACCACAAAAAGGCCCCCATGCTAGAACTCCTCTCCAACCCGCAAGCCTGGATTGCCTTTGCCACCCTGACCGCACTTGAGCTGGTGCTGGGCATTGACAACATCATCTTCATTTCAATCCTGGTAGACAAACTCCCCAAGGCGCAGCAAGAGTT
>JANPAZ010000295.1:0-5222 GCA_031430225.1 Rhodoferax sp. | reverse complement strand
TCCATCAGCAGCATGGCGTCATGCAAAGTCAGGAAACCACCCATTTCCTCAGGTAAACCCAGACCCAGCCAGCCCATCTCAGCGAACCGGGCCCATTTGATGGCCGAAAAGCCCGCCGTAGACTGGGTTGCCGCGCTGCGCTCCAGGTAGCGGTCGACGGCTTCATGAAAGAGACGCTGCTCTTCGTGCAGGGCGTTCATAGTCCCAACACCTGTTTGGCCAGCTGGTTATGCTGGATTTCGCTGGAACCCCCGGCAATGGTGTAACCCCGGCTCATGAATCGCCGGGCCGAGGTGGTGGCTACCTCCCAGGGGCGCGGTGCGTCTTCAGTCAGTTCATGGTGCGCCGCGTGGTCATAGGGCAGACTCAAGGGGCCGGCCACGTCTACTGTCAGGCTGTCAAGCGCCTGCACGAGCTGGCTCCCGCGCAATTTGAGCCGACCGGTTTCTGCACCGAGCCGCCCGCCCGCCAGGGCCTGGCGCCTAAAGCGAAGAACGCTGGCTTCCAGAGCCATCAGCCGCACCTCCAGTGAGGCGAGCTTGAGCTTGAACCACTCACGTTGTGCAATGGGTTGACCGCGCTCTTTCAGGCTGGCTGCGAGCGCTTTCACCCGCGCTAGGCGGCGGTGGCATTCAGGCACGCGCGACAACTTCAGGCGCTCATGTTCCAGCACGGATTTGGCAATCGTCCAGCCCATGTTTTCCTGCCCCACCAAATTGGCGCAGGGCACGCGTACATCGTCAAGAAACACCTGGTTGAAGAGATGCCAGCCGTGGATGCCGATGATGGGCTTGACCGTGATGCCGGGGCTTCGCATGTTGATCAACAGGAACGAAATGCCTTCCTGCGGCTTGCCGTCGGCACCGGTGCGCACCAGCGCAAACATCCAGTCGGCATAGTGGGCACCGGAAGTCCAGATCTTCGAACCATTGACGACGTAGTCTTCAACGTCACGTACAGCACGGGTCTGAAGCGATGCCAGGTCAGAACCCGCATTGGGTTCAGAATAGCCCTGACACCAATGATGCTCCAGTGACACGATGCGCGGCAGGAAAAACTCTTTTTGTGCATCGTCGCCAAATTGCATCAGCATCGGGCCAACCATTTCGGGGCCGAAGGCATTGGCTTCAGGGCAGTCATTGCGAGCCATTTCTTCATCCAGCGCCATGCGCCACATGGGCGCCATGGCCAGCCCGCCCCAACGCTCTGGCCAGTGCGGAACAAACCAGCCTCGTTCCGAGAGCTGCTGCTCCCACAAGTCAATCTCTCCGCGCTCCAGGATGACACCCCGGCGGACTTTTTCACGCACGACGTAAGGGAGCTTCTCGGCAATAAAGCGTCTGACCTCTTGCCGGAATTCAGCAAGCCCGGCTGGCTCGTCTGCTGTGATCATGTTTTGTGTCCCATTGAAAGTTCCAGATCCCGCGCGAGTCGTGTCAGGCGCGGTCCTAATTCTTGCGTCATGCGCTTTTCGGTTGCCAAATGGGTTGCCACGACGCAATTCAGGCTCATGGTCATGCCCCCCTGCAGCCGCACGGGTACACCCACGGCCAGCGTCGCCCCTGGCTCGTTGCGAGACAGGCAAAAACCGTGGCTTGCATGGCGCTGCAGTTCGACCTGGATGGCGGACTTGCGCAGTCGGCGCGCGCTGGCGGGTGCCCTGGGGATAAGGACAAGCAGTTCAGCCAGTAAGGCATCCCGGTCTGTCTGAGTCTGGCCGGCCAGATAGGCCATGCCTAACGCCGTATCCGCCATTTCCCTGATGGCGCCAATGTCGGGTCGGGTGACGGCCTTGGGGCCAACGCAGCTTTCTATCAACACCAGTTGCAGTCCATCACGCATCGCCAGAGAAACGGAACCCGTGGCATGGTTGGCCAGCTCCTGCATATGGGGCCGTGCAACCTGGCGCACCGGCAACTGTGCCAGCACTGGGTAAGCCAGTGTCAGCATGGCGGCGCCCATCCGGTAGCGGGCACTTTGCGCGTCATAGTGAAGATAACCCAACATGCCCAACGTTCGCGTTAGCCGGGCTACGGTAGATCGGGGAATGCCGATGATTATTGCGATGTCGCGGTTACCCAGGCCCAGGCTCTGTCCCTCAAACGCCCGCAACACTTCCAGGCCGCGCGCAAGGGTATAGGCGAACTGCGGATCTTTTTCTTCGGCTTCCGTTGCTGGTTTGATTTGGTCCATAGCTTGGTAAAAGCGATGTTGACAGGCGAGGTGGCCAGTGTCAATATATTCATCTTATCGTCTGATAATCAGACAGACAAAACTGCGCCAAGGCAAATGCCCGAATCTGTCCGTTCCCCATTTGTGACACCGCTGGTGCGCGCGCTGGGCATGCGTAACCCAATTTTCGCCTTCTGCCACGGACGCGAAGTGGTCAGTGAAGTCTCCCGCAACGGCGGTCTTGGCGTGCTTGGCGCCACGCGGCATACGCCGGAGGAAATCGCCGATGATCTCAAGTGGATTCGGTCGCAGGTGGGCGAACGGCCGTTTGGGGTCAACCTGGTGCTGCCTTCAGGTATGCCCGAG
Organism: Rhodoferax sp.; assembly: GCA_031430225.1. Lineage (GTDB taxonomy): Bacteria > Pseudomonadota > Gammaproteobacteria > Burkholderiales > Burkholderiaceae_C > JANYCG01. The sequence goes on along the minus strand of JANPAZ010000295.1, from coordinate 2,684 downwards.
GAAGACAACCGGGCCGCCATAGAAGCTCAGTTGCCACAAGCGCATCGCGATTTCGTACGCGGCCTTTACGAAAAGTACAACATCCCCCAAGGTGGCGGACCCGGGATGCGCTCGCGCTTTGTACGGTCACAGGAAATGGCCCAGCGCCAGGTGCAAACCATCCTGAATTCGGATGTGGATGTGGTTGCCTGTGGCATTGGCGCGCCTGATGACATGGTGAAGGCATTGAAACAGGCCGGCAAGAAAGTCATCGCATTGGTGGGTTCGCCCAAGCATGCACGCGGGGCGCTGACCAAACCGCTGGATGCTTTGGTGGCTCAGGGCTACGACGCAGGCGCCCATACCGGTGTTATTGGCACTTTCTCGTTGTTGCCACAAATCGTCGATATGGCCGCAGCGGTGCACGTTCCTGTGCTCGCCGCCGGGGGTATCGCAACAGGAAGGCACATTGTTGCGGCGCTGGCCCTGGGCGCGCAGGGCGTCTGGATGGGCACGGCGTGGCTGACGACCGAAGAATACCGCAGCCATTTGCCAGAAGCCGTGTTTCAAAAGCTTCTGGCGGCCGGCATTGAGGACACGGTGATTTCCCGCGCCGACAGCGGCAAGACCCTTCGACAGGTGCGAACTGCCTGGAGTGAAGAATGGGAATCACCCCTGGCACCACGCCCCCTGAAAATGCCGCTGCAAGATATCCTGATTGGAGACTTGCTGGGGGCCATTGACGAACACAATGTGGTGCCACTGATGCATTCGCCCGCAGGGCAGAGCGTCGGCTATTTCAATAGCGTAGAGTCTGTGGCACAGCGCATGGAGCGATTGATGCAGGAAGCGCGAGACGCATTAGGCAACCTAAGTCCCAATTAACCGCAAGGAGATTCGCATGTCCATTGACTCATCCACCTCCACGGCAATGGGCCGACGACATCTATTGCAAGCCGGCAGTGCCTTGGTTGGCGCCTTGGCGCTTGGAACCACTCACGGGCAGGCCGCTTGGCCTGTCAAACCGATCCGGCTGGTTTTACCGAGTGGCGCGGGTGGCGGAGCAGATATTTTTGCGCGCCCGCTTGCTGAATGGCTGGGCAAGGAACTTGGCCAGACCGTGCTGGTGGATAACAAACCTGGAGCCAATGGCGTTATTGCCCATGAGCAGGTCGTTAGGCAGCCGGGCGACGGCTACAACCTGGTGATTTCGTATGCCGCCGCCATTCTGGGCAACAAGGCCATGAATGCCAAAATTCCGCATGACACCATTGCTGACCTCAAGCCGATTGGCCTTATCGGTGGTGATGGTGGCAACCTGCTCGTTGTCAACGCAGCGCTGCCAGTCAGCAATCTCAAAGACCTTATTGCCTATGCCAAGAGCCAAAGCGGGGGCATCAACTACGGATCGTGGGGCATAGGCTCCGGCGGTCATCTGGTGATGGAGACGCTGAAGGATCAGGTAGGCATTACCTTGAATCATGTTCCCTACAAAACAGTCGCTGCGATCGCGCCTGACGTGGTGTCGGGCGTGTTGAACGTGTCAACCATCGATGCAGGCACACCGGTTCAGTTGATCAGGGCAGGCCGCATTCGCGCGATTGCGGCTTTGTCACCCAAACGGTTGCCACAGTTGCCCGACGTACCGACGCTGGGCGAACAAGGCTACCCGGTTGGGTTCGTTCCTTGGTACGGACTGTTTGGCCCCACTTCAATGCCCAATGAACTGGTGGTACGCATCAACGGTCTTTTGAATCGGTGGCTCGTTTTGCCGGAGACCGTTGCCATGTTTGAGCAAAAACAAAATACCCCGGCACCCACTGCCAAATCACCAGAAGCTTTTGCCGCACAAATTCAGGCCGAACTGCCTGTTTGGCGCAAGATGATGCAGGTCGCGAAAATTGAGGGTGCATGAGCCTTCATTCGGTGATCAATCTGCCTTGATGTTGCCTGCCTTGATGATCACTGCGTAGTCCCGCAGATCGCGTTTGACCTGGTCGGCAAACTGCTCTGGTGTCTTGATCGGCATCTCCGAGAACCCTAGCGTGTTCCAGCGCTCGGCCATTTCGGGCGCTGCAATGAGACGGTTGATTTCCTTGTTGAGAGCCGTAATGACAGCCGATGGCGTTCCCGCCGGCGCGAATACAGCATAGTAGGCGTTGAGGTCAAAGGGCACGCCCTGCTCGGTCATGGTCTTGATGTCCGGCATCTGTTTTGATCTGAAGGTGCCACTGATGGCGATGGCTTTGACCTTGCCAGATTGAATGAGAGGCAGCGCGGAGGCAGTCGCTGAAAACGCCATCTGGATATGACCGGCCACCAGGTCCGTGTTGGCCGCCGCTGTGGATTTATAGGGAATGTGCTTCACTCTCAGACCAGCCTGCTGCTTCAACGCTTCCATGCTCAAGTGGCCGCCTGAGCCATTTCCCCATGAACCATAGGAGAGTTCGTCCGCTGGTTTTGCTTTGACATAGGCCACCAGTTCCTTGAGATCCTTGACGGGCATGGCAGCGGGAACAATCAGAAAGTTCCCGCCAGCGCCTATCTGCGCGATGGCTGAAAAATCCTTGTTGACGTCGTACGGCATTTTCTCGAGCAGCACCGGGTTCACGACATGGGCAGCCGCGTAGGTGAACAAAATGGTGTAACCGTCATTGGGTGCTTTGGCGACCGCATCGGTACCAATGAGGCCATTGGCTCCTGCG
>JANPAZ010000294.1:0-2544 GCA_031430225.1 Rhodoferax sp. | reverse complement strand
CGCCCTGGTTGTCACTTTCGTGACGACCCTTTCCGCCACTGCTCAAGAGGTAAAGGGTGATGCCAAGGCGGGTGAAAAGAAAATTGCGATGTGCATTGGCTGCCATGGCATTGTTGGCTATCAGGCCAGTTTTCCCGAAGTGTACAAAGTCCCCAAAATTTCTGGCCAGGGGGCGAAGTACATCGTTTCTGCGCTGACAGCCTATAAAAAAGGTGACCGCAAACACCCCACTATGCGCGGCATTGCCGAGTCGTTGAGTGATCAGGACATGGTAGACGTGGCCGCCTATTACGAAGGCCATGGTGTTGTGGCGGGTGCCCAGGCAGCGGGCAAGGCTGCAGAAGGTTCGGCCAAAGCCGCTGAATTGCTGAAGAAAGGTGCCTGCATCTCCTGCCACGGTGACAACTTCAGCAAGCCTATTGACCCAACCTATCCCAAAATTGCGGGCCAGCATGCAGACTATCTGTTTGTGGCGCTCAAGGCTTACAAGACTGAAAACCTGGCGACATGGGGTCGTTCGAATGGCGTTATGGGCGGTATTGCCAAGCAGTTCTCCAATGCCGAGATGAAAGAGCTCTCGACCTACCTCAGCAAGCTGCCTGGCGAATTGCAAATCGTGCCGCAGGCGCATTTCCGCTAAGCTCCCCGGCGCGCTTGCACTGTGAAAAGCCGCTCAATGAGCGGCTTTTTTGCCTCTATGCCCACATAGATCGGACGTAGTTTGCTATCAAAATTGTAGCGTTACGGCGGTTTTGAGTGAGCAGCATCAAGGCGCTTTTGCCAACTCGCTGAATCGGCCCAAGGGCATCAACCCGGTTTATCAACTGGAACAAACCGCTGCGTCAGTCGCGGGTGGCGTTCCTTTGAACGCACTCGATATAGGCGGCCCCATCGGGCGAGCGGCCTGCACGCTGGCTCTCCCAGATCATCGCACCCAAGCAGTCCATGGTCTCGTGATGGGCGTCGTGCAACGAGTCGCGTCGTGCGGTCAGCAATTCCACGGCCTGCCTGATGCCGCGGGGCTGGTCAATGCTGCATTGCTCGCTGATGGACAGGTGCATGGACAGATGCAGGAAGGGATTGCCCTTGGCGCCTTCCTCGTCGGCCATTTTCAGGAGCGCGGCGTCCACATCGGCCAGATCGGCGTGGTACTCCGGGTGTTCGGCAATCCACAGGCTTGCTATGGTTTCAATAGCTTCAAGTGGATGATTGGCGAGGGCCTTGGCATAAACTGAGCAAAAAAAGCGACGAACATCGGCTTGAGAAGGCTGGAAAAGCATGGTTGCAATTGTCGCCTCCTGCGCCCTGATTTGCCGGAACGCTGCTTAAACTTCGTCGCGAACGCTGTTGCGCAGAATGCCCACGGCGTCCACTTCAATCTCAACGGTGTCACCAGGTTTCATGAACAGTTGCGGTGTGCGCTTGTTGCCCACGCCGCCGGGCGTGCCGGTCACTATCACGTCGCCGGGCAAAAGAGGGATGAAAGTCGATATATAGGCGATCTGGCGCGGGATGCTGTGGATCATCATGTCGGTGGTTGCGCGTTGCAGTTCAACACCGTTCAGGCGCGTCGTCAGGGTCATTTGCTGGTTCGGCTTGATCTCGTCTGCCGTTACCAGCCAGGGGCCGAAGCCGCCGGTGCGCCAGTAGTTTTTGCCGGCGGTCCATTGGGTGGTGTGGTTTTGCCAGTCCCGAATGCTGCCATCGTTGTAGCAGCTGTAGCCCGCGATGTGGTTCCAGGCATCGGCCTCGGCAATGCGCCGGCCACCCTGACCAATGACGATGGCAATTTCGCCTTCATAGTCCAACCGCTCCGACTCGGGCGGGCGGATGATTGCGTCGCCATGCGCCACTTGCGAGCCCGGCATACGCACGAAGATGGCTGGTTTTTCAGTCAGGGCCCGGCCCGACTCGACCACGTGGTCGTGGTAGTTGAGGCCCACGCAAAGAATCTTATCAGGATTGGGGATAACTGGCAGCAAGGTGAGCTGCGCGTATTTGAGCGTCGGCTTGTGCGTTTTAGCTGCAGACGAGGCAGCGCCAAACAGGTTGTGCGCAATCAGGCTCTTGAGGTCAGGTGCCTGCGCGCCCAGAATGGGCGTCAGGTCCAGCACATCATCGCCCATGACGATGCCATACGAAGGTGTTTCATTGTTGAGAAAGCTGATGAGTTTCATGGAGAGGTCCTTTGGTCAAAATGAATAGGGTGGAAAAAGGGTGTTTCGGGTTGTCCCGGGTGGCAGGTACAGATTTCGCGGGCAGTATGCCTCAAGCGTTGGATTAAGCCTTTTGTGCCAAAAGCCCCGAGATGCGCCGCGCTGCCTCTTGCAGCGCGGGTAACAGGTCCTCCTGCGCCACCTTGGTATTGGTGCGATTGGCCTGTCCTGAAATATTGAGCGCAGCCACGGTGCGGCCAGACCGGTTGGTGATGGGCACGGCGAGTGAGATCAGCCCCTCTTCAAGCTCCTGATTCACCAGGCACCAGCCCTGTCTGCGGGCCAGGCGCACGCGTGCAAGCAGCGCGTCGGGGTCGGTCAGCGTGCT
>JANPAZ010000293.1:0-1833 GCA_031430225.1 Rhodoferax sp. | reverse complement strand
ACTTCGGGAAAACTGGCCTGATAGCCAACAATGCCATGGCAGCCAATGCACATCGCAATTTTCTTTTCACCCGCCTTGGCATCACCCTTTACCTCTTGAGCAGTGGCGGAAAGGGTCGTCACGAAAGTGACAACCAGGGCGATCAAGGGCAACAGCAGTTTCTTCATTTTGCGCGGACAATCAAGCGGTGAGGGGGATAAAGCAACCCTTTGATTATATCGACGGACAACCACACGCAAGAACCATGAAATTTCAAGGCACCAAAAACTATGTCGCCACCCAGGACTTGATGTTGTCCGTGAATGCGGCCATCACCCTGAAACGCCCTTTGCTGGTCAAAGGCGAGCCCGGAACCGGCAAAACCATGCTGGCTGAAGAGGTTGCGGAGGCCCTGAAGATGCCTTTGTTGCAGTGGCACATCAAGTCGACCACCAAAGCACAGCAAGGCCTGTACGAATACGACGCTGTGAGCCGTTTGCGCGACTCGCAGCTGTCGGGCGTGGAAAACAACGAGAAGATCAGGGACATCAAAAACTACATCGTGAAGGGTGTGTTGTGGCAGGCCTTCACGGCAGATCAGCCGGTTGCGCTGCTGATTGACGAGATCGACAAGGCGGACATCGAGTTCCCCAATGACCTGCTTCGAGAAATCGACCGCATGGAGTTTTATTGCTATGAGACCCGCGAGCTGATTCGCGCCAAACACCGTCCGCTGGTGTTCATCACCTCCAACAACGAAAAGGAGCTGCCTGACGCGTTCCTGCGCCGGTGCTTCTTCCATTACATCAAGTTCCCCGATGCGGACACGATGAAACAGATCATCGACGTGCACTTTCCAGGCCTCAAGAAGGAGCTCCTCACGTCTGCCATGAAGACGTTTTATGACGTTCGCAATCTGCCTGGACTGAAGAAGAAGCCATCTACCAGCGAGTTGCTCGACTGGCTGAAATTGCTGGTCGCCGAGGACATTCCGCTGGAAGCGCTTCAAAGCAAAGACGACAAGGTCGCGGTGCCGCCACTGGTGGGTGCACTCCTCAAGAACGAGCAGGACGTGACCTTGTTCGAAAAGCTGGTGTTCATGCAGCGCCATAACCGCTGATCGCGGCACAAACGTCGTGGGCAAATCACTATTGATCGAAGGTTTGGCAGATGCCGCGGGCTTTGTCGGCGGGTCGTTGCTGGGTTACTGGATAGGTCAAATGCTTGGACTTGACCTGATGGCGCCCGGCTACGGAAACGGCACCATAGGCGCCATTTTGCTGGTGGGCTTGGGTGGCGGTCTGGGCTTGCAAGCCGCACGGCGCTGGCTGGCGAATCAGCGTAAAAAAGATCAGCCCTGACATGCCCTTTGTCGAACCCGTCACCCTGGAAACCCGTGGCCTCAAACTGGTACCGCTCTCGCTGGACCATGAAAACGGGCTGCGTGCGGCGGCCGCTGATGGCGAGTTGTGGAATATCCGCGTCACCTCGGTACCTGAGCCTGATCAGACGCGTCAATACATCGAAGACGCACTGTCAATGCGTGACGCCGGCAACCGGTTTGCGTTTGCCGTGCTGGACGCGGCCAGCGGCACCGTGCTGGGCAGCAGCAGCTACCACGACATCATTCCTGCCGTGAAGCGCGTGGAAATAGGCTACACCTGGTACGCCCGTCGCTGCCAGCGCAGTAGCGTCAACACCACGGCCAAACTGTTGCTCATGACACACGCGTTTGAAACGCTAGGGTGCAACGTGGTGGGGTGGCGCACCGACAACTTCAATCACGCCTCCCAAGCTGCGATTGAGCGCCTGGGTGCACGCAAAGATGGGGTGATTCGTGGCCACGCCCTGCGA
>JANPAZ010000292.1:0-5362 GCA_031430225.1 Rhodoferax sp. | reverse complement strand
TGAAGTGGTGGGACGGGCGATTGATGGCCGTGTGCCGTATGCAGTAACCGTAGGCGAGCAATCGATTCACGGGCAGATTGAGTTTGCGCAGATGGCGCAGGCCAATGGCGCGAGCTGGGTGATATTGCAACCGCCGTCCATTAAGGGTTTTGCCGAAGCTGAATACGTGAAGTTTCTGGGTGCGGTGGCCGACAAGATTGCAATACCGGTTGCGGTGCAGAACAACCCCGTGAATATGGATGTGTCGTTGTCGACCTCAAGCCTGCTGCGCCTGCGGGACGATCACCCCAACATCACCATGCTCAAGGGAGAAGGTCCGGCATTGGGGGTGGCCGAGCTGATCAAGGAATCCAACAGTCGATACGCCGTTTTTGCGGGCCATGGCGGCAAAGAGTACGTCTCCAATTTTCTTTCAGGATGTGTGGGGCTAATTCCTGCGCCAGACTGTCTGGCCGAGCAAGTGCGGCTTCATCAACTGCTGGTGGATGGGCAACTTGCAGAAGCCGAGGCCCTGCACGCGCGCATTCTGCCCCTCATCCTGTTCATGACGAACTCGGTTCCCAATCTGCTTTGCTATGGCAAGCGCTTGTTTGCGCAGCGCATCGGGATCGACGTAGTGCATCCACGCTCGCCTGAGATTGTGCCCACTGAGTTTGGCTTGCAGGAAGTCAGGCGCATGACTGCGGGTTGGGGAGTTCTGTAGGTCTGGTTTGTAGGTCGTCGTCAATTGACAAGGAGTTAATCATGCTTCGTCGTTTTGTTCTATTGTTTAATGCGTTGTTGATTCTTGGGGTATGTCATTCGCTGCCCGCGCTGGCGCAGGATGCTGCCTATCCATCGAAGCCCATCCGCTTGATTGTTCCAGTGCCCCCGGGCGGGGCGGCGGACGCCATGGCCCGGCTGGTTGCTGATCACCTGCAGTCCAAATGGGGTCAGCCTGTGGTGGTGGACAACAAGCCGGGTGCTGGTTCTGCTGTGGGTCTGGGGCTGCTGGCCAAGTCACCGCCAGATGGGTACACGATAGGCATGGGCAATATCGCGGCCAATGCCATCAACCCGGCACTACAGCCCGCCCAGTTTTCATATCAACCGGTGAAAGACTTCGCCGCCATCTCGCTGATTGGCGTGACGCCGTTGGTATTGGTCGTTAATTCTGACAAAGTTCCCGCAAAGACCATTCCTGAATTCATCGCCTTTCTCAAGGCCAACCCGGGCAAGTTGGCCTATGGCTCGTCCGGTACGGGGTCATCGCTGCACATCGCCATGGAGCTTTTCCTTCAGAAAACCGGCACCACCATGCTCCACGTTCCTTACAAGGGCTCCGCACCGATGATGACCGATTTGCTGGGAGGTCAGGTCGTTGCGGCCATGGACGCCGCCACGACGGCCTGGCCGCAAGTGCAGGCCGGCAAACTTCGCGCGTTGGGCGTGGCTGGGTCCGAGCGGGCATTCTTTGCGCCAGACTTGCCCTTGGTGCGCGATGTTGTTAGCGGCTTTGACGTCAAGCCCTGGCACGGTCTGATGGCACCTGCAGGAACGCCACCTGCCATCGTCAACAAACTGTCAGAAGAGGTGCAGGCTTTCCTTCGTACACCGGCAGCACAGACCAAGCTTCAGGACAAAGGGGTGGTTCGCGTGGGCTCCGGCGCAGCTGATTTCCAGGCCTTCATGGCCAGTGAATTCGAACTCTACAAGAAGGTGATTCAAGAAGCCGGGATCAAGGCAGAGTAGTTTTTTGTAAAAAAGTTTTGACCCACATGAAACCTGTGCACCCCTTTCAAATCGTTGCCACCCGACACTGGAAGGTGGCCATGCCGTTCAAAGAGGCTTTGGAATGGGGTTCGGGCAAACGCCCCGCCGCAACGCGACTGATTGTGGAAATTACATTGGCAAATGGTGTCAAGGGCTATGGCGAGACCATTTGCCTGCTGGAGTTCATCGAGCCGGTGCTGGTCAACACCATCTTTCCCATTGCCTTGCAGCACTGTGCTCAGGATGTGGAGCGGTTCACGCGCCATGTGTTCGGTGCCGGCTACTACCATCACAAGCGTGCCGCCGTGATGGCCATGGCTGCGGTCGAGATGGCCATGTGGGATGCGCAAGGCCGCGTGACCGGCCAGCCGCTGTGCAGCCTGTGGGGTGGCGTCTACCGCCAGCAAGTGGAAGTGGCGGCCTACCTGTTTGGTACCAGTGCTGCGCATTTGAAGGCTTCTGCCAGTCGCTTTCTGGACGCGGGTTACCGAAGTTTCAAGGTCAAGATCGGCATGGATGCGGCGTCGGATATATCCAATGTGGAAGCCGTTCGGCAAACCGTGGGTGATCTGCCGTTGCGCGCTGACGTCAATGGCGCCTGGACGCCAGGCACCGCACGCCGCACGCTGGAGCGCCTGCGCGGGTTTGATCTGCAATACATCGAGCAGCCCCTGGAACTAGATGATCTTCAGGGGCACGCCGATTTGCGCCGCATGCAACCCGTGCCTGTTGCGTTGGATGAGTCGGCTTACACACTGGCTGACGTAGGCAATATTGTGCGCAGCGGTGCGGCAGATGTGATTCTGCTGGACCCACATGAAATCGGAGGTCTGTGGCAGACCATCAAAGCGGCGGCCATCGCCGAGTCGGTAGGTATTCCTGTCACCCTGCACAGCGGTGGGGAGCTTGGCTTTTCGCAAGCAGCCTACATTCATCTGGCGGCCAGTATTCCCAACATGTCGATTTCTATCGACTCGGAGCGAGCCTACTTGTCGGACGATGTGGTGACGGCAGCGCCTGTTTTGCAGAATGGTTCGTTCACCGTTCCTGCGGGCCCAGGTCTCGGGGTTGACCCAGACTTCACCCGCGTCGAACGTTATCAGGCTGACCGGATTTTGGGCGCCTACCTGGACGCAGCACGACCGGGGTGGTTTTCAACCAAACCCGCCTATTGATAAAAAGGAGAAATGCACCATGAAAAATTGGATGAAAGCGCTGGCACCTGGCTTTGCCTTGCTGTTGTCACTTGCTACAACGAGTTTGCATGCGCAGACCTGGCCCCTCAAGCCCGTCCGCATCATCGTGCCCTACACCGTGGGCGGCGCGTCTGACATAACCGCGCGGCTGTTGGCCGACCGCATGTCGGTGAAGTTTGGGCAGGCCGTCACCGTTGAAAACCGCGCTGGTGCGAGCGGCACGATTGGCACTGACGCAGTGGCCAAGGCGGCGCCGGACGGATACACCCTTGCGTTTGTAGCCAGTTCGCATGTCGTCAACAAGGCACTTTTTCCGGCCCTGCCATATGACCCCATTAAAAGCTTTGCGCCAATTTCCCAGACGGCCAATGTGCAGCTCGTGATGGTTGTGCCGGCCACACTGCCGGTCAACTCTGTGGCCGAGTTCGTTGCGCTGGCCAAGGCGAAGCCTGGAAGCCTGAGCTACGCGTCTTCCGGCAGCGGCAGCAATCCCCAGTTTTTTGCAGAGATGCTCAAACAAGCGGCAGGCATAGAACTGCTTCATGTGCCTTACAAGGGAAGTACGGCCGCGCACACCGACCTGCTGGCCGGGCGCACGCAGCTCATGTTTGATGCCCTGGCCTCAGTGGCGCCGCACGTCAAAAGCGGTCGGCTTAAATTGCTGGCCGTAGCCGGGCCCACGCGGTCGGCCCTCCTGCCCGATGTACCCACCGTGGCAGAAGGCGGTTTGAGCGGATTTGGCGCAACGTCGTGGGGCGCGTTGCTGGCGCCAGCGGGTACCCCCAAGCCGGTCATAGATCGGCTTCATCAGGAAACGGTTGCGATTCTGAATAGCGCCGACGTCAAAGAGCGCCTCGGTGCATTGGGTGCGGAGGTGGTGGCTTCTACGCCCGAGCAGTTGGGTGAGCTCATGCAGCGCGAAGAAGTCCGCTATTCGAAGATGGTTCGCGACTTGCGAATCACGCCTGACTGATCTTTGGGACTTCATGCGGGCCAGATTTTTTACCCCCAGCCTTAAGGAACATCTTTTTGACCACACCTTCTCTTATTGCACTTGACTGGGGCACCTCCAATTTGCGGGCCAGTCTGCTGAACGGCGTGGGCCATGCCAATGAGACGCGCAGCGTCCCGGGTGGCGTCATGGCCGTCAAAAATGGGCAGTTCAGCGGGGCGTTGCTGGCATTGTGCGGCGACTGGATCACGCAGTTTGACTGCCCCCTGATGGCCAGCGGCATGATTGGCAGCCGTCAAGGCTGGAAAGAAACGCCTTACCTTGATTGTCCGGCCACCATTGCGCAGGCCGCCGCGCAACTGACCACAGTAGCGATAGACGCGCGCGACGGTAGCCAACCGTTGCGGGAGCTGCACATCGCACCGGGTCTCAAGTGCGTTGACGCGGGCGGCGAGTTTGACGTGATGCGTGGAGAAGAAGTCCAGATATGGGGGGCGGCCCTGCCACCCCGCAGCTGTTGCGTGTTGCCTGGCACGCACAGTAAATGGGCCTGGCTCGGCGATGGTGCGCAGGTCAGCCACTTCCGTACCTTCATGACGGGCGAGCTGTATGGCCTGCTGACTCAACACGGCATTTTGGGTCGGCTGATGGATTTTGAGGCGGCCAAAAATTCCTTTCACCGAAACGAATTTGCTGCCGGTGTCCAGCTTGGGCTGCGCGGGCATGCCCAGTTGTCTCACACGATATTTGCGGCCCGCACGGCCGGCCTGATGGGACGCATTGCGCCGCAGGGCCTGCCGGACTACTTGTCAGGCATCCTGATGGGGGCGGAAATCGGTGGCGCCACGCTTGACGGAAAACCCGTGGGTGGTGTCACGCTGATAGGAGATGATGGGCTGTGTATTCGCTATGAGGCCGCGCTTGAAGTTGCAGGCATTGGCTCGCAGCGCGCCCCTGAGGGAACGACCACACAGGGACAATGGCTGATTGCGGTGGCGGCTGGGCTGGTGAGTTCATCAACATGAGCACCGCCTTGAAGCAGTTGCTGGATTGCCCGGTGATCGCGATATTACGTGGTGTGACACCCGATGAGGTTTTAGCCGTCGGTGAGGTTTTGATTGACGCGGGCTTCAAGGTGATAGAAGTGCCCCTGAATTCGCCGTCTGCATTTGCCAGTATCGAGATGCTGGCAAGCCGTTTTGGCGCGGATGTGGTGGTGGGCGCCGGGACCGTGTTGTCCGTCACAGGCGTCGATGGATCAGTCTCCGCCGGGGCAGACCTTATCCTTGCACCCAATCGTAATGTCGCGGTTATTGAGCGCGCGGTGCACCGCGGCGTGGTCAGCATGCCCGGTGTGGCCACGCCTTCGGAAGGCTTTGAGGCATTGGCCGCAGGCGCCCACGCACTCAAGCTATTTCCGTCAGATGTACTTGGGCCTGTGACCGTGAAAGCCTGGAGGGCT
>JANPAZ010000291.1:0-2701 GCA_031430225.1 Rhodoferax sp. | reverse complement strand
CTGTCGATTCAAGGCGCACCGATTGAAGGCGCAGTGTGCACCTTCTTGCTGCCGTACTGGAGCCAGGGCAAGGCATTTAACGACGCCAGTGGCAAGATGACGCTGGACAAGGAAGCCGCGGTCAAAGGCATGGACATGTGGCTCAAGCTGGTAGACCAGGGCGTGATGAAGAAGAACATTGCCGAGGTCACCACACCGGCTACCGTGAATGAGTTCAAGGCCGGTCAGGTTGCGTTTGCCATCAACTGGGGCTTTGCCTGGGACCGCTTCAAGGACGACGCCGACAGCCAGGTCAAAGGCAAAGTCGGCGTGATGCCACTGCCTTCCATGGCCGGTGGCAAGAGCGCCACTTGCGTGGGTGGCTGGCAGTGGGCGGTGAGCGCATTCAGCAAGAGCAAGGCTGAGTCCGCCAAGCTGGTGCAGTACCTGGCGTCGGCGTCATCGAGCAAATTCCTGGCCGCTGAGGGTTCGCTGTTACCCACGATTCAAAGCGTCTACACCGATGCCGACGTCGTCCGGCAGGTACCTTGGTTCAAGGACGCAGCCAATGTGGTGATTGCCGGCCAGGCACGCCCCATCAGTGCGCAGTACGGCCAGGTCAGTGATGCGATTCGCACCACAACAAGCGCCATCCTCGCACGCACCAAAACGTCGGCCGATGGCGTGGCCGAGATTGACAGCCGCCTGACCCGCGTGATGCGCTGAAGGGCAAGACGATGACCGCCAGCTGGAGCAAGCTCCGCGACCCTTCAGAAAAAACCTTGGGCTTGCTGCTGCTGGCCCCGGCGTTTGCCCTACTGGCACTTATCGTCGTCTACCCGATTGGCAAGCTGATCTACAACAGTTTTTTTGATTTGCGGCTGTCTGGTGGCAGTGGTGCGCTCAAGTTTGTCGGTTTTGAGAACTATTCAGAAGTGTGGAAGGACAAGGACTTCTGGAACGCCGCCAAAAACACGGTGCTGATCACCCTCATCACCGTGCCCGCGGCGCTGGTGGTTGGCCTGGGTCTGGCGATGCTGGCCAACCTGCCCTTCAAGCGCAAATGGCCTGTGCGCCTGGCGCTGCTACTGCCGTGGGCCCTGCCGCTTTCGTTTGCAGGTTTGATCTTCGCGTGGTTCTTTCACACCGAATACGGTGTTGTGAATGACGTCATGCGACGCCTTGGTGAGAGCGAGCCAACCATGTGGCTGCTGCGCCCCAACTGGGCCTTTACGGCGATCTGCCTGACCATCATCTGGAAGACCAGTTCCTTCATGGCGCTCATTCTGCTGGCGGGTCTACAAATGATTCCGAAGTCGCTGTACGAAGCCGCTGAAGTAGATGGCGCGAGCCAGTGGCAGCAGTTCTGGCAGATCACCATTCCCATGCTGATGCCCAGCATCATTGTGGCGCTGATATTTCGCACCATTACGGCGCTGCAGACTTTTGACATCCCGTACACCATGACCAAAGGTGGTCCGGGCAACAGCACCGAGACGCTGGCGATGCTGATCCATAAAACAACGATTGAATACCTCGATGTGGGCTACGGCTCCACGCTGGCGGTGTGCATGTTTGTGCTGTCAATGTGCGTCACGGCGTTCTACCTCAAACGTATCGGGAGATCAGCATGAGCGGCAAAGACACAGGCGTGGGAGTTTTATGAATCAAGGTTGGTGGTCTTCGCCCCGTCTGCGGCTGGCAGCTGCAGCCATGGTGGTTTTCAACGGCTTCTTCCCGGCCGTCTGGATCTTGTTCACGTCGCTCAAACGCGAAGTCGAACTGGTTCAAAAGCCCATTACGTGGTGGCCGCATGCACCCACGCTACACAACTATGTGCAGGCTTTCACAGACCAGCCCCTGCTCAAATACCTGGGCAATAGCTTGATAGTGGCCGGGTTGGCCACCATTTGCTCGCTGGTGGTTGCATCGGGGGCTGCGTATGCCATTGCGCGTCTCAACCTCAAGCACCGCCAGCTCATCCTGACGGCCATTGTGGCCTCCAGCATGTTCCCCTTGGTAACGCTGCTGGTGCCAATTTTCGAGACCATGCGAACGCTCAACCTTCTCAATACCTATACGGCTCTGGTGCTGCCCTATATCGTGCTGAACCTGCCGGTGTGCACACTGGTGCTGGTGAGTTTTTTCCAGAGTATCCCCAAAGACCTGGAGAACGCGGCCATGATTGACGGCTGCACCCGCGTTGGCACACTTTGGCATGTGGTGATTCCGCTGGCCGCGCCCGGCGTGTTCACCGCCGGGATTCTCGCGTTTGTAAATGCATGGGACGAATTTTTGCTGGCACTGTCGCTGAACTCCAGCGCGTCCATGCGCACACTGCCGGTCGGCATCACGCTGTACCAGGGCGAATTCAGCTTTCCATGGCCTATCATTTCAGCGGCATTGATTGTGGCCATTGTTCCTATCGCCGTGCTGATCGCCATCTTTCAGGAAAGGGTGGTGGGCGGCTTGACACAAGGAGGGTTGAAGGGATGAAACAGATTATTCGATACGGGATCATTGGCTGCGGCAGCATGGGCCGCGAGCACATAGAAAACATCAAGGCGCTGGACCGCACCATCGTGACGGCCATTGCCGACACCGAGAAAACCAGCCGCGATGCGGCACTGGCGTTGCTCGATGGTGCGGCCACGCAACCCAAAGTGTTTGAGCGCTATCAGGACTTGCTGGAATCCGGTCTGTGCGACGCTGTCGTGATCGC
>JANPAZ010000290.1:0-16425 GCA_031430225.1 Rhodoferax sp. | reverse complement strand
CTAGAAGGGCATTTTGGGCATGCCCTTCATGCCGCCCATCCCACCCATGCGTTTCATCATCTTCATCATGCCGCCGCCCTTCATCTTTTTCATCATGTCCTGCATCTGCTCAAACTCCTTGAGCATGCGGTTGACTTCCTGAACCTGCACACCCGCACCTGCGGCGATGCGACGCTTGCGGGTGGCCTTGATGAGGTCAGGCTTGCGACGCTCCAGCGGGGTCATGCTGTGAATGATGCCTTCCTTGCGCTTGATGTCTTTCTCGGCGCGGTCCATATCTACCTGGCCGGCCTTGGCGGCCATCGCGGCGGGCAGCTTGTCCATCAGGCTGGACAGCCCCCCCATTTGTTTCATTTGCTGAATCTGGCCGAGGAAGTCGTTCAGATCAAATCCTGCTCCGCTCTTGACCTTGGCCGCCAGCTTTTGCGCGGCCTCCATGTCCACGCCCGCAGTGACCTGCTCCACCAGGGCAACAATATCGCCCATACCCAAGATACGCCCGGCATGGCGTTCGGCATCAAAAACTTCCAGGCCGTCGATCTTCTCGCTGGTGCCCGAGAACTTGATGGGCGCGCCGGTAATTTGCCGCACCGACAGGGCCGCACCACCGCGTGAGTCTCCGTCCGTCTTGGTCAGGATGATGCCGGTGAGTGGCAGTGCTTCCTTGAAGGCTTTGGCTGTGTTGATTGCGTCCTGACCCTGCATGGCATCCACCACAAACAGGGTTTCAATGGGATTCAGCGCCGCATGAAGATCCTTGATCTCCTTCATCAACGCTTCGTCAATCGCCAGACGGCCGGCCGTGTCGACCAGCAGAACATCAAAATAATGCTTGCGTGCGTAGTCCAACGCAGCCAGACCGATGTCTACCGGCTTCTGGTCCGGCGTGCTGGGAAACCATTCAGCTCCGGCTTGCGCGGTGACGGTTTTCAGCTGCTCGATGGCAGCTGGGCGGTAAACGTCCCCCGAAACGGTGAGCACTTTCTTTTTGCGCTTCTCGATCAAGTGCTTGGCCAGCTTGGCTGTGGTCGTGGTCTTGCCCGCGCCCTGCAAGCCCGCCATCAGGATGACGGCTGGCGGCTGGGCGGCCAGGTTGATGTCAGCCACACCTTCGCCCATGGTGGCAGCCAGTTCCTTGCTGACGATGCTGACCAACACCTGACCTGGCTGCAGCGAACCCATGACCTCCTGGCCAAGCGCCTTCTCTTTCACGCGGGCAACGAAATCGCGCACGACAGGCAACGCAACGTCAGCCTCCAGCAGTGCCATGCGCACCTCTCGAAGCATGTCCGCCACGTTGGACTCGGTAATGCGGGCTTGCCCCCGGATGCCCTTGACCAGGCGGGAAAGTTTGTCAGCGAGAGCGGAGGCCATAGATGAATGTTCCGACGGCGGAACCTGGTTGGAAGCCAATGAGAGTTACAGAATGCAAAACGCTAAACTGTGGCCATGATTTTACCCAGTGCTGACACCATCGGCATGACTTTGGCAATCGCATCGGCCCTGGCTTATGCGGTGCCGGCCGTTGCGGCCCCACGCCTGAGCCCGGCCACGACCCGCAAAATTGCGCTGGTGGCCTGGCTGCTCCACGCTGCGGCGCTCGGTTGGGCACAGTTTGGCGGTGCGTCCCGCTTTGGCTTTGCGCCGGCACTTTCCGTCACGGCTTGGCTCGTGGCGGCCGTTTACGCGGTTGAAAGCCACGTCTACCCGCAACTTCAAACGCGCTGGGCGCTTTCTGCGCTGGGAGCCGCTGCTGTATTGTTAGCCATGGTCTTTCCCGGATCGGCACTGCACCCCAGCGCGTCTTTATGGCTGCCGCTCCACTGGGCTTTGGGCATTGCTTCGTATGGGTTGTTTGGCGTTGCAGTAGCTCACGCGTGGTTCATGACGCGGGCCGAAGCGCGAATACGACTGGCGGCTGATCCACACAGTGGCGTGCCGCTCTTGACACTGGAGCGCCTGACCTTCCGCTTTGTAGGCGCCGGCTTTGTGTTGCTGACTGCCACCCTACTGGTGGGCTTCCTGTTTGGCGAACAGTTGTACGGCGCACGTGGTACCTGGAAGTGGGATCACAAAACGGTCTTCTCGGTGTTGTCCTGGGTCACCTTTGCAGTACTTCTTATCGGTCGCGCAAAATTTGGCTGGCGTGGCCGTGTCGCCGTTCGGGTGCTGTACGCTGGCTCCGGCCTTCTCCTGCTGGCTTATGTGGGCTCCAGATTTGTCATGGAAGTCGTACTGGGCCGCTCGTCATGAAAATCATTCTGGTCATCGCTGTCATATTGATTGGCATCTGGCTCTTTCGCGCAAACCGGCGCGATGATCAACGCACCAACGCCAAGGCGCGCCCCCCCAAAACAGGACTCAGCCCACAAGATATGGTGCGCTGCCAGCTATGTGACCTGCACTTGCCCATGGCCGATTCGACCCAGGGGCAGCGCGGATCTTACTGTTGTCCGGAGCACCTCAAGCGCGCGGAGCCTTGAATGGCTGAGTCTCCACCAAACTCCGCGTGGTTTGCGCAGGTAACGGCCCGCCTGGAGACCGATAGCCCAGAAGGCCCGGGGGAGTTTGAGCGCCTGTGGCGTGGCTTCATGACTGCGCGAATGACCTTGGGACTGATGCTGTTGTTGTTACAGGTCACGTTGTGGGGTTTGGGTCAATCGGGAAACGTCTCCCTGATTTTTGTGTGTGGAGCCTACTTCGCAGCAACCCTTGGTGTCCGGCTGCTCGCTCGGCCACGCCTGCTGGGTCGCACATTTGACCCCCAATGGGCGCTCACCATCGGCGCGGACGTTGTCGCATTTGCCACATTGCAATTTCTTCAGGGCGGCAATATCAACTATGCCCCCCTTCTGGCGCTTCCCGTCCTCCTGGCATCAGTGCTGGGCCCGCTGCCTCTGGCAATGGGCACAGCCGCCGGTGTCAGCCTGCTGATGCTCACCCATTCCGCATGGCTGGCCCTGCACGGCGGAAGCGACCCCGCAGCACATTTCGCCCAGTCCGCGCTCACGGGTGCCGGTTGCTTCGTCATTGCCCTCATCTCCAATCAACTCTCGACCCGACTGGCCAACGAAGAGCAACGCTCCCGGCGAAGCCGGCTTGCCGTGCAGGTGCAGCGCCAGGTCAATGAGCTGGTGATCGAGTCGTTGACTGATGGCATTCTGGTGGTGGACGCCCATGGATTGGTGCGCGCGGCCAACCCCGCAGCCCGGCATCTCTTGGGTTCAGAGCGTTCGCGCAAAGATTTTTCATTTGACCTGAATTCGGAAAAGGCGTGGAAACCGCTGGCCGATATTGCACGTCTCAGTTTCGATCGCAATGACCTGCGACGCAGCGACATTGCCATTGACTACCCTGGACAAGGGTTGCGTCGCCTGCGCGTGCGCACCCGTTTGAGCGGCGATCAGGGCAGTGACGAGGAAAACCTATGCGTGATGTTCCTTCAGGACCAACGTGAGATGGAAGCCCGAATGCGCACTGAAAAACTGGCCAGTATGGGGCGCATGTCAGCCGCCGTGGCGCATGAAATTCGTAACCCACTGGCTGCCATTGCTCA
Source organism: Rhodoferax sp. (assembly GCA_031430225.1). Lineage (GTDB taxonomy): Bacteria > Pseudomonadota > Gammaproteobacteria > Burkholderiales > Burkholderiaceae_C > JANYCG01. Next base: position 12,869 of record JANPAZ010000290.1, on the reverse strand, counting down.
AGCCAACGCATTGCTGGGTGAAGACCTGGCTGAACCCAGACATCAACAGCTTATTCAGATGGTGGCGCAAAACGCCAACCGGCTCGGAAAGATCGTGGATGAAATTCTGAATATTTCGCGCGTTCAGGCACAGGACAACACTGCGTCGGCGCCCTCGCTCGCATTGAGCGAGTCGGCAGCGCGGATTTGCCGGGATTGGGCTCTGCAAACTGGCAGCGAGCAGATGACACGCGTTCAGATGCTATCTCCGGACCTGCAAGTGGCCTTCGAAGGTGAACACCTCCGGCGCGTGCTGATCAACCTGCTGGACAACGCACGGCGTTATGCGAGCGGCAAACCAGAAGCGATTCAGATTGACACTCGCTCCAACGCGTCTGGCCAGGGCATTCTGTGCGTGTGGAGTGATGGCCAGCCTTTGGAGCAATCCGTCGAACGCCACCTTTTTGAACCTTTCTTTTCGTCAGAGAGTCGATCCAGCGGGTTGGGTCTTTACATCTGCCGGGAACTGTGTGAGGGCCATGGGGCCAGCATTGCGTACCACAGGACCCGGCGGACAATGGGCGAGGCGGACACGGACGGGAATGAGTTCATCGTCAGGTTTCGCACGGCCAGGGCAAGCGAGCGAACCCGCAGTGGCGATGCGGCAATTTCTGCAGCACCTTTCTGACAAAATGCGGGACGCACCATGTCTACCATCCCGGCTTTGAACAATACGCAGATTCTTGTCGTCGATGACGAACCGGACCTGCGTACGCTGTATGAGCTCACCCTGCTCAGGGAAGGTTTTCGCGTCGAAGCGGCGGGCACAGTGAAGGATGCATTCCAGTTGCTGTCAGAGCGTCAATTTGACGTGGTCATCACCGACATGCGCCTGCCTGACGGCATGGGCCTGGAATTAATTCAGCGCATTAAATCCGAACAGCGAAGTGAGCGGTGTGTTGTCATAACTGCCTACGGGTCTGCCGAAAATGCGGTCGAGTGCCTGAAGGCAGGCGCTTTTGACTATCTGACCAAACCCGTGGACCTGAAACAGTTCCGAACGGTCATTGCTTCAGCGGCACTGGACGTGAGTCAAACGACAAATGCAGTCCCGAAGAATGGCGCACAACACATGGCGACTGAACGCGGAACCGGACGAAGGACCGGGGGCGCGCGGGAGAGCCCGCCAGGGTCCGTAGCAGACGCATCTCTGGCGCGCATGGTGGGCGAGTCACCCCCCATGAAGAGCGTCAAGGACCGCATCGCGAAGGTAGCCCGCAGCATGGCGCCAGTCCTTGTGCGCGGTGAATCCGGCACGGGAAAGGAGTTGGCGGCCTGCGCTTTGCATGCCAACAGCCACCGCGCCAGTGGGCCCCTGATTGCTGTTAACTGCAGCGCTATTCCCGAAACCCTTTTGGAGGCGGAATTTTTTGGCTCCAAAAAAGGCTCGTATACAGGCGCTGCGCAGGACCGCGACGGCTTTTTTCAGGCTGCGCGTGGCGGCACCCTGTTTCTGGATGAAATCGGCGATCTGCCGCTGGCCATGCAATCGAAGCTGCTGCGTGCCATACAGGAGCGAAGCGTACGGTCTGTGGGTTCCACGCATGAAGAACCGGTCGATGTGCGCATCGTCAGCGCAACTCACAAAGATCTTGCTGTCGAGGTGCAGGCTGGCCGCTTTCGTCAAGACCTGTACTACCGGCTAAATGTGATTGAGCTGGTGATGCCGCCATTGCGCGAAAGGTTGGGCGACCTTCCGGCACTGTGTGAGGCACTTCTCGTCAGGATTGCTGCAGAGTCCGGCATCGCGGTCCCTGAAATGTCTGCAGCCATGCTGGAGCAGCTGTCACAGGAACCACTGCGGGGCAATGTCCGTGAACTCGAGAACCTTTTGCATCGGGCGGTCGCGCTAAGTGAAGACAACGTGCTTGAAGTTGATGTGCCGAACGAGCAGACCGGGCCCATGCACCTGGAGGACGCGCCACCTTCACCAACGCTGCCCGACGGCCTGCCAACCGATCTTCAGGAGCACCTGGACCATCAGGAACGCGTCATTTTAGTTCGCGCTTTGCAGGAAACCGGTTTCAATCGCACAGCGGCTGCGGGTCGGCTTGGCATGAGTCTGCGTCAGATCCGCTATCGAATAGCAAGGCTGAATATAGACGTTCCTCAAGGCGTTGATGCCAATGATGAGCCGGCCTGACGATCGTCTGACGAGCCCCAAAACCACACCCTTGACGCCAATGTGGGAAAGCGGCTGGTATCGGTTTGCGCGTCGGCTTTCTTCGCCGAATTTCGGAGTCCGGCCAACTAACCCAGTTATTGATCTCATCGTGATCCACTCGATCAGCTTACCGCCTGGCGTTTATGGCGGGGATCAAGTGCAGCGTCTCTTCACCAATCAGCTCGACTGGGAACAGCATCCGTACTTCAAAGACATAGAAGGGCTGGAGGTTTCAGCCCACTTTTATGTACGTCGTAATGGTGATTTGTGGCAGTTTGTCAGTTGTGACGACCGAGCCTGGCACGCAGGTACGTCGCATTACCGGGGCCGTGGCAATTGCAACGATGACTCAATTGGCATTGAGCTTGAAGGCATTGAAGGCGGGGAGTTTGAGGTAGACCAATACGACACCTTAGCCAGCCTGTGCGCGGCGATTGGTGGTCAATATCCCGTACACCATGTTGCGGGACACGAACACATTGCGCCTGGCAGAAAGGCCGATCCCGGCTCCGGATTCAACTGGCTGCTTCTGCGCCAAAATCTGGGCTGGCCCACTAAGTGTTTTCCCGATACTCACAAAGCAATTAATCCTGATGTGAGTTGATCAGGGCTCTTACCGCGCGGGTGCAGCCCATGGCAAAGGCTCATGAAACGGAGCACGTGGACCCCGCGAACAAGCTGCATGCGGCTTGGCAAATGAAAACGTCCGCAAGGCCTCATGCCTTCTTGTTTTCTTGAATCCATCCCCGCAAATACGAAAATTTCCCCGCCTGCTAGAACGCTACAGGTAGTGTCTTGTGTTCAAATCACACCCCATATATAGTGTGTGATGTTCAAAGTGCCTGCCTTGCTGAAACGGTGGAAACAACTGGCACAACCCGCGCAACAACCCAAAATAACTTAGCCAAAGACGAGGAAAAAATGCAGATTGCTTTAGATACGCCAACAGTGCTTCATACCGGGGCACTTGCCCATCAGGGGACTGGAGCAAATCAGGACTTGACGACGAATCCGCTGGCTCATTATCAAATTATTCGACGCAACGGTGCTGTCGTGGCCTTTGAGCCCAACAAGATTGCCGTGGCCATGATGAAGGCGTTTCTTGCCGTTCATGGCACCCAGGGTGCGGCGTCTGCGAGCGTTCGGGAAATGGTAGACAGCCTGACGCAAGCTGTGATTCGGGCGCTGGTTCGTTCCCGCCCCGGTGGCGGTACGTTTCATATTGAAGATGTTCAGGACCAGGCTGAGTTGGGCCTGATGCGCGGTGGTCATCACGAAATTGCCCGCGCTTATGTTCTCTACCGCGAAAAGCGTACCCAGGAGCGCGCTCGCAAGCTATCCGACGAAGCACCCAAGGCACCACAATTGCACGCGATCGACAACGGTCTGCGCGTTGTGCTGGATCTGGACCGTCTCAAGGGCTTGATTGATTCCGCCTGTGCCGGTCTGGGTGCGGACATCAAACCTGATCCCATCATGGCCGAGACCATGCGCAATCTTTACGATGGCGTTCCGATGGACGAGGTCTACAAGGCGTCTGTGCTGGCTGCCCGCACCCTCATTGAAAAAGATCCAGACTACACCTATGCCACTGCGCGTCTGTTGTTCCACACCATTGCCAAAGAAGTACTAGGCAAGGATGTGGCGCAGGCTGAGATGGGTCAGGCCTATTTGGACTACTTTCCGCAATTCATCAAAAAAGGCGTGGAGAACGAGCTGCTTGATGAGAAGTTGCTTCAATTTGACCTCAAACGCCTGGGTGCCGCGCTCAAGGCTGATCGCGACCTGAAATTTGACTATCTCGGTTTGCAGACCCTGTATGACCGCTATTTTCTGCATGTGGGCAAGTCACGCATTGAATTGCCCCAGGCCTTCTTCATGCGTGTGGCCATGGGTCTGTCACTCAATGAGATTGACCGTGAAGCACGCGCGATTGAATTTTATGAAGTGCTGTCCAGCTTTGACTTCATGTCGAGCACGCCGACGCTATTTAACAGCGGCACATTGCGCTCGCAACTTTCCAGCTGCTACCTGACGACCGTGCCCGATGATCTGGATGGCATCTATGAGTCCATCAAGGAAAATGCGCTGCTGTCCAAATTTGCTGGCGGCCTTGGCAACGACTGGACCCGCGTGCGCGCTTTGGGCTCTCACATCAAGGGAACCAATGGCGAGTCGCAAGGTGTGGTGCCCTTCCTGAAGGTTGTGAACGACACCGCTGTTGCGGTAAACCAGGGCGGCAAGCGCAAGGGAGCCGTATGCACTTATCTTGAGACCTGGCATCTGGACATAGAAGAGTTTCTGGAACTGCGCAAAAACACCGGCGATGATCGCCGCCGTACGCACGACATGAACACGGCCAACTGGATTCCCGATCTCTTTATGCGCCGCGTGATGGAAAAGGGCACCTGGACTCTCTTTTCACCCAACAACGTCCCTGACCTGCACGACAAATTCGGTTCCGCGTTTGAGACCGCTTATGTGGCTTATGAAGCAAAGGCAGCACGGGGCGAGATTAAGCCGGCCCGCACACTGCAAGCGGCCGATCTGTGGCGCAAGATGCTGACGATGCTGTTTGAAACCGGCCACCCCTGGATCACGTTCAAGGATGCCTGTAACGTGCGCTCCCCCCAGCAGCATGCGGGCGTGGTGCACTCAAGCAACCTTTGCACAGAGATCACGCTTAACACCAGCGACACGGAGACTGCAGTCTGCAACCTTGGTTCGGTCAATCTGCTTCAGCATCTGAAAACCGGCGCTGACGGCAGCAAGGTCCTGGATCATCCAAAACTACAGAAAACCATCACGACGGCCATGCGCATGCTGGACAACGTGATAGACATCAACTACTACGCCGTCAAAAAGGCCCGCGACTCCAATATGCGTCACCGTCCCGTGGGCCTGGGTGTCATGGCCTTCCAGGACAGTCTTTATGAGTTGCGTATTCCCTACGCCAGCGATGCAGCTGTTGCGTTTGCCGACGAGTCGATGGAAGCAGTTTGCTATTACGCCTACGAGGCCTCGACGGAACTCGCACGCGAGCGCGGAAAGTATTCAAGCTACCCCGGCTCGCTGTGGGATCAGGGTATTTTGCCCATCGACACACTTGATTTGCTGGAACGGGCGCGAGGCGGCTATGTCGAAGTAGACCGCTCGTCCACCCTCGACTGGGACGCCTTGCGCAAGAAAATTGCGAAGGACGGCATGCGCAACTCCAATTGCGTCGCCATTGCCCCAACCGCCACTATCTCCAACATCATTGGCGTTGACGCGTCCATTGAGCCATGCTTTGGCAACCTGTCAGTCAAATCAAATTTGTCGGGCGAATTCACCATCATCAATGGCTACCTGGTACGCGACCTCAAACGTCTGGGTCTCTGGGATGACGTGATGGTGATGGACTTGAAGCACTTTGATGGCTCGCTGGCCCCGATTGACCGGGTACCCGCCGAAATCAAGGCGCTGTACGCGACGGCGTTTGAGGTGGAAACCCGTTGGCTGGTCGAAGCTGCAGCGAGGCGTCAGAAGTGGATCGACCAGGCCCAGTCACTCAATATCTACATGGCAGGGGCGTCGGGCAAAAAGCTTGATGACACTTACAAGCTGGCGTGGATACGCGGCCTGAAGACCACCTATTACCTGCGTACCATGTCGGCCACTCACGCCGAAAAATCCACGGTGTCGACAGGGCGCATGAACGCAGTTTCCTCGGGCAACAATGAGTCGCAAGGCGGGCGCGGCATGAGCTCACTGGATGCTGCAGCTGCGGCCGCGCATGAACAAATGCAAATGGCAAGCAACGCAGCGACCGACATCAAATTCTGCGGCGTTGATGACCCAACCTGTGAAGCATGTCAGTAACCATTGCTTCATGGACACGTTGCAAGTCGCGTAGATGCGATGCAATTGAACAACACAATGTGACAGCGATGTGAATGAACACTTTTCATTTCATTTCGCTGCTCACATAATCCCCTGATTGGAATTATTTATGTTGACCTGGGACGAAGAAGTCAAGCCCACATTGCAACCGACTGCCACACACGGCTCAACCAGCAGCCGTATGCCGGAGCCACCTCCAAATATCCCCGCTTTGCGTACATTGGACGACGGTGCAGTCGTCCCGGCCTCGTCAGTTTTTGCAGCAGCTGGCGTGGCACCCGTGCTCGTCAAGCCCGCATCGCCTCGTCGGGTGAATGCCGCCGACAAGCGCATCATCAATGGCAAGACCGATGTCAACCAGCTCGTTCCATTCAAGTACAAATGGGCTTGGGAGAAATATTTGTCCAGTTGCGCCAATCACTGGATGCCACAAGAAGTCAACATGACGCGCGACATCGCATTGTGGAAAGACCCCAATGGCCTGACGGAAGACGAGCGGCGCATTGTCAAACGTAATCTCGGTTTCTTTGTGACTGCTGATTCGCTGGCCGCTAACAACATCGTGCTCGGCACATATCGCCACATTACGGCGCCAGAGTGCCGCCAGTTCTTGTTGCGTCAGGCTTTTGAGGAAGCCATTCACACCCACGCGTATCAGTACATTGTGGAGTCGCTGGGTCTGGATGAAAGCGAAATTTTCAACGCTTACAACGAAGTCAAGTCCATCCGTGACAAAGACGAGTTTTTGCTGCCATTCATTGGCGCGATCATGGATCCGAATTTCCATACCGGAACCCCAGAAACTGATCAGACGCTACTGAAGTCACTCATTGTGTTCGCCTGCCTGATGGAAGGCCTGTTCTTCTATGTTGGATTCACGCAAATTCTCGCATTGGGTCGCCAAAACAAGATGACAGGTGCGGCTGAGCAGTACCAGTACATCTTGCGCGACGAATCCATGCACTGCAACTTTGGCATTGACCTGATCAACCAGCTCAAAGCTGAGAACCCACAGTTGTGGACGGCTGAATTCAAAGCCGAGATCAAAGCCTTGTTCGAACAGGCTGTCGAGCTTGAATACCGTTATGCCGAAGACACCATGCCACGTGGCGTGTTGGGCATGAACGCATCCATGTTCAAGGGCTATCTGCGTTACATCGCCAATCGTCGCGCCACGCAAATTGGTCTCGAAGCTCTTTATCCCAACGAAGAGAACCCTTTTCCATGGATGAGTGAAATGATCGACCTGAAGAAAGAGCGCAACTTTTTTGAAACCCGCGTGATTGAGTATCAGTCTGGCGGCGCGCTCTCTTGGGATTGATGCCTGGCCTCGAAATTTCACGAAAAAATGAACACCAGAATTACACAGATTACTGATTGCCCCGCAGAGGGCAAGAGCAATTTGTGCACCCGAGTTCATGGTGCTGGGCACGTGCCCAACACCATGAATCGCTTCATGCACTCCAACTCGCATGAAGTGCTCTTTGTAAATTGATCAAGGAGAAATGAAAATGGCAACTGCAAAAAAACCGGCCGCAAAAAAGGCCGCTCCCGCAAAGAAAGCTGCACCCGCAAAAAAGGCAGCTCCCGCTAAGAAAGTAGCAGCAAAGAAAGCAGCACCTGCGAAGAAGGCAGCACCTGCAAAAAAAGCAGCCGCTAAAAAGGCTCCGGCCAAAAAAGCAGCTGCAAAGAAGGCACCTGCGAAAAAAGTAGTCGCGAAGAAAGCTCCGGCCAAGAAAGCCGCTGCCAAGAAAGCGCCTGCGAAGAAAGCTGCCGCCAAAAAACCTGCTGCCAAAAAGCCAGCCGCCAAGAAAGCAGCCAAGAAGCCGGCTGCGAAGAAAGCCGCGAAAGCACCCGCTGCCAAGGCAGCGCCTGCTTCCGCTGCCCCTGCGGCTCAGACCACTCTGAATCCGCAAGCCGCTTGGCCGTTTCCAACGGCCTCCAAGCCTTAATACGGCAAAGCGGTTCGCTCTCTCAAGCCCGATGCTGCAAGGTGTCGGGCTTTTTTTTGACTCAACTCAGGGGTAAAAAGCCAATACCCTGTAGCCGGCGATTCGTTCGGTGCCGCTTGCCGCCCCGGGGCGGACGACCACGGACACGGCACCTGTCCAGTCAGAATCCGGCGCCATCACATTGGACGGCGCAGACAGATCTAACGGCATGAAGACGCGACGCATGACAGCCTGATCCTGAGCATCCGTCAAAGTCAATTCCAGTGCAGGCATCGCCAATTCGATGCTGGACGTATTTTTGACCGCAAAATTAAGTCGATACACATCTCCGCGAATGCGTGTAAACGCCGAACTCTCGATCACGATAGATCCAATTTGCTTGAAAGGTGAGATCGCACAATCCAAAGAGGCACACAGGATGCCCAACACTGGACGCAACTGTGGCATGGATGCGGCAATCCGGTCCCGCTCGTAGATCACCGCTTGCAAGCCCAAACCAAACAGCAAACCAGCGGTGACGAAACCGAGCGCCACCCGGATCCCGGTCTTTTGCCAGATCGACCGACCCATGCCCGCCTTCATGAACGAAACGACTGGGTCAGATGTGGGCAGCGGACTTTCGGTTGAAGTTTCTGTTTCGGCCAGACTGTTGACCACACCCACATCCACGTTCACTGACACAGGCACAGGCACTGCCACAGGCATTGGCACCGGCTTCAAAACGGCCTCAACCTTGTTCTGTTCTGCAAGTTCGTCAATATCGGGCAGTTCGATGTCAGTGACGGGTGCAGTCTCGGCAGTTTCAGCTTTGATGTCTGCCAGCGCTAATCCATCCAGCGGCCTGGATTCGACCGCCATGGAAGAGATCTGAACATCCGGTAGACGACCCGGCATGGCCGCTGCCATACCTTGAACTTGCACGACAGCGGGTTCTGGCTGAGGTGGTGGATCCGGTTGGGCGTGCGATGCCGCATCAAAAATCTCGTCGCACATGCCACAACGCACCCAGCCGCCGGAAACGCGGAGCTGGTCAGGCACAACCTTGAAAAGCGTCTGGCAGGCAGGGCAACGGGTGATCAGGCTCATCGGTCAGAGATTGTAGGGCCCGACAACCAGCGGCCTGTGGCTACCCGATCAGAGCTTGGCGGTCATCAATATCCAGCCGTCTTCGGCATCGCTCACTTCAAGCTTTGCATAAGGGCTGTAGGCAACTTTCAATTCATCCGCCTGTCGCTCAAGGATACCGGCCAGCACAAGTGATCCACCCGGTGCAACGCGGGCGCACAGCAGCGGTGCAAGCACTTTCAATGGGGTCGCCAAAATGTTGGCCAGCACGGTCTGATACAAGCCGCCCACCTGATCCGGCAAACCGGCATTGAGCACAACCTGATTTGCCCGCGCGTTCAACACTGTGGACTCCACCGCAGCAGTGTCGATGTCCACGGCATCAACTTCCGTTGCGCCATATTTGGCCGCGCCAATCGCCAGAATTCCTGAACCACACCCATAGTCCAGAACACGGCCAAGATGTCGTTCATTACCACCTGAGTGGTTTGCTGCATGACCCGCTATCCACCGCAGACACATGCGGGTGGTCGGGTGCGTGCCAGTGCCAAACGCCAGACCCGGATCAAGACGAATGACTTGCGTGGCTGGGGCAGGCGGCTCATGCCAGGTGGGAACGATCCAGAACTCGGGAGTGATTTCCACTGGCGCAAATTGCGATTGGGTCAGACGAACCCAGTCCTGGTCCGGCACCACTTGCACCCCCACGATCCGGCAATCCGCAAAAAAATCCTGCAGGTTCAGTAACGTGCCGGCCTCCTGCGCCAGGACCTCGGTCGGGAAGAGCGCCAGTACCCGCGACCTCTGCCAGCCGTCTTTCGGTGGGGGCATGCCGGGTTCGCCAAAAAGCGCTTGCTCGGCGTCAGTTTGAGCATCTGCATCTTCCACGCTAACGCTCAAAGCATCGAGTGCATCCAGCGCGTCGCTCAAGGTCTCAACGCTTTCCTGCGGGCAAATCAGGCTCAATTCATACATGCGCGGTCCAGCCTATCGCTTGTGTTGTTCAAGCCAATGCTCAAGGTAGTGAATGTTGGTGCCACCCGCCATGAATTTGGCGTCCACCATCAATTCGCGATGCAGGGCAATATTGGTGCTGATACCTTCAATCACCGTCTCGCCCAAAGCGGTGCGCATGCGTGCCAAGGCCTGGTCCCGCGTGTCACCGTGCACAATAATCTTGCCAATCATCGAGTCGTAGTTGGGCGGCACAAAGTAGTTGGTGTAGACATGCGAGTCCACCCGCACACCGGGGCCACCCGGTGGATGCCAGGTGGTGATGCGCCCAGGCGATGGTGTGAACTTGTAGGGGTCTTCGGCATTGACGCGGCATTCAATGGCATGCCCGCGAATCTCGATCTGCCGCTGGGTAAACGGCAACTTCTCACCGGCAGCCACCATGATCTGGGTTTTCACGATATCAACGCCAGTCACCCACTCGGTCACGGGGTGCTCCACCTGAACCCGCGTGTTCATCTCGATGAAGTAAAACTCGCCGTCTTCATACAAGAACTCGAAAGTACCGGCACCGCGGTAACCAATCTTCTTGCAGGCCACCACGCAGCGCTCGCCCACGCGATCGATCAGCTTGCGGGGAATGCCAGGGGCTGGCGCTTCTTCAATAATTTTTTGATGACGTCGCTGCATCGAGCAGTCGCGTTCACCCAGGTAGACCGCGTTTTTGTGCTTGTCCGCCATGATCTGGATTTCAATATGGCGCGGGTTTTGCAGAAACTTCTCAAGATAAACCGCTGGATTGCCGAACGCCGCACCGGCTTCTGCCTTGGTCATCTGCACCGCATTGATCAACGCGGCTTCAGTATGAACCACGCGCATGCCGCGCCCTCCGCCACCACCGGCCGCCTTGATGATGACGGGGTAACCCACTGACTTGGCAATACGGCGGACCATGACCGGGTCATCGGGCAACTCGCCCTCGGAACCTGGCACGCAAGGCACACCGGCCTTGATCATCGCCTGCTTGGCCGACACCTTGTCGCCCATGATTCGGATCGACTCTGGCGTGGGGCCGATGAACTGAAAGCCGCTTTTCTCAACGCGCTCCGCAAAACCGGCGTTTTCGCTCAGGAAACCATATCCCGGATGAATGGCCTCGGCATCGGTCACTTCCGCCGCCGAAATAATGGCCGGCATATTGAGGTAGCTCAGAGCCGACGAAGCGGGCCCAATGCAGACGGCTTCGTCAGCCAGTTTGACATACTTGGCCTCGCGGTCTGCCTCGGAGTAGACCATGACAGCCTTGATCCCCATCTCGCGACAGGCACGCTGGATTCGAAGGGCAATCTCACCGCGATTGGCGACCAGGATTTTCTTGAACATGAGGTCGGGCTGCCTTATTCAATTTCGAACAAAGCTTGTCCGTATTCAACCGCCTGACCGTTCTCGCAAAGGATGCGGGACACGGTACCGGACTTGTCCGCTTCGATTTCATTGAGAATTTTCATGGCCTCAATGATGCAGATGGTTTCGCCAGCTTTGATGGAGTCACCGACCTCCACAAAAGGTTTGGCGCCAGGTGAGGCGCTGCGATAAAACGTGCCGACCATAGGGGACTTCACGGCATGGTCAGCTACTGCAGGCGCAGCGGCTGCAACGGGCGCTTGAGCAACCACAGGCAATGGCGCGTGAGCCAAAGGTGCAGCGTGCATCATCGGCGCGGCATAGGCCTGCATGACAGCACCACCGCCTTTGACGATGCGCACCTTGCCCTCTGCTTCTGTAATTTCCAGCTCTGAGACGTTTGAGTCAGACACCAGATCAATGAGTGTCTTCAGTTTGCGTAAGTCCATGAGATCTCCAACGTTTTTTGAAACACGACCGACAAATTCACACTAAATTGTATCAATTTACAGTCAACAGCTTCTATTTATCAACATTTCCCAGGAATTTAACTGTACTGCACCCAACGAGGCGATGACAGATATGCAGATGAAGGACCCGGCAAAGTGCCTGATCTGGCGACCAGCTGGCTAGGTCAACTGTGCCCAAGCCTGCAGATCATCCGTTGTCACTCGTCCCATTTTACGATGCAACACGTAACCACTTTTACCCATCACAATCGTGAAAGGCAAACCACCGCTCAAGTTTCCCAGTGTTTTACTGAGATCGACACCCGCCATGCCGGCCATTGCAACCGGAAAAGAAAGTGGCATCTTGACCATGAACGCGTTTACCGGCGCGACTTGATCGACCGCCAAACCCAGCACTTGCCACCCATTTTTTGCATTTTCCCGAAAAAAGCGGTCAATTAGCGGCAATTCTTCAACGCAAGGGGGGCACCAGGTGGCCCAGAAATTCAGCAGCAACGGTTTACCGCGCATCGATGCCATGTTCAAAGATTTCCCGTCTGGGGTCGCAAATTGAAGCTGCCAGAGGTTCTCTAACGAGGCATTGGGTTTACCGCCCGCGATGCCCTGACTCTCTGCCTGCAACTGACCACCGGGCTGCGGCACGGGTGACGAGCGCCACCAACCTGTTGCGATGCCAGCCACAGCCGCCACCGCTGCGGCCGCACCCATCGCAAGATGGCGGCGCTTGTTGACAGACGGTGGAGCCGTCGATTCAGGTGGGGGGGGCACGTCAATTTCGCTCATGAACTTCAATTCTGCCCCGCATCATGCAACAAACGGCGCACCGCCGCCAGATCGCCGCGGGGCGCACGGCCTTTGGCATCGGGCTTGAGGGCCCCACGCAAATCATCGTGGTCATAAACCAATAGATGCACGCCCACCTCTTCACTCAGGCCTTTG
>JANPAZ010000289.1:0-5197 GCA_031430225.1 Rhodoferax sp. | reverse complement strand
GCAACCGGCGGCGGTGTTTTTCACGGCCCGCACACGTGGCGATTACTCGATGTCGATGTCCGGCTGGGGCACGTTGACCGGTGAGGCGCATTACACGCTGTCTTCTTTGGCCCACTCCAATGACAAAGAGAAAAAGATGGGTGCCTTCAATGTTCTGGGTTACCAAAATGCCGTAATGGACAAGTTGCTGCAGGATGCCGCCATTGAGATGGACCTGGGCAAGCGCCGCAAGTTTCTGGAGGACGCCAATGCCCTGCTGGAGAAAGACCGCCAGCGCCTGCCCATCGTGGCGGTGGGCTCTGCCTGGGCCATGCAGAAAGACAAAGTCACCATCAAACCCAGGGTAGACGAAGACACGCTGGCCATGAACATCAAGCCCAAGTAAATCGATGTCTGGCATTGCCATCGGTTTGCATGGGGGCTGTGGCACGCTGGCACACGATCTTCAAAGCAGCGCCGATTGGGAAGAAAGCCGCGCGCATTTGGGCCTGGCATTGCGCAGCGGCTGGCGCATACTGCAAGCGGGCGGCTCGGCACTGGATGCTGTGCAGGCCGCCGTGGTGGTCATGGAGGACAGCCCGCATTTCAACGCCGGCCATGGCGCAGCGCTGACCGAGCGCGCCGAGCATGAGCTTGATGCCTCCATCATGGACGGCAGCACGCTGGCTGCCGGTGCGGTGTGTACCGTGCGCCGCGTGCGCAACCCGGTGCTGGCTGCGCGTGCCGTGCTGGAGGGCGGGCAAGCCGTTCTGCTGGCGGGCGCTGCCGCCGATGAATTCGCGGAACGCCATGGGCTGGTGATGGTGGAGCCCAGCTACTTCACCACCCAGCGCAGAGTGGACGCCCTGCGTCGATTGAAAGAAAACGCCATCAGTGGCGCCATCCTGCCCGCCACTGAGGCAGAAAAACACGGGACCGTGGGCGCAGTAGCCCGCGATGCAAAGGGCCATCTGGCAGCCGCAACCTCCACCGGCGGCTTTAACAACAAGCCCGCCGGGCGCGTCGGGGACACGCCGATCATCGGCGCCGGAACCTACGCCATGGATGGTGTCTGCGCCGTCTCCTGCACCGGGCAAGGCGAGGTGTTCATCCGCTGTGCAGCCGCCTACGATCTCGTCGCCCGTATGCGCTATGCCAAGCAGAATCTGGCGCAGGCGGCTGACGACCTGGTGTTCGACACCCTCACCGCCCACGGCATCGGCGCTGGCCTGATTGCGCTGGGCGCAAGCGGCAACCCGGTCGCGCCGTTCAACACCCTGGGCATGTACCGGGGCTGGATCACAACCAGTGGCGAAATGACAGTGGCCACGCACCACGAGCTGCACAATTTGGGGCCTGCATGATGGTGCGTGAGCCGATTCTGATCTGGGGCGCGGGTGCCATTGGTGGCGTGTTGGGGGCCTACTGGGCGCGCGCCGGCATACCGGTCTTGATGGTTGACATCGTGCCGGAGCATGTGTTGGTCTGCCGAACCACCGGCCTGTCCATCAGCGGCCCGGTCGAGCAATTCACCCAGGTTGTGCCTTCTGTCACGCCCCAGGAATTGCAGGGCCAGTACAAAACCATTGTGCTGGCCGTCAAGGCGCAGGCGACTGAGTCTGCTGTGGCGATGTTGCTGCCGCATCTGGCGCCCGACGGGTATGTGCTGTCCGCCCAGAACGGTCTCAATGAGCTCACCATTGCACAGGCCGTAGGCCAGGATCGAACCATGGGTTGCTTTGTCAACTTTGGTGCGGACTGGCTGGGCGCCGGCGAGATTCTGTTCGGCAATCGCGGCGCGGTGATTGTGGGTGAGATAGACGCCAGCGTGCGTGACCGCACGCGACAGATGCACCTCGATTTGCAGGTGTTTGAGCCAGATGCCGTTCTGACCGACAACATTTGGGGCTACCTTTGGGGCAAGCTGGCCTATGGGTCGATGTTGTTTGCCACGGCGTTGACGACCGACTCCATGACCGCGAACTTTACCGACCCGCAGCGCTTCGTCGTGTTCGACCAATTGGCACGTGAGGTGATGGCGGTGGCCTCGGCCCGGGGTGTCGTTCCGGTAGGTTTCAACGGTTTTGATCCGGCCTGCTTCGCGCCAGGCGCACCCACCGCAGGCGCGATGGCCTCGGTAGCCGCCCTGGCAGAGTTCAACCGCCATACGGCAAAAACGCACTCTGGTATTTACCGTGACCTTGCTGTTCGGAAACGCAAAACCGAGGTGGACCCTCAAATCGGTGTGATTGCCGAGCTGGGACGTGAGGTTGGCATCCCGACGCCCGCCATTCGTTGTCTGGTGGGCCTGATCCACGATATCGAAGAGGGGCGACGGCCCATGGCGCAAGAGACTTTCGATGCTTTGATCAGGGTCTGCCAGGATGCGCAGTCACGCACAGCCTAGACTGTTATGAAACTTGACTTTACTGGCAAAACGGCCATCGTGACCGGTGCGGCGCATGGTTTTGGACGGGCCATTTGTCTCGCTTTGACTGAGAGCGGTGCAACTGTCTGGGCCCTGGACATTGTTGAGGACGAACTCCGCGAAACCGAGCGACTCTGCACGCAATTCGGTGGGGTGTGTCAGAGCCGCATTGTGGACATCACGAACCCGACCGCCGTACAACAACTGGTGAAGGAAGTTTGCTCAACCAGCGGCCAGGTGGATATCCTGGTGAACAACGCAGGGGGTGTGCTGGGCCAGGTGGGGCAGCCCCTGGAGTGCGTCACGCCCACACAATGGGGCGACATCTTTGCCGTGAATGTAACTGGTGCCTTTTACCTATGCCAGGCCGTAGCGCCCGGTATGAAGGCGGCCCGCTGCGGGCGCATAGTCAACATTGCAAGCGGGGCGGGGCTCACCATCAGTCTCACAGGTATCCAGGCCTACGCCGCATCCAAGGCGGCATTGGTCAGCCTGACACGCCAATTGGGCCATGAACTGGGTGAATGGGGTATTACCGTCAATTGCATCTCTCCCGGTTTTGTGCGCTCCAACCCGAACACGGAGCGCCAATGGGAGGCCATGGGCCTGGAGGGCCAGAAAGCCTTGCTCAACGGCATTGCGCTCATGCGGCTGGGCACGCCCAGGGACATCGCCAATGGTGTTCTGTTCTTTTCATCCGATCAGGCCAGCTGGATCAGTGGCCAGACTATTTCGATCGACGGGGGCAAATAGGGCCAAACGGCCTCGCGCCCTTAGTCTGGCTCGGATAATGGGGGTGTTCCAACGACCAACCCGAGGCGACGACATGCACGGCGCAACCCGCAACATCCTGATTTCTGGCGCCAGCAGCGGCATTGGTGCAGCCATCGCCCGTGCCTTCAAGGCGACCGGAGCACGCGTCACGGCCACCGGTGTCACCCAGATGGAAGTGGATGCCGCCCGGGCCCGCCCTGACATGGACGGTATCTCCATCACCCTGCTTGACGTGCGCGAAGCGCAAGCCATGAACGCGCTCATTGAGGCAGTTGGCGATCTGGATGTGCTGGTCAACTGCGCCGGTGTGATACGCCGGGGCGCTGAGCACGACCCTGATGTGTTTGCCGATGTGCTCAACATCAACCTCACTGGCACCATGCGGCTGTGTACCGCAGCCCGGCCCGGTCTGGCGGCACGCAAGGGCTGCATTGTCAATACCGCGTCGATGCTGAGCTTTTTTTTTTGGCGGCGGCCTGGTGCCCGGCTACAGCGCCAGCAAGGGTGGCGTGGCGCAGCTCACCAAATCGCTGGCCATTGCCTACGCGGTGGACGGCATTCGGGTGAACGCGGTGGCACCGGGCTGGATCGCCACGCCTTTGACGCAGGCCCTCACACAAGACGCTGAGCGCTCCGCGCAAATTCTGGCACGCACGCCGCTGGGTCGCTGGGGCACACCCGAAGACGTGGCTGACCCGGTCCTGTTTCTGGCCAGCCCTGCAGCACGCTTTGTCACTGGCGTAATCTTGCCGGTGGACGGCGGGTACCTGATTGCCTGAACGTCATTTGCGCCAACGTCGAATCTGAACGTCTTACCAAGGGCCCTTGAGCATGATCACCCAACTTCCCGGCATCCAGCCCGAAATCGCCATTGCCGCCATTCCCGAAGACGAGCGCGTGTGGGTGCCACAGGCCCCTAATGTGTGGTTTCGCCCGCTGCTGCTCAACACGGTGACGGGTAGTTGGTGCAACCTGCTGCGGGTGCGCAAGTCGGGCGTGCTGTCGCGCCACATTCACCCGTCGTGGGTGACGGGTTACGTCATCAAGGGGGCCTGGCGCTACCTGGAGCACGAGTGGGTGGCCAACCAGGGCTCGTTTGTGTACGAGCCGCCGGGCGAGATCCACACCCTGGTGGTGGATGAAGCAGCCGGTGCGCAGGAGATGATCACCTTCTTCAACATCCACGGCGCAATGATTTACCTGGACGAGCAGGGCAATACCACGGGGTACGAAGACGTGTTCACCAAGATCGCCATGTGCCGCCAGCACTACACCGACGCAGGGCTGGGCGCTGACTATGTTGACCAGTTTGTGCGCTGACTCTGGTTCTACTCTAGTTCCTCCAGCCCGTCCAGATGTGCGTTTAACGCATATCTGGGTGAAAAACGATTGATTGTGAACTGGGCCTGTCGGCACTAACATCCAGAGTTCGAGATTCCAGAAATCTTCATCCATTTACTTCCGAAAGACCCTCATGGCCCACGCTGCTTTCAACTGGCAAGACCCCTTTCTTCTCGACAGCCAACTCTCGGGCGATGAACGCATGGTGCGTGACGCAGCAGCGGCCTATTGCCAGGACAAGCTCTTGCCCCGTGTCACGCAGGCATTCCGCGACGGCACAACCGATGTGGCCATCTTCCGCGAGATGGGCGAACTGGGTCTGCTCGGCCCCACGATTCCCGACACCTATGGCGGCCCCGGCCTTAACTACGTTGCCTATGGCCTGATTGCCCGCGAGGTGGAGCGCGTGGACAGTGGTTACCGCTCCATGATGAGCGTGCAAAGCTCGCTGGTGATGGTGCCTATTTTTGAATTCGGCACCGAGGCGCAGCGTCAAAAATTCCTGCCCAAGCTGGCCACCGGCGAGTGGATTGGCTGCTTCGGCCTGACCGAACCTGACCACGGCTCTGACCCCAGCTCCATGATCACGCGCGCTCAAAAAGTGGCGGGTGGCTACAAGCTCACGGGGGCCAAGATGTGGATCTCCAACAGCCCGATGGCCGACGTGTTTGTGGT
>JANPAZ010000288.1:0-1847 GCA_031430225.1 Rhodoferax sp. | reverse complement strand
CTGCCCCTGTTTTTTGACGACACGGCTACGGTGTTTGACTACCTGGGGCCAGATGCCACCGTGGTGCTGCATGGCGATCTGGAAAGCGCCTTCCAGCGCTTCTGGCAGGACACCAAAGACCGCTACCGCCTGGTGCAGAGCGACCCCGAGCGGCCCGTGCTGCCACCCGAGGCTCTGTTTTTGGGGACCGAGCAGTTTTATGCGCGGGCCAATGCCTATGCCCAATTGGCGATCAGGCCTCAAACCGGGGAGGCAGGAAGAGCGGGATTGGTCGCAATGGCGGGCGAAGTGGAGCAGGAGTCGGCCTATGTCGACATTGCCGCGCTGCCCCCGCTGGCCGTGGAGCGCGGCTCCGAAGACCCGCTGGGTCGCCTGAAAACACATGCCCGCAACACCCTGCACCGCATTCTGGTGCTGGCCGAAAGCGATGGCCGACGCGAGAGTTTGCTGGACTTCTTGCGGGCCTCAAAAGTCAGCCCGCCTGCCTTTGATTCGCTGCTCGACTTTCAGACCAGCGACGAGAAAATTGGCATTGCCACCGCTGCGCTGAACACGGGTTTCAGTTGGCTCGAGTCCATCGGTTCAGGGGGCGGGGGCATTGACCTCATCACCGAGACCGAGCTGTTTGCCGCAGGCCCCACCACGCGCCGGCGCAAGAAGCAGGAGCAGGTCAGCGATGTGGAGGCGCTGATCAAGGACCTGAGCGAGCTCAATCTGGGCGACCCGGTGGTGCATTCAAGCCACGGCATTGGGCGCTACCGCGGACTGGTCAACCTGGACCTGGGCAACAAGCTGCCCAATGGCGAATCGGAAGTTCAGGAGTTCCTGCACCTGGAATATGCCGACAAGGCCACGTTGTATGTCCCGGTGAGCCAGCTGCAGCTCATCAGCCGCTACACCGGCGTGAGTGCCGATGAAGCCCCGCTGCACCGGCTGGGCTCCGGCCAGTGGGAAAAAGCCAAGCGCAAGGCCGCCGAGCAGGTGCGTGACTCTGCCGCCGAGCTGCTCAACATCTACGCCCGTCGCGCCCTGCGCGAAGGCCATGCCTTCCGCTATTCGCCCAACGATTACGAGACCTTTGCCAACGCCTTTGGCTTTGAAGAAACCGCCGACCAGAAGGCTGCCATTCACGCCGTGATTCAAGACATGATCAGCCCGCGCCCCATGGACCGGCTGATCTGTGGCGATGTCGGCTTTGGCAAAACGGAGGTGGCCCTGCGCGCCGCCTTTATCGCCATCACCGGCGGCAAGCAGGTGGCTTTTCTGGCCCCGACCACGCTGCTGGCCGAGCAGCATTACCAGACGCTGGTGGATCGCTTCAGCAAGTGGCCCGTCAAGGTCGCCGAAGTGTCCCGTTTCAGGTCGGGCAAGGAGATCACGGCGTCGCTCAAGGGCATCGCTGACGGCACAGTGGACATCGTGGTAGGCACGCACAAGCTGCTCAGTGAATCCACCAAATTCCACAACCTGGGCCTGCTCATCATCGACGAGGAACACCGCTTTGGTGTGCGCCACAAAGAGCAGATGAAAGCCCTGCGCGCCGAGGTAGACGTGCTCACGCTGACCGCCACCCCCATTCCCCGCACGCTGGGTATGGCGCTGGAAGGCCTGCGTGATTTGAGTGTGATTGCCACCGCACCGCAACGCCGCCTGGCTATCAAGACCTTTGTGCGCACAGAGGGCAATGGTGTCATTCGCGAAGCCGTGCTGCGCGAGCTGAAGCGCGGCGGGCAGGTTTACTTTTTGCATAACGAGGTAGAGACGATTGAAAACCGCCGCCAGAAGCTCGAAGAACTGCTGCCCGAGGCCCGCATTGCCGTGGCCCACGGCCAGATGCCCGAGCGCCA
>JANPAZ010000287.1:0-4493 GCA_031430225.1 Rhodoferax sp. | reverse complement strand
CCTTGCCAATGACGGGGTCACAAAGGCCGTGGAACTTGCCTTCAAGCATGGCGTCCGTCATCGGGTTCTGCAGCGACCCAATCGAATGCTCGACAAACACATGCACCCGGCGGCCATCCTTCAGCACGGCAGTGACATCAGCGCTGGCCTCGTCAACGCTGTCATCCACCGTGGCCACCACCTTGCGGCGCAGGGCCAGCATGTCGGGGCGGTTGACGATGTCGTCGGCGTATTCGTTCTCGGTCGCCTGGCCGAAAATCAGCCCGGCGGCGCAGCCGTGGTACACGCTGAACTTGGCTTGCAGGCCATCGGCCGGCTCCTTTTTGCCGGTGAGCTCCAGCACCAATGAGTGCACTTTCAGCTCGATGCGTTCAACGTCATCGGCCTTCACGCCCTGTGCGCGCAGTTGCGAACAGGCGTCAATGCTGGGGTGAATCACGATGCCGCAGGCAAAGGGCTTGTAGCTATTGAACGAAATCTCGAAGCGCTGGCCCAGCTCATGGGTGATCTCGCTCCAGTCGTTCTTGGTGGAGATGGTTTGCATCATGCCGCGGGGGGCCTCTAGCGCCTTGGGGCTGGCGGTGAAACCTTGGCTGGCCAGCAAAGCCGACATCAAGCCAGCGCGGGCTGCACCGCCGGGGTGAAACGGCTTGGTCATGCTGCCAAACTGTTCGCGCATGCCGATGGGCTGCGAGGCAGCAATGCCCAGTGCCATGGCTGTTTTTTGCACATCCAAACCCAGCAAACGGGCGCAGGCAGCGGCGGCACCCAGCGTGCCGGTGGAGCCGGTGATGTGCCAGCCACGGTCATAGTGGTCGGGGTACATGGCGTTGCCCACACGGCACGACACGTCAATGCCCAGCACCAGTGCGTCGATAACCTGGCGACCTGTCACTTGTTTGGATGCTGCCAGGCCTTCGGCCAGCGCCAGCACGGCAGAGGCCACCGGCCCGGCCGGGTGGATGATGGTTTTCAGGTGGGTGTCGTCAAAGTCAAACGTGTGCGAGGTGATGCCGTTGATGAGTGCTGCGCTGGCCATGTCCACACGCACGTTCTGACCCAACACGCTGGCCTGGGGCGCGGGCTGCAGCATCTGCACGGCGGCCAATGCCGCGACTCCCGCTTCGTGGTGTGTTGCACCCACTGCGCAGCCCAGCCAGTTCAGGAAGGTGCGGTGAGCCTCGTGGTCGACGGCATCGCTCCAGCCGCGCGATGGGTGGTTGGCCACAAAATTGGCCAAAGTCTGGGTAACGGGTGGAGCGTTGTGGTCGGCGGTGACCTGGGTGTTGCGGGCCATGAAAGTCCTTGAATTGAATTAAATGAAACAGAATTGAAATGCTATAAAGTAGATAGCAAACTATGCAAGTTCTATGAGGGCCATTGGGCTATTTCTTTACTAATTTCAGGTGGAAAGGCCAAAAAAGGCCTGAAATCAGCTGTCGAGCTGGATATTGCGTTCGCGGGCCAGCTTGGTCCAGCGGGCGATATCGGTCTGGATGAACTGGCCAAACTGCTCGGGGCTCATGGTGATGGGTTCCACCGCTTCAACAGACAGCTTCTCACGCAGGTCGGGCGCCTTGAGCACCTGGGCCAGAGTCTCGTTGAGCTGCTTCACCACCGCTGCGGGCATGCCGGCCGGGCCAACCACGCCGTACCACTGCATGGCATCAAAGCCCTTGAAGCCGGATTCATTGAGTGTGGGCACGTCTTTGAACAACGGGTGGCGCACATTGCCCGTCACCGCTAAAGGCCGCACCCTGCCTGATTTGATGTGCGGCACAGCGGCGGCCAGGCCCGGGAACATGGCCTGCGTTTGTCCGCCAATCAGGTCGGTAAAAGCGGGCGCAATGCCGAGATAGGGGATATGCAACATGAAGCTGCCCAGTTGCATCTTGAACAGCTCCATCGTCAAGTGGGTGAGTGAGCCAGGGCCAGCCGAGCCATAACTCACCTTGCCAGGATTCTTCTTCAGGTAGTCCACAAACTCCTTCACGGTATTGACGGGCAGGGCGGCATTCACCACCAGCACGTTGGGCGTGCCGCCAATCATGCCAACCGGGGTGAAGTCTTTCACCGCGTCGTAGGGCAGCTTGCGTGTGGCCGGGCTGGTACCGTGGGTGGCCACGTAGCCCTGCATCAGCGTGTAGCCATCGGGCGTTGCCTTGGCCGTGTTCTGGCTGGCGATCACGCCGCCGCCGCCGCCCTGGTTGTCGACGATGAAGCTCTGGCCCAGCACGCGGGCCCAGCGCTCGGTGACGGTGCGGCCCACCATGTCGCTGCCGCCCCCGGCAGACACCGGCACGATGTAGCGTATGGGCTTGGCGGGGTAGGTCTGGGCGTGACCGAAGCCTGCGGTGAGCAGCAGCGGGGTGGCCGTGAGCAGGGTACGTCTTTTCATGGGTTGGTCTTTTTAAGTGAGTGTCCCGGGGCCATCAGCCTCGGGTGGGAACAGAAACCCGCGTGAGTGCGGCGGCAGCGGCAAGCACTTTGGGTGGTAAAAAGGGAACCGAGCGCAGTCTCAAGCCAGTGGCGTCAAACACGGCATTGGAGATCGCGGCAGGCACCACCGTAGGCGCCATTTCTCCTGCGCCCCACGACGGCAGCTCGGGCCGGTTGATCAAACTGATCTGGATGCGCGGCACATCGGCAAAGCGCAGGATAGGGTAGCTGGCCCAGTCCAGGCTGGTGACGTGTGTGCGGTCAAACTGCAGCTCTTCCATCAAGGTGCGGCTAATCGTCTGCACGATACCGCCCTCAATCTGGTTGAGTGCGCCATCCGGGTTGATCAGTTGGCCGCAATCGTGACTACACCACACATTGCTGACCCGGATGTGTCCGCTGCGCCGGTTGACTTCCACTTCAGCCACCAGAGCGACATAGGTGCGCTCGTTGTCGTATTTGACAAATGCGACGCCTCGACCGCGTGCGGTGTCGCCCCGCGAGGGAGCGGCGGGCGATGGCCTGGTCTTCCAGCCCGAAATCTTGGCGACGTCTTCCAGCACGGCCAATGCACGCGGGTCTTTCAAATAGCGAATGCGCCACTGCAAGGGGTCTACAGCCGCTGCAGCCGCCATCTCGTCCAGAAACGCCTCATTGGCAAAGGTGTTTTGCATCCGCCCGGGGGTGCGCAGGTGGGATGTCCGAAAAGCTGTGTCTGCAAGCCGGTGCACCTCGGTCTTGATGGCGGGAAACTGGTAGAGCACATCGGCGTTCTTTTGAATGTTCCCGGTGTAGTAGCCATTGCGCTTCACGCCGGACAGCACGGCCGCCAGCAGGGGGAATTCGTCCAGCGTGCCGTTCGCGCGTGCAATAAAAAATTCCGAATGCCAGGCCACCGGCAGTCCTTGAGCGTCCAGCCCGCCTTCCATATCAACCAGGGTGGGTGGGCTCTTGGGGTCCCATCCGTGTTCGTCTGCACGCATCCATTGCACCCGCACCGGTGCGCCCGTGAGCTGTGAGACCAGCGCAGCGTCGCCCGAGCAATCCTCATGTCCGTTGCGGCCGTAGCAGCCCGAGCCGTCCAGATAGATGAGGCGCACCCTGGCTTTTGCGATTCCGAGCACGCTGGACAACTCGCTTTGCAGCGAATGTGTGGCCTGTGACGCAGACCAGACCGTGCAACCGCCATCGCGGAAATCAGCCACCGCGCAGGCCGGCCCGATAGAGCCGTGGGTATGCGGCGCAAAGTCGTAGGTTGCCTTGATGCGGGTTACGGCGGTACCCAAAGCGGCCATGACATCACCGGTCTGGATGACGGGCTCGTCTTTGGCGACGGGCAATTTGCGCCAGTACTCGTACAGCCGGGTTTTGTCAGGCATGGTTTCGGCGGAAGTCCATTGCACCTTGAGTGCACGGGCGGCCTTCACGGCAGCCCATTCTGATTTGCAGACGACCGCGACAAAGTCTTGTTTGCGAACAACTTTGACCAAGCCAGAGATGCCTGCGACCGAGGATTCGTCCAGACTCACTAGTGTGGCACCGATTCCTGGCGGCCGAACCACGCGGGCATGCAGCATACCCGGCAGTTTGAAGTCGTGAACGTAGGTAAATTGCCCGGAGACCTTGCCTGGAATATCGACGCGTGGCACTGACTGGCCCACCACTTTGTGGGAGGCTGGTGGCTTCAATGCGACATTGGTTTCAAGCTTGATATTGAGTGGCTTGCCTTGCACTAGAGACGCGTAGGTGAGCTTTCGATCCGAGTTGCGCACAGAGACAACGCCACTGGCGGTGCTGAGGTCCTGAGGGTCAACCGAAAGGTGTGTCCCGGCAGTGGCCAGCAGGGCTTTACGTGCACAGGCTGCGGCGCGGCGCAGGGTGATACCGCCGTTGGAGATGGTCAGGCTGCCCGCGGTCTGGCCCTGGTCCAAAGTGAGCAGGGTGTCACCCATGACCATGTCGACCTGATCAAAATCGACATCCAGTTCTTCGGCAACGAGCTGGGCCAGTGCAGTGCGCACGCCAGTTCCCAGGTCAACCTTGCCGCTGTAAAC
>JANPAZ010000286.1:0-1980 GCA_031430225.1 Rhodoferax sp. | reverse complement strand
AACTGCCATGCGCCATCTCAGCCGCCATGCCAATGCTCTCGCCCAACGTGAGATGGGGGTGGATGGTCTTGCCAATGTCCACCGCGCGGCACCCATCTCAATCGCCAACGCCACTTCACCAATCATGTCACCCGCGTGCGTGCCGACCATGCCGCCACCCAGGATCTTGCCGTGGCCATGGGCTTCCGGAGAGTCATCAAACAGCAGTTTGGTGACGCCTTCGTCGCGGCCATTGGCAATCGCGCGGCCGGAGGCGGTCCAGGGGAACAAGCCCTTCTTGACCTTGATGCCTTGGGCCTTGGCCTGGTCTTCGGTGAGTCCCACCTAGGCCACTTAAGGGTCGGTGTAGGCCACGCTGGGGATCGCTCTTGCGTTAAAGGCCGCAGCGGCCAGTTCTTTGTTGCCTTGCAGTTCACCGGCAATCACCTCGGCCGCCACGTGGGCTTCGTGCACCGCCTTGTGCGCCAGCATGGGCTGACCCACGATGTCGCCAATGGCTAAGATGTGCGGCACGTTGGTGCGCATCTGGATGTCGACGTTGATGAAGCCACGGTCTGTCACGGCCACACCGGCTTTGTCGGCGGCGATCTTCTTGCCATGGGGCGTGCGGCCTACGCCTTGCAACACCAGGTCTTAGGATGGCGGCTCGAGACGCTATGATGCCCGCATCCACCATTTCACTCTGTAGACATGTCCAATCTGGCCGAACAAATTCGCGAAGCACTAGCCATGTTTGCGCGCAACGGCACGGAACCAGCATTGATTGGTGGCTTGGCGGTGGTTGCACACCAGGTGGTGCGGGCCACCAAGGATGTAGATTTTCTGGTGGAGGCCGAAGCTGCAGACAAAGTGCATGATGCGCTGCTGAGGTTAGGCTACCAGTGTCTGTACCGCAGTGAAGACGCCGCCAACTATGTGCGCACAGCGGAGGGGTTGGATTTGCTTTACGCGCATCGTCCCCTTGCGCGCCGTCTGTTGACTCAGGCATCGGAGCGCGAAACCCCCATGGGACGCATGCGTATCATCAGCGTCGAAGGGCTTATCGGCTTCAAACTGCAAGGCTTCGTGAACGATGCAACGCGAACGAGAGACTTGGACGACATTCGCGCACTGTTAAGAAAACACCGTGCTTCGCTCAACATGGATGAGTTGCGCGAATACTTTGCCCTGTTCAACAAACCCGAACTCCTCAATGAACTTCTCGGATAGCACCGTTACACATGGTGAAACGACACTCAACCGCGCAGGCGCAGATGCGGTGCTGGCAGGCGAAGCGGGTGTGCCTTTTCAGCCGCCGCTGGGCAACGCTTCTGGAATCGACCCAATTGTCGAGTGGTTGAGCCTGATGGAGGTTGTGCAAATGCTTTGCCCAGTGTGGCCCGTGCGTGACAGGCCTATGCAGGGCAACCATTGGCGAATATAAGTAAAAAAAGCCGCGCAGCCCTCACGGAATCTGCGCGGCCAGCTACTGACTTTGTAGCGTTCTTCCGAACTTACTTCCGCACCGGCGGCAAATCCGTACAACTACCATGCGCCACTTCCGCCGCCATGCCAATGCTCTCGCCCAACGTGGGATGGGGGTGGATGGTCTTGCCAATGTCCACCGCGTCGGCACCCATTTCAATTGCCAACGCCACTTCACCAATCATGTCACCCGCGTGCGTACCGACCATACCGCCGCCCAGGATCTTGCCGTGGCCGTGCGCTTCGGGTGAGTCATCAAACAGCAGTTTGGTCACGCCTTCGTCGCGGCCGTTGGCAATGGCGCGGCCCGACGCCGTCCAGGGGAACAGGCCCTTTTTGACCTTGATGCCCTGTGCCTTGGCCTGGTCTTCGGTAAGGCCGACCCAGGCGACTTCAGGGTCGGTGTAGGCCACGCTGGGAATGACTCTTGCATTGAACGCTGCGGATGCCAGCTCCTTGTTGCCTTGCAGTTCGCCGGCAATCACCTCGGCGGCTACATGCGCCTCATGCACCGCC
>JANPAZ010000285.1:0-6449 GCA_031430225.1 Rhodoferax sp. | reverse complement strand
CCCAGCTCACGGCAACGGCGGCCAATTTCGATGTGGCCGTCAATTGCATCCTGCCGTGATCCCTTGCGCGGGCCGTCGAGCTCGCTCAAGTACATCGACGGGACGTGTGTAATTTTGGCGGCCAAAGCGAGCTTACCCATGACGAGCGCCTCCTGATTTTCCGAGTCTTTCCATGCGTGTGTCTCCCGTTGCAGATGTCAGGGCGATGTGGGTGCCGCCTAGGTGTCCAGGCTGATGCGGGCTTGCCGGATCACCTGCGCGTACTTGGCGATTTCATTTTGAATGAAGGCGGTAAATTGCTGCGGCGTACCCGACAACGAGGCAATGCCGCCCTTGCTGAAGGCCTCCATCACAGCGGGAGTTGCCAGAGCGCGATTGACCTCGGCGTTGAGCTTTTGCACCACAGCGTCCGGGGTGCCCGCAGGGACCAGCAAACCGTTCCATGAATTGGACTCAATCGGCACACCCTGGTCTGCCAACGTTGAAATTGCGGGCGCGTAGACCGAACGTTTTGCTGTTGCCATGCCAATTGCCACGAGTTTTCCGCTTTCGACGTGGCTGCGAAATTCGGGCCAGTTGCCAAACATCATCGTGACCTGACCGCCCAGCAAATCGGTGAGTGCGGGGCCCTGGCCTTTATAGGGCAAATGCACGATGTCCAGGCCCATTTGCGCCTTGAGCATTTCGCCAGATAGGTGTGCCGACGTGCCGTTGCCAAAGGACGCAAAACTCAGCGTGCCAGGTTTGGCTTTGGCGACCGTGCGCAGGTCTGCCAGAGTCTTGATTCCGCTGCCTGGATGTGTGGCCAGCACGTGCTCTGACATGCCCATCAAAGCCACGGGCCTCAGGTCCTTGAGGGTGTCATAGGGCAGGCTTTTCACCAGAGTCTGGTTGGCCGTAAAACTGTTGGCTACACAGACCAGGGTGTAGCCATCTGGCGCAGACTTGGCCACAGCATCCACGCCAATCACCGTGCCCGCACCAGGCTTGTTCTCCACAATGACAGGTTGACCCAGAAGCTTGGCCAATTCAAGCCCAACCAGCCGCGCGACGAAGTCGGTCGTGCCACCGGGCGGGAAGGGGACTACGATCTTGACGGGCTTGGCAGGCCAGGCTTGGGCATACAGCGTGCCGGGTAGTGCCAGAGCGGCTGCGCTGATGCCGGCAAACTTGAGCAGGGTGCGGCGATGCGGAGTGGGGTTCATGACTCAGTCGTTCTTTCAGAAGACATGACCACGGCGTTTTGTGCCCGGGTGTTGACTTGCAAAGAAAATACGTCTGGCCGTGCATAGTGGCCGACCGGGTCAAAGTCCAACTGCGCCATGGGTATCAGCGACATGTCCAGTTCGGCAGTCAACAGGGCATCTTCGTTGTACACCGGACCGGCCAGCACCTTGCCCAGCGGGTCGATGATCACGCTGCCGCCGCGAATCAGAGTGTTGCCATTTGCCTGAGATGCCTCCTTTGATGCATCGAGCAAACTGTTGTGCATCTTGTTGGCGGGAAACTCTGACGCGCGCAAGTGTTGGCAGGCCGACAGCACAAAGCAGCGCCCCTCAAGTGCAATGTGCTGCATGGTGGAGCCCCAACTGTCCCGGTCGTCCACGGTGGGCGCGCAATACAGGGCGATGCGTTGCTGATACATGGTCATGCGCAGTGCTGGCATGTAGTTTTCCCAGCAGATCACGGCACCCAGGTTGCCAAATGGTGTGTCGACCACCTTCAGCGTGGAGCCGTCGCCAAAGCCCCAGATGAGACGCTCAAGCGCGGTGGGCATGAGTTTGCGGTGTTTGCCAAGGATTTGTCCTTCAGGCCCCAAATAGACCACCGTGCAATACAAGGTGCCGCCATCGCGTTCGATCACTCCCAGGCAGACGTACATCCTGTGTTGCGCTGCGGCTTTGGCAAGCCGAGCAATCTCTGGCCCGTCCAGGGCCACTGCCGCATCAAAGTAGTGTTTGAATTCCTGGCGACCTGTCAGCGTGCGGGCGCCCAGATAAATATGAAAATCTGCGCCCTTGGGGTAGCCCCCGAGAAAGGCCTCGGGAAACACAACGAGTTGTGCGCCGCGAGCGGACGCTTCGGCCATGATCGTCAGGCCGCGCTCTACCGTGGCGGGTGTGTCCAGCAGGACGGATGAGGTTTGCGCGACGGCGGCTATGAGCTTCATAAAGGATACCCTTAAATTTCAAATGCCCCAATGGGGAATATGGTGGCTGCCCATGGAGACCGCTACATTTTTGGGCTCGCAAAACACCTCATAGCTCCAGGTACCACCCTCGCGCCCTGTGCCAGATGCCTTGGTGCCGCCAAAAGGCTGACGCAGGTCACGCACGTTCTGGCTGTTGACGAAGCACATGCCGGCTTCCACGGCGGCGGCCACGCGGTGTGCACGGCCAATGTTTTCAGTCCACACATAGCTGCTCAGGCCGTACTGGATGTCGTTGGCCAAACGAATTGCGTCGGCCTCATCCTTGAACGGAATCAGGCAAGCCACGGGGCCGAAGATTTCTTCCTGTGCAATGCGCATCTTGTTGTCTACATCGGCGAACACGGTAGGCAGCACGTAGTTGCCCTTTTTGACACGGTCTGGCAGGTCGGGTAGACCCAGGCCGCCGCACAGCAGCGTTGCGCCTTCCTTGGGGCCGAGTTCAATGTAGCTGCGCACCTTGGCCAGATGAGCTTGTGAAATCATCGGACCGACAATGGTTTTCTCGTCCAGTGGGTCACCCACCGTGATGCGTTTGGCGCGTTCGACAAACTTCGCCACGAAGTCGGCATAAATCGACTGCTGCACCAGAATGCGGCTGCCCGCCGTGCAACGCTCGCCGTTGTTGCTGAAGATCATGAACACTGCAGCGTCCAGTGCACGTTCCAGATTGGCGTCGTCAAAAATCACAACGGGACTTTTGCCGCCCAGCTCCATGCTGAATTTCTTCAGACCGGCCGACTTGACGATGCGGTTTCCCGTTGCGGTCGAGCCGGTGAAGGAGATGGCGCGCACATCGGAGTGGCTGCACAGGGGCTCGCCTGCCTCTTTGCCGTAACCATGTACCAGGTTCAAAACGCCGGGGGGAATGCCTGCTTCCAGCGCCAGTTCACCCAGGCGCGCAGCAGTCATGGGCGACAGCTCGCTCATCTTTAATACTGCGGTGTTGCCAAAGGCCAGGCAGGGCGCAACCTTCCAGGTGGCGGTCATGAAGGGGACGTTCCAGGGGCTGATGAGCGCACACACACCGGTGGGGTGAAACAGGGTGTAGTTCAGGTGTGTCTCAGTCGGGTAGGTATGTCCATCGACCCGCGTGCACATTTCGGCAAAGTAGTAGAAGTTATCTGCCGCGCGGGGAATGAGTTGCTTGCCGGTCTGTGCAATGACCTGGCCGCAGTCATTGGTCTCGGTCTGCGCAATTTCAGGCACATGCGCGGCGATCAGGTCACCGAGTTTGCGAACGATTTTGGCGCGCTGTGGTGCGGGCATGCCAGCCCATTTCGGGAAGGCTTCTTTGGCGGCAGCAACGGCTGCGTTTACTTCTGCCTCGCCGCCTGATGCGACTTCGGCCAAGACTTCTTGTGTGGCCGGGTTGACGGTTTCAAAGTAGCTGGCGCTGGTGACGGACTTGCCGTTGATGAGGTGGTTGATTTGCATGGATCAAAAATAAAGGGGGGTCAGATTCCAATTTCCTGTCGGGTTGTGCGGGCCGAAAACACTGGGGCGGATGCTTCCGCGAATGTCCCCCGCTTCGCTCCTCCTTGATTTCGCTGCACCATCCACCCCAGTGCCATCGGCTGTGAGCGAAGGAGGTCTTTACAGATTAAAAACCCACAGCGTTTACTGACGGTGGTCGGCGTGGCATTCAGCGCAGCGGCATCAAGGAGGAGCGAAGCGGGGGACAGCCGCGGAGCTGAGTGCCGCGTCGGCCACTGTCCGCTAAAGAAGGCCCCTGTATTTGAATGCAACCGCGCCCAAAACCCCAACAGGCATCTCACAAGATGCAGCAAGACCAAGGCGTAGGCAGTTGGAAAAATATCAATAGGACGCAATGGTGTTCTCCAGCTCGCCCAGCCCTTCAATCTCTGTCACGATCACATCCCCGGGCTGACAATCCACCACGCCGTCGGGCGTGCCCGTCAAAATCAGATCACCAGGTTGCAATGTCATGAAGCTCGAAAAGTATTCGATCAAAAAGGGCACATCGAAAATCATGTCCTTCGTATTCCCGGACTGGGTGACCTTCCCGTTCACGGTGGTCTGAAGCGTCAGGGCGTTCGGGTTGGGTATGTCGGCGGCATCCACCAGCCAGGGGCCAATTGGTGTGCAGGTGTCGCGGTTTTTCACGCGCAGGTTGGGCCGGTACCAGTTTTCAAGGTAGTCGCGAATGGCGTAGTCGTTGGCTACGGTATAGCCGGCGATATAGTCGTGCGCGTTGTCACGCTTCACATGGCGTGCTGTCTTGCCGATCACCACCGTGAGTTCGCACTCGTAATGCATAAACGTCACGCCCGCGGGGCGACGGGTGAAAGCTCGGTGGCCGATCAGCGCAGCTTCGCCCTTGATGAAAACCAGTGGCTCTTCTGGGGCTTTGAATTCCAGTTCTTTGGCGTGGTCGGCATAGTTCAGGCCGAGTGCGAGGATGGTTCGCGCCTGCACCACGGGCTTCAAGGGTGGCAGCCAGACTACGGCGTCTTGCGACACTAGACGGCCATCGGCCAACAACAGTTTTCCATCGCGTTCAATCGCTTCATGAATTGCGCCGGCATAGGCCACACGTGCATGCTTCATTTGGCTTCCCCAACCAATAGGCTGGTCAAAACTCCCAAAGCGGGCAGACCAGGCGCACTGATCTCGACGCAATCGCCGACTCTGGCGAGCGGCCGTTGACCATCGGGGAGGCAATTGGAGCCCAACATGAGCACATCGCCCTCACGCAGCGTCATGAACTCGCTCACATCATCGAGCAGTGTTTGTGCACTGCGCACCAAACGAGAGAAGTCAACGGTCTGGCGCAGGTCGCCATTGATACGGACTTCGAGTTTGAAAAGCGACGGATCACCGGCTTTGTCTGGCATAAGCTGTTGCGCGCCTATACCCAGGAAGCCGTCAAGGCATTTGAATTTGACCGGCGGGCGGAAAAAGCTGGCGTGTGGAACTGAAAAATCATTCATCAGCACAAGGCTTGCTATTGAATTTGTAGCTGTAGTCGCACTGTATTCGGGGGTTATTGGCCCAATTGTCATGCCAATCGTGGCGCCGACCTCAATTTCAACAATGTGCGCCGGTACGACAACGTCGGCACCACTGGCGCTCCAGGTGTTGGCAGTCTTGATGAAAAGCACCGGGGCTTTGGGTGGCGATTTGTACGGTGCCTGTGTCATCTGGGGAACCAGGAATTCCACTTCATCACGGAAGTTCAGCAACGTGCCGTAAACCGTGCCGGTGGGCCAATAACCGACTGGCATGTTGGCGTTGGGTGACGATGTGCTCATCCCGGTTGCTCCAGTTCTATCACGGCGTCCAGCAGTGAATACAACTGCGTGAGTTTGTCTTTTCCCAATGATGTCTCCATGAAGGCGTAATGTGCCTCGATCGAATGTGATAGTTTTTGAACGGCTTTCTTGCCTTTGGCGGTGGGTGCCACCACGGTGCGGCGCTGGTCGGCAGCATCGCGCTCGCGACGAATCAGGCCATCGCGCTCCATGCGGTTGAGCACCCCAGTCAAGCTGGGTCCAAGGATGAACGCTTCGCGCGCTACCCGCCCTGTTTCGACCACGCCATGTTCGCCCAACACCCGCAACACCCGCCACTGCTGGTCGCTCAAGCCATGCTCGCGCAAGCCCGGGCGGGTGTGCGCCATCACCGACTCGCGCGCCTGCAGCAACAGGCGCGGCAGATTTCTGTGAACGAACGGGGTGGGCATGGACTTTCTGGAATAGAGTTTATTTATTTAACATGTTAAATGATTTTGTGGCAACTGACAACGGCCTTTTCGTGCAGGCATCTTGGTAAAAACCCGCGCCTCTCCAGGCAACAGAACCTGCGCCCAATTAACTGGTGTTTTATCCAGTATCATGAGCGAATGGCCAAAGAAAAAACCGTCTACACCTGCAGCGAATGCGGTGGCACCAGCCCCAAGTGGTTAGGCAAGTGCCCTGCCTGTGGTGCCTGGAATACGTTGATCGAGTCAATTGCCGAAAATGCCGCGTTGAACAAAAACCGTTTTGCGTCGCTGGCCAAAACCGCCGAAATTTCGACCCTGGGTGACATTGAAGCCACGGACATGGCGCGTACGCCTACCGGTCATGAGGAACTGGACCGTGTGTTGGGCGGCGGCATGGTGGAGGGCGGGGTGGTGTTGATTGGTGGCGACCCGGGTATTGGTAAATCCACCCTGCTCCTGCAAGCACTGGATTCGTTGCAGCGCAGTGGGCAAAAAACCCTCTACGTGACAGGT
>JANPAZ010000284.1:0-11234 GCA_031430225.1 Rhodoferax sp. | reverse complement strand
CACTGGGCTTTGCGCTGCTCGGGGTCAAACTCGGCGCACGGTGTTTCACCGCCATGTGGCTCAAAGTGGCCACTGCCATGTATCTGCCTTTGTCCGGCTTCATCCTGGCGGGTCAGTTCGATGGTGCGGCCTTGCCGTTTTGGCCCGTCACGATCTGGCTTGTGGCCGTCTTGCTGGCTGGTGCACCCATTTTTGCCGCCCTGGGAGGTCTGGCTTTGGCGTTGTTTTGGCAGGATGGGTTGCCACTGGCGTCTATCGCGTTGTCGCACTACCAGATCACGGTCAACCCGTCACTGCCGGCATTACCTCTATTCACCCTGGCAGGGCTGGTGTTTGCACGCACTGGTGCCGCGCAGCGTCTTGGTACCGTTTTTGTTGCCCTGTTTGGGGGCGGCGTGACTGGCACGGTGTGCGCTGCAGCGGTACTGTGTTCGTTCTTCACAGCGTTTACAGGCGGCAGCGGCGTCACGATTCTGGCCTTGGGCGGCCTCTTGTTGCCGTTGTTGCGAAATGCGGGCTTTCCGGAAAGGCGGGGCATCAGTCTGGTCACCAGTGCCAGCGCTTTAGGGGTTTTGCTGGCGCCATCGGTGCCCCTCATCATGGTCGCCATCATCGCGCGCGTGCCCATCAACACCATGTTTCTGGCGGGGCTTGTGCCTGCGATGGTCATGGTATTTTTTCTGTTGGTATTCGGCGGGTATTTGAAGCGGTCGGAAATGTCGTCCGCAAAGACTGTCGCCAGCACTTTGAGCGGCGGCCAGACAGGCCGATTCGACCAGATCCTGATGGCGATATGGGCTGCCAAATGGGAAATTCTGGCACCCATTGTGGCGATAGGCTCGCTGGTCAGCGGTCTGGCGACCCCCACCGAAAGTGCGGCACTGACGGCAGCCTACGCGATACTGACACAGGCCATAGCGCACCGCGAAATGAGCGGTTCAAAACTGGCAGTTGTCTTGAGCGACTGCGCGCAGATCATCGGTGGCGTAATGCTGATCCTGGGTATGGCATTGGGCCTGACCAACTATCTGGTGGATGCCGGCATTCCCGATGCGGCCATCACATGGGCGCAAAACGTCATTCCCAACAAATTCGTGTTCTTGCTGCTGCTGTGCTTGTTTCTGCTGCTGGCCGGAGCCCTGATGGAGATCTTTGCCGCAATCGTTGTGCTGGTGCCATTGCTATTGCCAGTCGCCTTGAGCTATGGCATAGACCCGGTGCACTTTGGCATCATTTTTCTGGCCGCCATGGAGATGGGTTTTCTGTGTCCGCCTGCTGGCATGAATATCTATTTCGCGTCAGCCATGTTTGGAAAGCCGGTGCGCTACGTCGCGGTGGCTGTCCTTCCTGCGCTTTTTGCCATCTTTATGGGCACTCTGGCCATCGCTTGGATACCTGTTTTGTCAACCGGCTTGCCTTCACTTTTTTCCGCCAGCCCCAGATGAATGAATGCGGGTGCAAGCTTGTCTTTTGTCTTCGGCCTGTCACATCAACCGAATAACCTCAGGTGCGAAATACCAACCAAGAGGACTACCTATGTACAACTTCAAAAAAACGATTCCATGGCGCACTCTGCTCAGCATTAGCGGACTGGCCGTGGGTCTCACCGCTTGCGGCGGCGGCAGCAATGGCCCAGCACCCCTTCTAACGCTGGACGGGAAGACGCCCCTGGTGGTGGGCCACCGCGGTGCGTCCGGCTACTTGCCCGAACATACCCTTGAGTCCTACGCACGGGCCATCGAGCTGGGCGCAGATGTGATTGAACCCGATGTTGTTGTCACTAAAGACGGCGTTTTGATTGCGCGCCACGAACCCAACCTGACCGGAACGACCAACGTATCAACCAAGCCTGAGTTTGCCAGCCGCAAGACCACCAAAAAGGTAGACGGCGCCGATGAAACCGGCTGGTTTGCCAGCGACTTCACGTTGGCTGAAATCAAGACTCTGGGCGCGTTGATTACTGACGCCGAGCGGCCACAGCAGTTCAACGGCCTGTACAAAGTGCCGACCCTTCAGGAGATTGTGGACCTGGTCAAGGCCCGCAGCGCAGCCGCGGGCCGCCAGATTGCCATCTACCCTGAAACCAAGCACCCCACCTTCCACAGGCAGTTGGGACTGCCGATGGAAGACAAGCTGATTGCGATGATTCAAGCTGCGGGCTGGAACAGCAAAACGGCACCGGTGTTCGTGCAGAGCTTCGAGCCCGGCAGCCTGAAGGAAATGCGTGCCAAGGGCTTGCAGACCCGCCTGATCCAGTTGATTGACGCCGACGACTACGACCTGAAAACCGGCAAACTCACCTTTGCTGCGCCGTATGACCGACCCTATGACTGGACCCTGTCTGGCGACACCCGCTTGTACAGCGCCATGGTGACGCCTGCTGGCTTGGCCGAAATCAAGACCTATGCCGACGGCATTGGCCCCTGGAAGCCCTATATCGTGCCCGTGAAGTGGGACCTGAATGCCGCAGGCGCTGGCATTGATAAAAATGGCGACGGCAAGACCGACCTGACCGATGCGTTGAGCCAAACACCCACCACCCTGGTGGCCGACGCCCACAAAGCCGGCCTGCTGGTGCACCCCTACACCTTCCGCAACGAAAAACGCCGTCTGACATTTGACATGGCCGGTGACCCGATCAATGAATACCTGCAGTTCTTCCGCATTGGCGTAGACGGTCTGTTCTCGGACTTCCCTGATACGGCTTTGGCCGCCCGTGCGAAGTACCTGAATGAGACGGGGCGTCCATAGGGCTGCAGGGTTGACCGTTCAGCATGGGTCCGTCAAGACGTGACCCTGTTCAAAGCCGCTACCCGACTGGCAGCGGCAGGTTTCCTTAAAGCGACGTCGCAGGCGTAGCGCAAACCGAGATTTTTGATTTGAAACTTATTGCAAATTCGCGGCCAACAAACCTGGTGGGCTTGACTCGTCGCGCTGTGCTGTATCGCGCCACAACAACAGGCATTGGTCTTGCTACCGTGACATGCGGATTGAGTGCCGTCGCACAATCCAAAAAAAGTCAGGACAACGACATCGCAATTTCGCAGCTTGTGGACGTGTCCCTGTCCCAGCAAGACGTGTCAAAAGACTATCTGATTGGCGCACGCGCTGGCTGGCAGGAGGTCAACTTGCAGGGCGGCATACAAGGCCGAAGGGTACGGCACACAAGCGTGGAGGTCGATGGACTCGGCCCAGACGCGCTGACTGCCTTGAGCGCTGCGCGCGACAACCCAGCCAACTTGGCACTTTTCGGTACTGCGGGCCACACAGCAGCGCACTGGGTGACACAGCAACTGCGACAGGAGAAGCTGGCAATGGCGCACATTGCGCCGTGGCTCCAGGTCGACACTGAGGCCACCGACGTTCAGACGTTCCCAATTTTTGCAGGCCGAAACGCTCAAATTGCCCATGCCCTCAAGAATCTGAGCGCCATGAACGTTCGCGAGATCGGTGCAGTCTTTGCATCCGATGCAGATTTCAATCTGTACAAAACAGAAGTTGAGCGCAGTGCCGCCGCCATGCAACTCAAAGTACAGCACTTCAGAAATGGCAGAGACATGATGGGCCTGGGCCAACGCCTCAAACTTGATTCACCTGCGATCATGCTGTTTCTGGGGGGAACACCAGAGCTGGCAAAGTTTACGCAAGGGCTTGAGCAACAGGCGAGGTTACGTTACTGCGTTGCGTTGGCAGACGTCAATTTGCAAACCCTGGCACAGATGGGGGCAGCGCGCCGCACCCCAATTGTCGTGACACAAGTGGTGCCCATGGTTAATGCAAAGGTGCCTGTGGTTAGAGCCTATCGCGAAGTGCTCTCACGCCTTTTTGACGAGCCGCCAACGCCAGTCAGCCTGGCCGGCTATATCGCAGCAAGGTATGCCTTTGAAGTGATAAACAGCATCAAGGAACCATTGAACAGGTCCAGTATCCTGGCGGCATTTCAACGGGCTTCGAACATTGACCTGGGAGGCTTTCAAGTCGGAGGTTCGCGCCGTAGCGGCGCCTTTGTGACCCAAAGTATGCTGACCGTCGACGGCCGTCTGGTGGGCTGACCGCCAACCAGACCTCGAACACACTACGGCTTTCGGCGGAACGCAATCCAGACAGCGACCGCTGTAAACGTGGCAATGATCGCCACCACAATCCAGAATCCATGAGGGTGCTGGGCCAGGGGCACCCCGCCCACATTCATGCCCAGCAGGCCTGCAAAAATGTTGATGGGGAGTGCCAGGACGGTAACGCTTGTCAGTACGAAAAGGCTGCGGTTGTTTTGCTCGGCGACACGGCCCTCAATCTCGTCTTGCAAGAGTTTGATGCGCTCCTGAAGTACCGACATGTCATTCAAAACCACATTAAACTCTTCGGTGGACTGACGCAAATCGCTGAGGTCTTCCTCATGTATCCACGCCGGTGGCTTTTGCAGCAGTCGAAACAGGGCCGCAGGCTCCGGTGCCAACAACCTTCGCAGGCGTACAAGCAATCTGCGCAACGCACCCAGGTCTCCGCGGCGTTGTTGCAGACGACCCGCCATGAGCACATCTTCAATTTCATCCACCCGTGCTGTCGTGGTACGCACGATGTTCACCAGCACATCCCCCTGGTCATGCATTAAATGCACAAGCAGTTCCACAGTGGACCGCAACGTGACGCCGCGGTTCACGGCGTCGCGCAGGCGGTCAATTGACCGCAGTGGCTGTAACCGCACGCTAACCACTACCCCGCGCCCAACCGACAGCCACAGCGTGGAAATATCCGATGGGTCAAAAGCAAAATCGTAGTGAACATCGTTGACAACGGCGACCAGCGTATCGTCATCCAGTTCAACCCGGGTCGAACGCGAACCATCGTGCAAAGCCTCATGAAAGACGCTGGAGAGGCTCAGATGCTCGCGCAACCATGGCTCCGCAGCGGAGTGCGCGAGATTGAAGTGCAGCCAGAGAAAGCCTTCACCGGACGCGACTTCTGGCAAGCAATCAAGGGCCTGTTGCGAACTGATTGAAACGCCCCGACCGTCGGCACCAAATCGGTAGCCGCAAATCAGTCCGGATGCGTCGGCACCATAGTTTGCGGCGGTCGGAAGCAGCATGGTCAAGAGACTTTTTAAAACTTCCAAGGATGCCCTCCGAATGTGTCAATTGAATGACAAAAAGATGCGCAAGGAATGACAGCTCTGTGTCAGGTCGTTGCTTGCGTCAATTCCTGGGCCAAATTGGCGTCACCTGTCACGAACACGTCACAGACGTCCGCTCCACTCATCGGGTTACAGCGCTTTTCAACCCACGTCGGGTGTGCGCGAATTCCGGAGACTTCAAGTGAGCCAGCAAATGTATAAAAACTTCAAATTTCCTGTCATCGCAGCGACCACGGCAGCGGTGGTTTTGTCGGCATGCGGCGGTGGCAGTACCGCCACGGCACCGACCCAGATCTCCGGGACTTTTCTGGATGCAGCCGTAGAGGGCCTAAGCTACGTCGCAGGCACATCGGCGCGTGCCAGCACAAACGCTGCCGGGCAATTCAATTGCATATCTGGCGAAACCGTGTCATTCAGCGTGGGAGGCCTTGCTTTGGGAAGCGCTGCCTGCGCCCAATTTATGACACCGCAAACCCTGACGGGTAGCGCGGCCATTGCGAGTGATTCAGTCGTTAACCGGCTCCTGACCTTGCAGGTGCTCGATGAGGATGCCGACCCGTCCAACGGCATCAAAATCACACCTGCTGTGCTGTCAGCTCTGGGCGGTCGCACCCTTGACTTTTCGGCACCTGCCGCCAGTTTTACAACCGCTCTGACGGCGACGCTTGCGACCTTGCCTGAACCCTACAAATCGCGGCTGGCTGGAAGCGGACAACGTGCGCTGGCGCTCGAGCACTTTCAGGACACGCTGGCCTCTAAAGTAGGAACTCCCTACAACGAAAGCATTGCCCAAACCAGCAGCATGGGTACAGTCACGGCAACCATCACACGCTACACCGTGCAGGCTTCCAACAGCTTCTTCATACCGTATGAAGGCAGCGATCAAAAAATCAAGGATGATTTCCCGAAAGGGTTCTTGCCCGCCTACGGCTCCGGACTCGCCTTCAAGGGCAAGCTGGCCGACGGGACCTTGGAGTTCTATGCGATCACTGACCGCGGGCCCAACGGCGACGGACCCAAGATACCCAACACCGGGGGCACGGTCTGCCAGGTCCGCTCCGACAACACGTGCGATGCCAAGTTTTTCCCATCGCCCAGCTTCGCACCGGCCATTGGCGTGATTGCCGTTGGCAAAGATGGCGCCGTGCTGAAATCAAGCATGCCAGTGCGGGTCAGCACTACCGTCAAGACCACAGGATTTCCATCCGGGTTGAACCGCCTTGGATCTTCTGGCGAAGCTCCCCTCACAGACGCGTCAAAGTACGAACCGGGCACGACAACCAACTTTAGCAATGTCGGCCTGGATACCGAATCCATCGTGGTCGACGCAGCCCGCAATGCCCTTTGGATTTCTGACGAATATGGTCCCTTCATTGTCAAAATCGATCCGGCGACGGGGGTGATTTTGAAGAAGTATGGTCCCGCCATTGCGCCAGGCTCCAGCGTTGTCGCGGGGTCTGACACCACGGCCGTGCTGCCGTCAGTGCTTGCAAAGCGCCGCGCCAATCGTGGCATGGAAGGCCTGGCCCTGGATGTGGCCAGTGGCCGGCTGCACGGCTTCCTCCAAAGCCCGCTTACCGACCTCTCGGCGATCGGCGCACCGGCAACGGGTACCTATGTCGCGCCTGCTGGCACAACCTGCGCTGATGCAGGAACGGGCAAGCGGGTCGAACGCTACGCCCGGTTTACCCGCTGGGTAGAGTTTGACCCCACCTCTGAAGCGTCAAAAATGTATGCGTACCCCATCAACTGCGCAGACTATCTTGACGGCCGCACGGGTAACGCGAAGCTGGGCGATATGGTGTCTCTGGGCAATGGCAAATTCATTGTGATCGAACAGGGAGCTGGCCCCACAGGCAAGGTTTTCAACCGACTGATGCTGGTAGAAATTGGCGCTGCGACCGATATATCTGCTGCTTCGTTCAACCCGGCCACGTCTGATCTTGAAAAGAGCAGCATGGCTGGTGCGTCTGTCAACGGCGTCACCAACTATGCCAGCGGCGTAACCACTTTGAAGAAAACACTGTTGTTCGACCTGAATGCTGCAGGCTGGATCGCCGAAAAGGCGGAGGGGCTTGCACTGGTAGATGGCAGCACACTCGCGCTGGTCAATGACAATGACTTCGGGCTGCGCACCAAAGTCTTCGACGCCAACGGAGTTGCCATTGAAGGCGCAGACATCACGGCCTGCACCGCAACGGACGGAGTGCTAAGCGCCTGCGGCACCGGCGTGAGTGCCAGGGTATCCCAGGGCACCGACATGGAGCGCCCCAACCGCCTTTGGTTGATCAAGTTCGGCAAAAATCTGCTTGACTTTTCAGTGCCGGCATCCGCCCCCTGAGATAGAAGTGTCCCTGGCGTGGCTATGTTGTAGTCGTTGTCTATGCAAACTGAGTGCAGCAGGCGATCTCAAATGACCCGGCGTCTGCGTACGTCCCTGGCTATGCTTGTAATGGGCTGCGCAGGGGTCAATGCGATTGGGCAGGACGTGGCACAAGGCGCCATGCTGTACATGCGTCTTGCGAATGACACCCGGTCTTGTGTGTCGTGCCATGGACCGGACCCGGGTCAAAACCCGAACAATATTCTTCGCGCCGCCGACAACGCAGGGACGCTGGCAAAGGTGATGAACACCGTCAGCGCCATGGGTTTCCTCAGCTCGCAGCTGACCGAAACAGATCGCGTGAATGTGACGGCCTTTCTGGGCAATGTCGTTCGCATCAACACGCCTTCGTCACCCGTTCGGGTCTGGCCTATTACGATGGATTTCGGGTCTGTCCCGCTGGGAGGTCGCTCAGCGCGCCAGTTCGTGCGCGTGACCAACCCTTCAGCCGTCTTGCCATTCCCGATTTCGTCCATTACCACCTCGGGCACCGTTGCCGTACTTCAAAATGACTGTGGACCCGTCCTGGCACCCGGCGGACTCTGCGAACTGGGCATACAGCTGCAACCCGATCAAGCTGGACTTCAACGCGGGGCGATTGCCATAGCCAGCTCATCTCTGGCGCAACCACTTCACATAGCAATGAGTGGCTATGGTGTTGTGGGCAATACGAGTCAACTGGTGTGGCAATCCGAGCTCACACAAATCCGGCTGGATGCCCAGACCGGCGGCGCGCAGGTTCGGCGGGCTTTGACACTGTTCAACCCGGGTCCCATGCCCGCCGTGCTCGGTTCAACCAGTATTACGGGCCCCGATGCGAGTCAGTTCCGCATTCTGGGAGGCTGTGCGTCGGGGGCTGTGCTGCAAGCTGGAACCCAATGCGAGATCGCATTGGGCTACACGCCCAACGCTCTTCCTCAATCGCTGGCAGTGTTGCAGGTGCGCAGCGACCAAGGCAATCCGGCGGCCGTGCGACTGGAGGGCGTCACCAGTGGACCGGCCCCTCAAAACGCAGCAGTCGACGTGCTGGCGAGCAGTTCAGGTGGTGGGTGCTCGGTAGGCCCCCCGAACACCAGAGGCCATGACCCCGTCTTATGGCTGATGGCACTGTTTGCCTTGGGTCGCAATTTAATCAAAAAGCGAAAACTATGAAGATCACGGTCATTGGCACCGGCTATGTTGGATTGGTCACCGGGACCTGCCTCTCGGAGGTCGGCAACGATGTTATTTGCTATGACACTGATGCCAACAAAATTGAAGGACTGACTAATGGCCAGATAGGAATTTACGAACCGGGCCTGGAGGACCTCGTACGACGCAATGT
This sequence comes from Rhodoferax sp., assembly GCA_031430225.1. GTDB lineage: Bacteria > Pseudomonadota > Gammaproteobacteria > Burkholderiales > Burkholderiaceae_C > JANYCG01. Next base: position 2,396 of record JANPAZ010000284.1, on the reverse strand, counting down.
AAGGGGCGGACGACTGCACTTCACCAATGATATTGAAACAGCGACGCGGTTTGGAACTGTTCAGTTCATCGCCGTTGGTACGCCCCCAGATGAAAACGGCGGGGCTGACATCCGTCAAGTCCTGGGTGCTGCCAGGCAGATTGGCAAATACATGAACGACTACAAAGTCGTAGTCGATAAAAGCACCGTGCCCGTCGGTACTGCTAGTGCCGTAACAGCCGTGATTCAGCACGAACTTGAACTGCGAGGGGTAGACACACCCTTTAGCGTGGTGTCCAACCCCGAGTTCCTCAAAGAGGGGGCTGCGATCGATGATTTCATGCGTCCCGGTCGTATCGTTTTAGGGTGCGACGACGAGCAGGCCGCCCTTAACATGCGGGCACTGTACGCACCGTTTCAGCGACATCACGATCGCATTGTGCTCATGGACATCCGCAGCGCAGAGCTCACCAAATATGCCGCGAATGCAATGCTCGCTACTCGAATCAGTTTCATGAACGAGATGGCCAACCTGGCAGAGAAACTTGGGGCCGACATTGAACAAGTTAGAAAAGGCATTGGCAGCGATCCACGCATAGGCTACGATTTTCTTTATGCCGGTGCTGGCTACGGTGGCTCCTGCTTCCCCAAAGACGTCAAGGCACTAATCAAATCGGCAGCCGAAGGCGCAGGAATGCAATTGAAGGTTCTGCAGGCTGTTGAGGCGGCCAATGCTTTACAGAAGCACGTATTGGGTGAGAAGATCAAAATGCGATTTGGTCCCGACCTTCGGGGATACCACTTTGCGGTTTGGGGACTGGCATTCAAGGCCAATACGGATGACATGCGCGAAGCCAGCAGTCTCACTGTGATCAACGACTTGCTCGCCGCAGGTGCCACACTGTCCGTCTACGACCCCGTAGCAATGGCCCACACCCATCGCCTCTATCCGGAAGAAATCCGCATCCAGTATGCTGAAACCCAAATGGGTGCGCTGTCAGGCGCTGACGCCCTTGTAATCGTGACCGAGTGGAAGGAATTCAGAAGCCCTGACTTTGAAACTATCAAAGCCACATTGAAGAGTCCCGTCATATTTGATGGCCGAAACCTCTATGACCCGTCCGCTGTTCGTGCCATGGGGTTCGAGTACTTTGCCATAGGCCGATAGGGACGCATTCAGACCGTTTCACCGCGTCGATTTGGTAGCCTTTTTGCTGGAAAAAAGGTTACTTAGAACTCGTCAAATTAGTGCAATCTGACTTTTCCCCCGTTGCCACGACTAAGGCATATTGGAACGATTCCCCTCCGGCATTTATGATCGATCCAGGCTTGATGGGCCTCATCAATCCCCATCAGAAACTGCGGAGATTTGTATGGCCTGCGGGGGCCATAGCTTCAGGAGTTGCCTTCACCGTCACTTTAGATGACGTGTCATGACTGTGTCACAGCCTAGAAAAATAATGGTTGCGCTCAGCGCAGATTCAGCTCGACCATTCCATGTCGAGCAACGCGCGCGGTGCAAAACCACGAGTCACCCAAACCTTCAAAATAACTGGACTCCACAGCATGAAATCCACCAGACTATCAGCCCTTTCCCTAGTGCTCGCCGCCGTCCTCACAGGATGCGGAGGCGGCAGCTCAAGCACCGTCGTCGCAGCGCCTGCAGCCTTCTCAGTCGCGGTCATTGGAGATATGCCTTACGGCACGTCTCCGTCCGATACAGCGCAGTTTCTGGCGAATCCAGCGTTTATCAACACGGTAAACAACGATTCAGAGCTTTCGATAGTCCTTCACGCCGGGGACATTCACTCCGGCAAGGAATACTGCACCGAGGGTTACGACCTCTCAGGCGCCAATCAATGGAAGGCCTTCAAGTTCCCATTGGTGTTCACACCTGGCGACAATGAGTGGACTGACTGCCATAAGGCCAAACAAGGCGGCGGCAGTTTCAACAGCGTCACCGGCGCCATTGACTACCTGAAGGACTCCGCCGGCAAACTGCTGAGCTATGCGGGTGGCGACCCGATTGCAAACCTAGAGCTCGTGCGGTCTATTTTCTTCAGCAATCCGGGCAAAGCCTTTGGCGTCTCGATGGACCTGCACACGCAAGCGCAAGAATTTGATACCGCCTTCCCCAGCGACAACAAATATGTCGAGAATGTGTGGTGGGAGAAGTCCAAAGTACTTTTCGTGACTTTGAATATTCCCGGTGGCTCCAACAATAACAACGATATCTGGTACGGTGCACCGAGCATGAGCCCAGCGCAGGCACTTGAGGTGTCCAGTCGCTCAGCTGCCAACAAACGCTGGCTGGACACGGCATTCAAGAAGGCCATTGCAAATGGCGATGTGGGTGTCGTGATCATGGTGCAGGGTGATATGTGGGATATAGATGGCAGCGCAGCGGGTGCCAATCA
>JANPAZ010000283.1:0-3762 GCA_031430225.1 Rhodoferax sp. | reverse complement strand
GCGGGTGCTGATCTCCGCGCCTGCCTCTGCCACGCCGATGATGATGCTGCGGCCCCAGCCCTTGTGCGTGCATTCCAGCGCCTGGCGCATCACCTTGGTGTTGCCAATGCATTCAAAGCTGTAGTCGGCACCGCCATCGGTGAGTTGAACAATCGCGTCGACCACGTTCTCAGTGGTTTTCGGGTTGATGAAATGCGTCATGCCAAACTTGCGTGCCATGGCTTCGCGCTCGGGGTTCAGGTCCACCCCGATGATCTTGTCTGCGCCCACCATCGTCAGGCCCTGAATCACGTTCAGGCCGATGCCACCCAGGCCAAACACCACGGCGTTGGCACCCGCCTCGACCTTGGCCGTGAAGATCACGGCGCCGATGCCGGTGGTCACGCCGCAGCCGATGTAGCAGACTTTGTCAAACGGCGCGTCCTTGCGAATTTTTGCCAGTGAGATCTCGGGAGCCACGGTGTAGTTACTGAAAGTGGATGTGCCCATGTAGTGAAAGATCGGCTTGCCGTCCAGGCTGAAGCGGCTGGTTGAATCCGGCATCAGGCCCTTGCCCTGTGTGCCGCGAATCAGTTGGCAAAGATTGGTTTTGCGGCTCAGGCAAAACTTGCAGGTGCGGCACTCGGGGGTGTACAGCGGAATGACGTGGTCGCCCTTTTGCAGCGTGGTCACGCCTGGCCCCACGTCCACCACAATGCCCGCGCCTTCGTGGCCCAAAATGGCCGGGAAAATACCTTCGGGATCGGCACCGCTTAAGGTGTAGTAATCAGTATGGCAAATGCCAGTGGCCTTGATTTCGACCAGCACTTCGCCGAATTTGGGGCCTTGCAGGTCAACGGTTTCAATGGTGAGGGGGCTGCCTGCTTTCCAGGCGACGGCTGCTTTGGTTTTCATGGCGTATCTCTTGGTTTCAATAACGGGAATTGGACTAATCTACCTTGGCACCGGAGGCCTTCACGACCTTCTCATACTTGGCCAGTTCATTCTTCATGAACGAGGCAAACTCATCCGGTGAATTTCCTACCGGTTCAGCCAGCAAATTGGCAAATCGGGTTTTGGTTTCGGGTGCTTGCAGCGCAACGACAAACGCCTGATAGAGCCTGGTGATCACGTCTTTGGGTGTGGCCACCGGTGCCACCAGGCCCCACCAGGTGTCAATCGCAAAGCCGGGCAAGGTGTCTGCCACGGGCGGCACGTCGGGCAGGGCGGGGGAGCGGGTCAGGGTGGTGACGGCAATCGCCTTGAGCTTGCCGGACTTGATGCCGGGTGCCGCAGTGGCCAGGTTGTCAAAGTTGAAATCGACCTGCCCGCCTTGCAGTGCCATCTGGGCCGGGTTGCCGCCGTTGTAGGGGATGTGCACGGCAAAGATGCCGGCCTGGGCTTTGAACATTTCACCGGCCAAATGGCCGGCGCTGCCGTTGCCGCCGCTGGCGTAATTGAGTTTGGCGGGGTTGGCTTTGGCGTAGGCGATCAAATCCTTCAAGGTGTTGATCTTCAGGCGGTTGGCCGTGTCGGCATTCATCACCAACACATTGGGTACGCGCAGCATCTGGGTGATGGGCGCAAAGTCTTTGGCCGCGTCGTACGGCAACTTGCTGTATAGCCAGGGGTTGACGGCATGTGTGGCGGTGGCGGCAATGCCGATGGTAAGGCCGTCTGGCGCGGCCTTTGCGATGGCGTCCGCTCCGATGTTGCCGCCCGCGCCGGGGCGGTTGTCGATGATGACGGGGCCTAAGGTGTCTTTCACCCGTTCGGCCAAAGCGCGTGCTGTCACGTCAATCGGGCCGCCCGCCGCGTAGGGCACGATGATTCGGATCGGCCGGGCCTGGCCGAACACTGTCGGGGAGGCCGCCAAAGTCAGGGTGCTGGCGAGGACGAGCAAAAGTTGGGTGCGGCGTGTCTTCATGGTTTGAGCAGGGGATGAGCTGCCTGTGTGAAAAAGCTCACATTTCGGCATGTGCCACATTCTCTTACAACTCTTTTTTCGAAACATGTCTGCCCAAACAGCGGGGGCCTGCGTTGCATCCTCATGGAGTCAGCTCCATACCCAAAAAAAACCAACAGGAGTTAAGCATGAAGATTCAGACTTTAATCACTGCTCTCGTTCTGGCTGCCAGTGGCGCTGCATTTGCACAGGCACCGGCCAAAGACCCTGCCGCTACCCCGGGCGTGGACAAGCGCATGGCCAACCAGCAAAAACGCATTGACCAGGGTGTGGCCTCGGGCCAGTTGAATGCCAAGGAAGCCAATCGCCTGCAAAAGCGGGAATCAAAACTTGCGGCAGACACAGCCGCCGCCAAGGCTGACGGCGTGGTGACGTCTGCCGAGCGCAAAAAACTGCACCGTGAGGCCAATCGCGACAGCAAGGCCATCTACAAGCAAAAGCATGACAAGCAAACGGCTGCCACGCCCGCTGCCAAATAAATCGGCACAAGAAGAAGTTAGTCCAAGGTAAGACCTCAAAGCCCATGGCGTCACGGCTGTGGGCTTTTTTTTGACTTTCGGCTCAAAACTTCGCTCAAACCCGTGCTTAACTCCTCGCTTTATCGGCCTCGGTGATAAATGAGTCAGCGTAAAACTCGTCGTCTGGCAAGCCGCCCTGGGTCGTGTAGGCCTTCTGCGCAGAGTCGATAACGATGGGTGCGCCGCAGGCATACACCTGGTAGCCCGACAGATCCGGAAAATCCTGCAACACTGCCGCGTGAACAAAGCCGGTGCGGCCAGTCCAGGCATCTTCTGGTAACGCGTTTGAAATCACCGGCACATAGCGCAGATTGGGCATCTCGGCCACTTTGGCCCGAACCCAGTCATCGAGGTACATGTCAGAAGGGCGACGCCCGCCCCAGTAGAGCGTGGCGGGGCGGGTAATACCTTTTTGCTGCATCAGCTCGATCACTGCCTTGATGGGCGCAAAGCCCGTGCCCGACGCTAGCAAGATCATCGGCTTGGCGGAATCTTCTCGCAGGAAGAAACTGCCGTAGGGCCCTTCGATGCGCAAAATCTCTTTTTCTTTCATCGCTCCAAAAACGTGATCGGTAAACTTGCCGCCGGGCATGTGGCGAATGTGCAGCTCAATCACCGGGCCGACAGGTGCAGGCGCAGGCGTGGCTGCGTCGGGCGGTGGCGCCGCGGGCGCTTCTGAAGTGACGACAGGCCGTGGTGCCGTCGCCATGGAGTAGCTGCGCCGCGCACCATCGCGCAGCAAAAATTCCACATACTGCCCGGCCTGGTATTGAAAGGTGTCGTTCGCCGGCAGTTGCAGTTTGAGCAGGATCACGTCGTCTGATTTTTTCTCAAGCGTGATCACGCGTGACGGCATCTTCTTGATGGGAAAAGCGCCCGCTTCTGTGACCTGGCGAGACTCCAGCACCACATCACTGTGCGGCACGCCGCAGCATGTCAGCACAAAACCATCGGCTTCCTCGATATCGCTCAGCGCTTTACTCTGGTGCGGGCCATGCACCACGGTGCCACTGATTTTTTTGCACTTGCACGAACCGCAGGCACCGTCTTTGCAGCCGTAGGGCAGGCCCACACCCTGGCGAATGCCAGCGGCCAGCATGGTTTCATCGGAGTTGGTGCTGAAAGAGCGTCCACTGGGTTGAACGCTGATCTGGTAAGTCGGGCTGGCAGTGCTCGTCATCTTTTTCGGTATCCTCAAGGCTCTTTTTTCAAATAGACCCCGATTTTGCCTTCAATCCAATCCCCTTTGGGCGCCTTGCCGGCCCGTTTTCGCCGCGAGCGGCTGCTCATCGTGGGCTG
>JANPAZ010000282.1:0-11370 GCA_031430225.1 Rhodoferax sp. | reverse complement strand
TGTTCCGCCTTGGTGTGGCCCGATGGCGAAACGCGCAGGCTTTTGATTTTGCGTTTGGCGGTGGCCGCCTCCTCCATGGCTTCGCCAATGGTCTGGCCCAACACAAACTGGCGGCCCAGCAGCTGCACGGCGCGCAAGGTGGCGGCCACCACGGAGCGGGCGCCGAGCTTGGCAAATATGCCGGAGGGCGCTTCGCTGTCGGGCAAAAACTTTTTGCTCAAGGCAATAGCGGCGCTGCTCAAGCGTGCCAGCGTTTTGTCGCCGGTCGCGTCAAAGTCCGCCCGGCCCAGCTGGTCGGCTGTGAGGGCAATCGCGGTCTCGGCATCGGGCACCCGTAACAGGGCCTCAGCCAGACGCATCAGAGCCAATCCCTCAGCGCTGGAAATCGGGTATTCCTTCAGCAGGCTTTCCATCGCCCAGAAAGGCGGTGGATTCTGGCGCACGGCGTGCACCCAGGGCGTAGCGGTTTTGGCGGCAGCGGCCCAGTCCAGCGCCCGGTCAAGCGATGCAAGGCGCAGCGAAACGATCAAATCCTCGGGACGGTAGGGGTCGGGTAGACGCATGGCAGCTTAAACAGATTGATAAAACACTATCATCTGAGAAATTTGCCAAAATATTATGCGGATTTAATAGGTAAATTTAGTGATAAATTCTAAAAAATCCAAAAACCATAGACTCCAGTGAGTCCTACACCGTTCTATCAGGCAGCCGTCACACGGTCTCGGCCCCCCTGCTTGGATTGGTAAAGCCCGGCATCCGCCCGCGCAATCAAGGTAGAGGCGTCATCATCGCCTTTCATGCACGTGTACCCCAGAGAGACGGTCACCGTGAGCATGACTTCCAGCGTTTTCTTATTGCGCACCTTCATGCTTTTGACACGAACGCGGATGAGCTCAGCCATTCGCGCACATTCTTCCAGCCTGGCGTGCGGCATGACGACCGCGAACTCCTCACCGCCGTAGCGCGCCACGGAATGCGACGGATCAGTCACGGTTTGCTTGAGCACCTCGCCCAGCGCCTGTATGACGCGGTCCCCCGTGACATGCCCGTGGGTGTCGTTCACTTTTTTGAAATGATCTATGTCGATCATCATGAGGCAATGCGTCGTTTCGGGCCTGGTCGGCACCTGCAGCATCGCCGCAAGCTCCTGGTCAAACCCCCGGCGGTTCAGGATGCGGGTCAACGGGTCGAGCAAGGCTTCGTTGCGTACGCGCCCCAGTTCGACCTGAAGCCGCATGATTTCACTTCGACTCGCGTTCACCTGGGTTTGCAGTGCCTGTGCGGAGTGCTCCATTTTTGAGGTGCCCAGCATGACGTCCTTGATAAAGGGCGTTGCACCGGACCCGTCTCCGTCCAGTAGCGCCTGACTCAACCCCTGTAGCTGATCACGGTATTGGCCCGCCGAGTCACCCGTCTGGGCTGCGCTTTCGGCAATTCCACCCATGACACGTTGAAAATCGCCGCTGATACGTTCCATTTCTGCATGGTCTATACCGACCACGTGACGACTGAACAGACGCTTGACCGTGTCATGGCTCAGACGGGGCTCGGTCACCATTGCCTGCTCCAGCGCCTGGGTCAAAGCCTGATTGGTACCCGAGATATGTTCGTACCACAGGGCGAACGACACCGGATTGAAAGGCGCATCGTGCTGGCCCATGGTTCCCAGCACGGCCCGAAGAATTTCAGCGCTTTGCTCCTTCGACTCGTTGTAATTCATCGACTTCGCTATTTTTAAAAGTGGGTTGAACTTTGATCCGTCCGTGACCAGCGACCGCTTTTTAACACCGCAGTGTAACGTCGACAGGGCGTTGCCGCACGCCATGGTTGGTAAGATTGTCAGCCCATGACCGAACCATTCCCGGGGCTTGATCGCCTTGACCTGCGAATTCTCGACGCCTTGCAAAAAGATGGCCGGATTTCCAACCTGAAACTGGCCGAGTCCGTCGCGCTCTCGCCCACTGCAGCCCTGGCACGCGTGCAGCGGCTCACGCGCGATGGCTTCATCACCGCCTATGAAGCGCGGCTTAACCCGCTAAAGCTCGGCGCGGGCTTGATGGTTTTTGTAGAAGTACTGCTGGACCGTACCACGCCCAACGTGTTTGAGGCCTTCAAGGCAGCCGTGCAGGTTCGCGCCGAAATCATGGAATGCCACATGGTGGCCGGCGGCTTTGACTACTTGCTCAAGACCCGCATGGCCGACATGGCGGCGTACCGCGCATTTGCCGGTACCGTGCTTTGGCAGCTACCGGGAGTGCGCGAAACCCGCACCTATGCCGTGATGGAAGAAATCAAGAACTCGACTCATCTTCATTTGATTTGAAACAGTTCACAACCGCCCGGCGTTTTGACACAATCCACTTTTGAATTGCCACTTCAAGGATCCATCATGAAGCTTAGTTCGATGTTTGTCGTCGCGGTTTTGTCGGCCAGCACTTTTGGCGTTAATGCGCAGACCATGAAACCCGGCCTGTGGGAAATCAGCCACAAGATGATGGGCGGCTCGGGCGACATGGGCGCCAAGATGGCCGCCGCGCAGGAGCAGATGGCCAAGATGCCCCCAGAGCAGCGCAAGATGATGGAGGACATGATGGCCAAGCAGGGTGTAACCATGGGTGCCGCAGGCCCTGGCGGCGGCATGACCCTGAAAATCTGCATGACCAGGGAGATGACCGAGCGCAACGAAGTCCCAGCCGGACAGGGGGACTGCACCTCCACCAAGTCACCCCGTGTGGGCAACACGATGAAGATCGCTTTCACGTGCACCAAGCCGCCATCCAGCGGCGAAGGGCAGATCACCTTCAATGGCTCCGATGCCTATGCCATGAAGATGACAGTCAACACAACGGCCAAGGGTCAACCGCAAAAAATGGACATGGAATCAACCGGCAAATTCCTGGGTGCGGATTGCGGTGCCGTCAAGCCGATTGCATTGCCGAAGAAATAGAGACCTTGGGCTGAATTTTTCGACGGGCCGCCCCTAGAAAAATTAGCCCCCATGGGGGGCAGCGTATTACACGCAGTGAAGAGCGTGGGGGCGCTACCTCCCCCCAAAGATGGCGGTGCCGACGCGCACCATCGTGCTGCCTGAGCGAATGGCGGCCTCAAGGTCTGCTGTCATGCCCATCGACAGCGTATCGAATTGGGTTTGCGAAAACTGGTTGGCCGCCTTTATTTGATCAAACAGGTCTTTCGCCCTCGTAAATACTGCGCAGGAAGCTACAAAATCAGGAGCAGGTTCAGGGATGCACATCAAGCCTCTGAGTTGTAGTCGGGGCAACGCGACTACTTCGCGCGCAAGGGCCTGGGTGTCGGCTGGGCCAACACCAGCTTTGGTCTTGCCGCCATCCACATTGACCTGAATGCATACCTGCAATGCAGGCAGGTGGGCGGGGCGCTGCTCGCTCAGACGCTGCGCAATTTTCAGGCGGTCCACGCTGTGTACCCAATCAAAATTTTCCGCCACCAGGCGTGTCTTGTTGCTCTGTATCGGCCCAATGCAGTGCCACACTATGGCCAGGTGCCGCAGCGCAGCCATCTTCTCGACGGCTTCCTGAATGTAGTTTTCGCCAAACGAACTTTGCCCGGCAAGGAAGGCCTCCTGGACCGCATCGGGGCCAAATGTTTTTGACACAGCCAGCAGCGTAACGTCTGCAAGATTGCGCCCGGATGCACTGCAGGCCGTTGCCATTCGTGCACGAACCTGCTGGAGATTGGTGGAAATCAAAGTCATAATGCCTCAGAGCGTATCAAACCATTGAGGAATCCGTGGACATTACCCAATTACTCGCTTTCAGCGTCAAGAACAAGGCCTCCGACCTGCACCTGTCTGCCGGACTGCCTCCCATGATCCGCGTTCATGGTGACGTGCGCCGCATCAATGTGGACGCGCTGGACCACAAGGCCGTGCACGCCATGGTGTACGACATCATGAACGACACGCAGCGTAAAAACTACGAAGAGTTTCTGGAAATTGACTTCTCGTTCGAGATTGAGGGTCTGGCGCGCTTTCGCGTCAATGCTTTCAATCACAACCGGGGTGCGGGTGCCGTCTTCCGGACCATTCCGAGCAAGATCCTGTCGCTTGAGCAGCTCAACGCGCCTAAGATTTTTGCCGACCTGGCACTCAAACCCCGTGGCATGGTGCTGGTCACCGGGCCCACAGGTTCGGGCAAGTCCACCACGTTGGCAGCCATGGTCAATTACCTGAACGAGACCGAGTTTGGTCACATCCTCACTGTGGAAGACCCCATTGAGTTTGTGCACGAGTCCAAGAAATGCCTGGTGAACCAGCGCGAGGTTGGGCCCCACACATTGAGCTTCGCCGCTGCTTTGAAGTCGGCTCTGCGTGAAGACCCGGACTGCATTCTCGTGGGCGAAATGCGCGACCTGGAAACCATTCGCCTGGCCATGACGGCGGCTGAAACCGGCCACTTGGTCTTTGGCACGCTGCACACCTCCAGCGCCGCCAAAACCATTGACCGGATCATTGACGTGTTTCCGGCCGAAGAAAAAGAAATGGTACGCGCCATGTTGTCGGAGTCCCTGCAAGCGGTGATTTCACAAACACTCTGCAAAACCAAGGACGGCCAGGGCCGCGTGGCCGCCCATGAGATCATGCTGGGCACCAGCGCCATTCGCAACCTGATCCGCGAGGCGAAGGTGGCCCAGATGTACTCCAGCATTCAAACCGGCAATAGCGTGGGCATGCAAACGCTTGACCAGAACCTCACGGACCTTGTCAAGCGCAACATCATCAGCCCGGCTGAAGCGCGCGGCAAGGCCAAGATCCCCGAAAACTTCCCTGGCTGATCACAGCCAGCACCATGGAGCGCACAATGAAGGGACTCTTCGGACTCCTCCGGCCAAAATCCAAGCCTTCTGAGGGGCCGGACCATGCTGACTCAATGTTTTTCACCACGGCCTTCGCCGGCCTGGGTGTCGAATCGTCATTGCTGATGCCCTGGGAAGCCCGCGCGGCAGAAGTGGGTGCCAAGCGGCTCAGCCCGGACCGGGGCACGAAGCTGTTGCAAGCCTTGTGGGCCAAAGATAAATACATGAGCCACCTGGACAAGGAGTCCATCAGCCATCTGGAGCGATTCTTTGATTTCGCAACGGTCCCTGCGAATCGCGACATCATCCGTCAAGATGAATACGGCAACTTCATGGTTGTGCTGTTGACCGGTGCCATTGCCGTGGACCGCGTGCAGCCCTGGGGCGAGCGGCTGCGCCTGGCAGAGACCCGCCCCGGAGAAATACTGGGCGAGATGTCGTTGCTGGACAGTGGCATCCGTTTTTCTGCCTGCACCACCATGAGCGATTGCGACATGGCAATCCTCAGCGCCGAGGGCATGGATGAAATGGTGACGTCCCACCCCAAACTGGCTGCCAATTTGATCGCGCTTTTGGCGCGCAAGCTTTCACTACGTTTGCGCGTTGTCAGTGCACGGCTCAGTGATTCGAAGTGAAACCAGGGAGCAAAAAACCTCATGGAACGCGACCAGGCCACAAAATTCATTAATGACCTATTGAAGCTGATGTCGAGTCGCAATGGCAGCGACCTGTTCATCACCGGCGACTTTCCGCCTGCCATCAAGGTTGACGGCAAGGTAACGAAGGTATCGCCTCAGCCCCTCAATGCGGCACACACGCTGGCACTGGCCCGTTCCATCATGAACGACAAGCAGGTTGCCGAGTTTGAGCGCACCAAAGAATGTAACTTTGCGATTTCGCCGCCCGGTGTGGGGCGGTTTCGTGTGAACGCCTTCATCCAGCAAGGTAAAGTGGGCATGGTGCTTCGTGTCATCCCGCAGGTGTTGCCCACCATTGATGGCCTGGGCGTGCCCCAGGTGCTCAAGGAAGTGGTTCAGTCCAAGCGCGGCTTGTGTATTTTGGTCGGCGCCACGGGTTCGGGCAAATCCACCACGCTGGCGGCCATGGTGGACTGGCGCAATGAGAATTCTTACGGCCACATCATCACCATTGAAGACCCGGTGGAGTTTGTGCACATGCACAAAAATTGCGTGGTGACGCAGCGTGAGGTGGGGCTGGATACCGACAGCTGGGAGATTGCCCTCAAAAACACGCTTCGCCAGGCTCCCGACGTGATTCTGATGGGTGAGATTCGCGACCGCGAAACCATGGAACACGCCGTGGCCTTTGCCGAAACCGGCCACCTGTGCCTGGCCACGCTGCATGCCAACAGCGCCAATCAGGCGCTGGATCGCATCATCAACTTTTTCCCGGAAGAGCGGCGCAGCCAGTTGCTGATGGATCTGTCTTTGAACCTCAAGGCGCTGGTATCGCAGCGGCTGATCCCCAAGCAGGACGGCAAGGGCCGCTCTGCTGCCGTCGAAATCATGCTCAACACACCCCTGATCTCTGACCTGATCTTCAAGGGCGATGTGTCCGAGATCAAGGAGATCATGAAAAAGAGCCGTAACCTGGGTATGCAGACTTTTGACCAGGCACTGTTTGACGCCTATGAGAACAACGTCATCACCTACGAGGATGCGCTGCGCAATGCCGACTCGCTGAATGACCTGCGGCTGCAGATCAAACTAAACAGCCAGCGCGGCAGGACCCATGACCTGAGCGCCGGTACCGAAAACTTTGCTATCGTGTGATTCACCCCCCGGCTTCGCGCACTGCGTGTCGCTGCGCTTTCCCCCTTGCAGGGGGCAACACCAGCAGCCTGGCGGAGCCAGTTCTGCGGTGTTTCTGGAAAAAATACGCCTTTCACACCTTTGAGCAAGTTATCGTTCCTAACCCATTTACTCTTACCACACCATGTCCAGCATAAATCCCAAAACCTACGAGCCAGCCCCTTCACGCAAAGTCGCCTTTCTGGGCCTGGGTGTCATGGGGTATCCCATGGCCGGGCATCTGGCCACGGCAGGTCATCAGGTCACCGTATACAACCGGACCGCTACCAAATCCATAGCATGGTGTGCTGAATACTCGGGGGGCAGTGCCACAAATCACGCAACAACTCCTCGTGCAGCCGCCGCAGAAGCTGACATCGTTTTCTGTTGCGTCGGAAATGATGATGACCTTCGTAGCGTCACGGTAGGCACTGACGGTGCTTTTGCTAGCATGAAGCCGGGAACCATTTTTGTGGACCACACGACGGCTTCAGCCAGCGTCGCCCGTGAACTGGCCGAGGCTGCATCCCAGCTGGGGCTCCAGTTCATCGACGCACCTGTCTCTGGCGGTCAGGGAGGGGCACAAAACGGCATGCTCACGGTCATGTGCGGTGGTGAGGCCGCCGCATTTGCGAGTGTTCAGCCTACCGCAATGGCATTCTCACGCGCGTTCACGCTGCTAGGCGCAAGCGGTGCGGGTCAACTTGCCAAAATGGTCAACCAGATCTGTATCGCAGGTCTGGTGCAGGGCTTGAGCGAGGCCATTGCTTTTGGACAGAACGCGGGGCTGGACATGAACCAGGTGCTGGACGTCATCGGCAAGGGCGCGGCGCAAAGCTGGCAAATGGACAACCGTGGCAAGACGATGGTGCAGGGCAAATTCGACTTTGGATTTGCCGTGGACTGGATGCGAAAAGACTTGGGCCTGGTGCTGGACGAAGCCAAGCGCAACGGCGCTCGCCTGCCGGTAACGGCGTTGGTTGACCAGTTTTATGCCGACGTGCAGCACATGGGTGGCCAGCGCTGGGATACATCCAGCTTGATCACCCGATTAAAGTAGATTTATTTCGTAACTGCTCAGGCCCCAGTCGCAGGATAAGCCCGCGTTTACCAGAAACACCGCAGAACTGGCTCTGCCAGGCTGCTGGTGTTGCCCCCAACAAGGGGGAAAGAGAAGCGACTTGCGTTATCGGCCCGTTAGGCCGATCCCGGCGCAGTACGCGCAGCCGGGGGGTGAACAGTTACTTTATTTCTTGGTATCTTCGGGTGCGGGCTGTGGCAGCATGCGCTTGAGTTCTTCTTCGCTGATGATCTCAAAAATGCGTACAACCTTTTGCACCCCGGTCGTTCCCCGCGCCAGCTCAGTGGCCCGGTCAGCTTCTCGTTGGGTGACACGACCCATCAGATGGGTGGTGCCTCGTTCGGTGACCACCCTGAACGCATTGGCGAAAAGATCTCGGGCGTCCACCATGGCGGCCTTGACCCTGCCGGTTACCAATGCATCTGAAGAGCGCTGAGTCAAGGTTGTATTGCCCAAAACGGCAAGCTCGTTAACGGTCGCGCGAACGTTCTCGACCCGCGACACAATTTGCTCCACCTGTTGCCGGTCTTGAGCACTGGGTACCTCACCAGTCAGCAGAACCTGGCGGTTATAGCTGATGACGTTGACGTGAACACGTTCACCCAGACTCTCGCGAATTCGGCTGGCGGCACGCAGCTCGATGCCTTCGTCCTCGAGTTGCGCACCCGAAGTGCGCCGGTCGGTCGCCACCAGTACACCCATGGCCGCACCACCCACAATGAGCGGGGCACAAGCACTCAGACTGGTCAGCGCCACCATGGCCAGAGTGGCGACAGGCAACGCCCTGCGTAACCAATTCATGTCAGCGAATTTCATGTCGGGGGCTCCTGTTCACCAAGTAATTGCGTGTCCACGGCATCACAGATGCAATGCAGCGCGAGGATGTGTACTTCCTGAATTCGCGCAGTTCGCTCATGCGGAACACATATGTGCACATCCGTATCACGAAGCGCGTGGGTCATCTTGCCACCCCCACGCCCGCTCAAACCGACGACGATCATCTCCCGTTCATGGGCAGCTTCAATCGCCGCCAGAACATTGGCCGAATTGCCACTGGTCGAGATGGCAAGCAGTACGTCGCCAGGCGACCCCAGAGCACGAACCTGGCGCGAAAAAATGACGTTGAAGTCATAGTCATTGGCGATGGCCGTGATGATGGAGGTGTCAGTCGTCAGCGCGATGGCACCCAGCTCCGGGCGTTCACGTTCAAACCGTCCGACAAACTCGGCTGCGAAATGCTGGGCATCGGCTGCAGAGCCGCCGTTGCCACAAGCCAGTACCTTGCCACCGCTGGTGACACACGCCAGCATGGCCTGCACTGCAGCGGCAATGGGCTTGCTAAGGCTTTGCGCAGACTGGTACTTCAGGTCAGCGCTGTCGATGAAGTGTTGTTGGATGCGTTGTTCAAGCATGGTGGGGATGATAACCGTCGCAATTGTCAGCAAATGTTGCCAGGTGGGATGCCCTTAAGCTGCGTCAAAGGCCGCGCGCACCCATTGAATGCCATTGACATCCAGGCTCACCACGTCAAAACGGCAGGGCGGCGGCTCACGCAGGCGCATGAGGTAGTGCCGCGCCGCAAAAACAATGCGTCGCTGCTTGGTGAAGCTGACACTGGCCATACCGCCGCCGTGGCTATTGGATGCCCGCTTTCGCACCTCCACAAACACGGTGGTTCCATCTCCATCGCGCATGATCAGGTCAATTTCTCCGCCACCACGTCCCGGCGTTCGATAATTGCGCTCCAGAAGGCGCAAACCGGCACGCTGCAAATATTGCAGTGCCTCGCCTTCGGCCGCATCGCCCACCTGCTTGGTCGTCGCGGTTGCCTTGTCTTTCGTTTTCGTACCGGGGAACATCATTGAGTTCTGCTTACGCTTCAGCCCTGAGTGCCGCACACGACGCGGCGGCTTCCCAGCATTATCCGCAAGGCACCCTGTATGTGGTAGCCACGCCCATCGGCAATCTGGCTGACATCACCTTACGTGCGTTGCATGTGCTGGCGTTGGTCGATTGCATTGCATGCGAAGACACCCGCCACACGCAGGCCCTGCTGCGCGCCTATGGCATCGACAAGGCAACTTCGCAATTGCTGGCAGTACACCAGCACAACGAAGTGCAGGCCTCGCACACTGTCATTGAGAGGCTTCAGCAAGGGCAGCGCGTGGCTTATGCCAGTGACGCCGGCACGCCGGGCATTAGCGACCCGGGCGCACGGCTGGTCGCGGCAGTTCGGCAGGCGTCGTTGCAGGTGGTGCCGCTTCCGGGCGCCAGCAGCGTCACCACGGCACTCAGCGTGGCGGGTTTAGCAGACGAGGCCGCGCAGCATGGCCAATTTGTTTTCGGCGGGTTTCTGTCGTCAAAAGCCAATGAGCGAACAACAGCCGTCATGGCGCTGGCGAATGAAGCCCGGGCTGTTGTGCTGCTTGAGGCGCCGCACCGCATTGAAGCGCTGGCCAATGCCCTGGCTGGACTGGGGACGCGCGCCGTTACGGTGGGCCGTGAGTTGACCAAACAGTTTGAAGAAATTACAACCGTTGCCGCGCAGGACCTGCCAGCGTGGCTGGGCAGCGATACCAACCGGCTGCGCGGTGAGTTTGTGCTGGTGCTGCATCCGGTGGCCATCACATCGGACACCAGCCAGGACAACCGCGTGCTGAAGCTGCTCCTTGACCATCTCCCTCTCAAGACAGCCGTCAAGCTGGCGTCCGACATCACCGGTGAGCCACGCAACGGGCTGTATGAAGCTGCGCTGTCTTTGAAAAAAAGGGGGGTGGAAGATTGATCTGCGTCTCCCTGCGCCACGGACGATGGCGCGAGTATCTCTCGGCTAGTGAGAGAAAAACACCGTCAACTGAACGGCTTTTTTTGAGGGAGGTTGCTTTGGACCCTATCCTGTCACATAAGACAATCAAAACTCGCTCTCCCAATGAGAAGACCGGTTTTTGGGATGATGTGACACGTCAAGAAATTGACGGTTGGTGCGGCTGGCGGGGATCGAACCCACGACCCTTGGCTTCGGAGGCCAATACTCTATCCACTGAGCTACAGCCGCATGTGTGAAGTGGCTTGATTGTAGGGGGTTTCACAGGGGGCGACGGCTATAATCCTGAGTTGATTTCCAGCCAACCGACTTTTTGAGGACACCATGAGCGACAACAGCAACGCCCCAGCTCACGATGAGGACCACACTGGCCCCATCAAAAACCCGAAGCAATTGTTGCTGGCCGTGTTTTTCTCTTTTGTGGCACCGATCTTCATCATCATTGGCTTGGTTTATTACGTCACCACCCAAAATAAGCCCGCGGCAGGTTCCGTCAATATGGAAAAGTCCGTTGCGCTTCGGATCCAGAAGGTCGGTTCGATTGAAATTCGCGATGCCAATCGCGCGCTGAAAAGTGGTGAAGACGTCTTTAAGGCGCAATGCACGGCCTGTCACACGGCAGGCGTCGCAGGTGCACCCAAGGTGGGTGACGCAGCCGCCTGGGGTGCCCGCATCGCGACCGGCTATGAAGCCCTGTTGACATCGGCGCTCAAAGGCAAAGGTGCCATGGGCGCGCAAGCCGGTGGCGATTTTGAAGACCTGGAAATCGGTCGCGCTGTGGTGTACATGACCAACGCAAGCGGTGGCAAGTTTGAAGTGCC
>JANPAZ010000281.1:0-4903 GCA_031430225.1 Rhodoferax sp. | reverse complement strand
GGTGGCCTACGCCGAAGACCCTTGCGGTGCCGAAGGTGTGTTCTCGGGCCGCGAAGTGATGGCCGAGTTCCGCCGCGCCACCGGCCTGCCCACGGCCACCAACATGATCGCCACCGACTGGCGGCAACTCACCCACGCACTCTCGCTGCAAAGTGTGGACATCCCGCTGGCCGACCCGCACTTCTGGACCATGGCCGGCTCGGTGCGCGTGGCCCAAACCTGCCGCGACTGGGGTCTGACCTGGGGCAGCCATTCCAACAACCATTTTGACGTGTCATTGGCCATGTTCACGCACGTGGGTGCCGCTGCACCTGGCCGCGTGACCGCCATCGACACCCACTGGATCTGGCAAGACGGCCAGCGCCTGACCAAAGACCCGTTGCAGATTGTGGGCGGCCACGTGCAGGTGCCCAAAAAGCCGGGCTTGGGTGTGGAACTGGACATGGCCGAAGTGGAAAAAGCCCACCAGCTTTACAAGCAACATGGCCTGGGTTCCCGTGACGATGCCACGGCCATGCAGTACTTGGTTCCGAACTGGAAGTTCGACCCCAAGCGGCCTGCCTTTGACCGCTAGGCCTTAAAGTGCACCACACGGTCTGCATCCCGTTTTGTCAATTCAAATGGTAATCAGGAGTAAATTCATGAAAAACAGGCGTATTGCCCTCGTATCCATTGCGTTTTCAGCTATATTTTCAATAGCAATTAGTGGCAGCGCACTGGCCCAGTCTGACTACCCCAGCAAACCCGTGAAGATCATCGTACCGTTCCCGGCGGGTGGTACCAGCGACGTGATGGGACGCCTGGTATCAGAGGAGCTGACAAAGATATTCAAGCAGCCTTTTGTCGTCGAAAACGTGGGCGGAGCAGGCGGTGTGATTGGTACCGACCGCGGTTCAAAGGCGGCGCCAGACGGCTACACCATCATCCAGACCGGTGTGGGTCAAAACGCGGTCGCCCATGGCCTGGACCCCAACTTGAAGTACAACTCCAACACTGACTTCATGCACCTCTCGCAGGTGCATTCCGGCCCCAATGTGCTGGTGGTGCATCCGAGCGTGCCGTTCAAGTCGGTGAAGGAACTGGTGGACTTTGCCAAGGCCAACCCCGGCAAGCTGGACTACGGCTTCACACCGGCGGCGTCCGGCCACATGGCGATGGAGCTGTTCAAGCAGACAGCGGGCATTTTCATGCTGGGCATCCCCTACCGGGGCGGCGGCCCGATGATGACCGACATCCTGGGGGGCAACATCAAACTGATGTTCATCAACCAGGACGTGGCCTTGCAGCACATCAAGGCGGGCAAGTTGCGTCCGCTGGCAGTGTCGAGCGCGCAGCGCAACCCGCTGTACCCCGACGTGCCCACCATTGCCGAGTCTGGCTACAAAGGTTTTGAAGCCCTGTCGTGGTCGGGCATATCGCTGCCCAAAGGCACGCCCCAGCCTATCGTTGACAAGCTCGATGCAGCCATGGCACAGGTGTTGAAGTCTGCAGCTTTCCGCCAGCGGCTGGAGTCACAGGGCTTCGTCGTGCCTGAGCCCGGCTCAAAGCATTACACCGCCTTTGTGAAGAGCGAACTCGAGCGCTGGACCAAGGTGATCAAGACGGCGGGGATCAAGATTGAATGATGAATCAGTGAAGATGCCCAACACCAGTCAGCAGGCCATGGCTGCCGGTGACCGCATCCGCTCAGTACGCGTCTCGTCGTGCTACCTGCCGCTGGCCACGCCCATCAGCGATGCCAAAGTGCTGACGGGCCGCCAGAAGCCCATGACGGAGATCGTCATTCTGTTTGCCCAGATTGAAACCGAGGGCGGCCACCAGGGTCTGGGGTTCAGCTACTCAAAGCGTGCCGGGGGTCCAGGCCAGTTTGCGCACGCCAAGGAACTTGCACCGGTGCTGATCGGCGAAGACCCCAGCGACATTGGCAAGCTGTGGGACAAGCTCTGTTGGGCCGGTGCCTCGGTGGGTCGCAGTGGCATGAGTACCCAGGCCATTGGCGCGTTTGACGTGGCCCTGTGGGACCTGAAGGCCAGGCGCGCCAACCTGTCGCTGGCCAAGCTGTTGGGGTCGTACCGCGATTCGGTGCGTTGCTACAACACCTCGGGCGGGTTTTTGCACACACCGATTGACCAGTTAATGGTGAATGCCTCAGCGTCTATCGCGCGGGGCATTGGCGGTATCAAGCTCAAGGTGGGCCAGCCCGATGGCGCGCTGGACATTGCCCGCGTCACCGCCGTGCGCCACCATCTGGGTGATGCTGTGCCCATCATGGTCGATGCCAACCAGCAGTGGGACCGGCCCACGGCCCAGCGCATGTGCCGTATTTTTGAGCCCTTCAATCTGGTCTGGATTGAAGAGCCGCTGGACGCTTATGACCATGAAGGCCACGCCGCGCTGGCCGTGCAGTTCGACACCCCCATCGCCACTGGCGAAATGCTGACCAGCGCCGCCGAGCATGGTGATCTCATTCGCCATCGTGCCGCCGACTACCTGATGCCTGACGCACCCCGCGTGGGCGGGATCACACCATTCCTGAAAATCGCGTCACAAGCCGAGCATGCAGGCCTGATGCTGGCCCCGCACTTTGCAATGGAATTGCACGTGCACCTGGCAGCGGCGTACCCCCGGGAACCCTGGGTGGAGCACTTTGAATGGCTGGAGCCGCTGTTTAACGAGCGCATCGAAATCCGCGACGGCCGCATGCTGGTGCCTACGCGCCCAGGATTGGGTTTGAGCCTGAGTGAGCAGACCCAAGCGTGGACGCGCGAGTCCGCAGCGTTTGGAAATCAGACCTAGCGCCTGCTCGGCAGTGGCCACCTGGCGAGGCGGCCTTGCTTTTCCCAACGGTGTGTCCCAGGGTTGCCATTCGCCCTCGACAGGAACAAAATACCCTTTAGACGGGTTTGGGTTCGTTCACTTTCAAACAGGCGGGAGGTGCTTATGTACAAGACCATTTTGTTTGCTTACAACGGAACACAGCAAGGTCAAGATGCCCTTACGGAAACAAGGGAGCTGGCCCAGTGGAGCGGCAGCCGGGTTTGGCTGGTCGCCGTGAAACCAGCTTATGACGCTGTTGCATTCGCAGGGGGAGGGATTTACAACCCCGCCTGGGATGAATCGGAAAAGAAGCGGTTTGAGACTATCCTGGAGGAAGGCTTGCAAAAGCTCGGCGACGCGGGCTTTGAAGTCAATGGACAAATCCTGCAGGGTGATCCCGTGGTGGAGATCAGCAGGTTCGCGTCCGAGGTATCGGCAGACCTGATTGTGGTGGGACACCGTCACCTGAACAGCCGGGTCGCACGGTGGTGGAGTGGCTCCATTTCCAGCGCGCTGGTCGATGAAGCACCGTGCAGCGTCTTTTGCGTGATCGCCAAAAATCCTTAACCGACCGTCTATCAATGATCAGCCGCTCCTTGCTTGCAGAAGGCATTAAAAAGTAGCTTAAGGCCACCGCAGCTATTGAATAGTTTGCTATTTAAAACATAGCGACCCGTTTGTCACCCAATCGTCAAAAACTCCACCCAGTTGCCGTCCGGGTCGGCCACCATGCCGATGCGCACACCGGGGCGCAACTCACGCTCTTTCATGATGACCTTGTGGCCCTTGTCCGCGCAGGCGGTCAGCAGCTCGGCCATGTTGGTCACGGTGATGGTCCAGTAGCGGTAGCCGGTGGCGCCCTGAATGCCGCCAGGTGCCGCCACGGCGGGCGTGGTGGGTAGCACCACAATCTTGATCATGCTGTCGCCACACATCAGCTGGTGCATGGTGCCGCTGCCGCCAGGCATGGGCATGTCGCGCAGGTATTTGAAGCCCAGCACGTCACGGTAAAACGCCAGCATGGCCTCGCCATTGGTGGTGACGATGCCTAGATCGATGGATGGCTTGCCAAGTTGAATGCCCATGCTGAAGTCCTTTTGCGGTGTGGATGAATGCGGCCACGATAGCGCCAGGCCGCAAGGGCGTCAGTCACCCATGCGCCTCAGCCCGGAACCTGTCCGTTGTTTCGGGTGGCGCGCAAAAAGTCAAAGTCCACACCCTGGTCCGCCTGGGTGACCGTTTGCAAAAACAGCTTGTGGTAGCCGCGCTCGCCCACGGGTGGTGTGACCGGGTTTTGCGCAGCACGGCGGGCCAGTTCTTCGGCAGGAATGAGCAGGCTGATCTCGCGGTTGGCCACGCTCAGGCGAATGCGGTCGCCATTGCGCACATGCGCCAGCGGCCCGCCCACGGCCGATTCGGGTGTGACGTGCAGCACGATGGTGCCGTAACCCGTGCCGCTCATGCGGCCGTCAGAGATGCGCACCATGTCTTTCACGCCGGCACGTGCCAGCTTTTTGGGGATGGGCAGGTAGCCCGCTTCGGGCATGCCGGGTGCGCCTTTGGGGCCGATGTTTTTCAGCACCAGGACGTCATCGGCAGTCACCTCCAGATCAGGGTGGTCAATGCGGCGCGCCATGTCTTCGGCGTTTTCAAACACGACGGCGCGGCCTTCGTGTTCCATCAGTTTCGGGTCGGCGGCTGACTGCTTGATGATGGCGCCACCCGGCGCCAGATTGCCCTGCAGTACGGCAATTCCGCCTTGCGGAAAGATCGGGTTGGCCATGGTGCGGATCACTTCCTGCTTGAAGCCCGGGCCGCTGAGCTCGATCTCTTCACCCAGCGTGCGACCGGTGACCGTCATGGCGTCCAGCCGCAGCAGTGGCTTGAGTTCACGCAGCAGCGTCGCCATGCCGCCTGCGTGGTGAAAATCTTCCATGTAATGCTGGCCCGAGGGTTTGAGGTCCAGCAGCACCGGGGTTTCCCGGCCCATCCGGTCCAGCGCTTTCAGGTCAACCTCAAACCCCATGCGGCCCGCAATGGCCGTCAGGTGCACGATGCCATTGGTGGAGCCCCCAATGGCCAGCAA
>JANPAZ010000280.1:0-2255 GCA_031430225.1 Rhodoferax sp. | reverse complement strand
GTGGTCCGTATCGGCGGCATCGCGTCCGCCCAGTTCGGCGATGGTGGAGGTGTTGTCACCCGCGTGCACCGCAAAACTGTCCTGGCTGAATTCAATCACTTCACCATCGTCGGCAGACACGAACCCAGCCGGTCCAAACAGGTTGGCCTGGCGCAGGCGGCGGCGCTGCATCTCGGGGGTATCGTCGTCAAACCCGAAATGGGTCCAGACAAAATCAAAGCTGCCCGGCCCATTGGGCTGGATGTGGCGGGTGGAGACAGAATTCACCTGCTGCTGGATGATCAAGCTGGGGAAGATAGTCGTCATCACGGCGGTAGGCTCGCCCCACCATGGCTCGTGCACGACATCCAGAAAACGGTCATCGTTAAGCTTCATGGTTTCCTTGAAGCTGGTCACGCCACTGGTGGCAGCCCCCGCATGACCTGCATTGCCACGGGTGGAAATCATGGCGGCGTGGCGATGGTGTTCGTCCATCAACAACTGGGCCTTGTTATCGGACCGCCACAGGCCAAAGGTGACAAACCATGCGTGCAATAGCCCGGGGTGGTAGGGGTCCTTGATGTTCTCCTGCATTAGCTTCCAGTTGCCCGGAATGCGCTGACGGTTGTAGCCCAGCAAGACAAGTTTGCGGCCATCAAACACGCGGTCAAAGTACTTGCAGATGGTAGGCCCGAGGTACTCGTCCAGTGGCGCCACGTTGTGGTCGAAACTGGCAAAAACCGCCCCACCACGGGCAGCTACCTTCAGCTTGGTCAGACCATGCTCCTTCAGGTCAAAGTCGGCCGGCATGCCGCCAATGGTGCGCCCATCCTGTTTGAGTCCGCGCCTGAAGGGCACGCCCACCAGATCGCCCTTGAGGCTGTAATTCCACTGGTGGTACGGGCAAACCAGCTCCATGCGATTGCCCTGGCGTTCGCGGCAGAAGGCCACACCCCGGTGGGCGCATCGATTTTCAACCACGTTGATGCTGCCATCCTTGTCACGAATCATGATGACAGAGCGCTCGCCCACCTTGGTGCGCTTGAAGTCGCCGGAGTTCGGGATTTCTGCTTCGAGGCCCACGTAGCACCAGTGGCCCTGGTAGAAAAACCGCTCCAGCTCACGCTGGTAAACCGCGTCATCGGTATAGGCCCAGTAGGGAATGCGGCTGCTGCCTGCAGCGTCCCAGCGGCGCATAGGCTGGCCCTTTGCAGGGGAGGGCCCTTCAGTGGGTTTGGTAGCCAGCGTCGTATCGGTCGTTTCAGTCATTTGTCCATGTCCCTCAAACGAAAACGTTGAATCTTGCCCGTGGCTGTTTTGGGCAGATCTTTCATGAACTCAATATAGCGCGGGTATTTGTACGGCGCGAGCCTTTCTTTCACAAATGCCTTGAGCTCTTCTTCCGTGACCTGTTTGCCGTCTTTCAGTACAACAAAGGCTTTGGTTTTGGTCAGGCCGTCGGCGTCAAGCCGCCCGATCACGGCAGATTC
This sequence comes from Rhodoferax sp., assembly GCA_031430225.1. Lineage (GTDB taxonomy): Bacteria > Pseudomonadota > Gammaproteobacteria > Burkholderiales > Burkholderiaceae_C > JANYCG01. The sequence goes on along the minus strand of JANPAZ010000280.1, from coordinate 786 downwards.
CAGCACGGCCGGGTGCTGCATCAGGGTCGCTTCCACCTCAAAGGGCGAGACATAAATGCCGCTGACCTTGAGCATGTCATCGGTGCGGCCCGAGTAGGTGTAAGTGCCGTCGGCATTGCGCACGTATTTGTCACCGCTTTTGGTCCAGCCACCCTGAAAAGTTTCCCGCGTCTTGATTCGGTTGCCCCAGTACATCATGGCGGCAGACGGGCCATGGATAAACAAATCCCCGGGTTCGCCATCAGGCGTTGGGCTGCCGTCTTCATTGCGCAGCTCCACCTCGTAGCCCGGCACCGGCCAACCGGTCGTGCCATAACGCACTTTGCCGGGAAGATTGGACAGGAAGATGTGCAGCATTTCGGTGGAGCCGATGCCGTCCACAATGTCGACTCCAAAGTGGCGCTGAAAACGTTCACCAATCTCGGCCGGTAAAGCCTCGCCCGCAGACGACACCAGACGCATGGCCACATCAGATTTGGCGGGCAGGTTGCGGTTTGCCAGCATGCCAGCAAACCCGGTGGGCGCACCGTAAAAAACGGTAGGTTTCAGTCCCCCAATACCACCCAGCCAGCGCTTGAAGGTGGCCTCCGGTGTGGGTCGCTCGGCCATCAAAATAGTGGTGGCACCCACGCTCATGGGGAACGTTAGCGCATTGCCCAGGCCGTAGGCAAAAAACAGCTTGGCGGCGGAAAAACACACATCGCTTTCCTGCAAGCCCAGCGTGGCTTTGCCATACAGCTCGCAAGTCCAGTAGGGGTTGGCGTGCGAGTGCACCGTGCCTTTGGG
>JANPAZ010000279.1:0-1750 GCA_031430225.1 Rhodoferax sp. | reverse complement strand
CCAGATCAGGCCCCAAGCCAGCATGAGTGGTGGCAGCCATGGCAAACGCAAGCGCACCGGGTGGCGTAACAGCAGCATGCATTGCGCCCCAATCATGAAAAACCCTGTCGCGTGGGCCAACTGGTGAAGCTGCGCCCAGGCAAACGACATCTGGGTCAAAAGCCGCGAACTTGAACCCGCCGTGAGCAGCATGAAGTAGGCATAGGCCATGCTGGCCAGGGCATACCAGCGGGCCGCTTCATCAGCGGGCCGATACACCCACACTGCGAGGCCCACCGACAAAGACAACAGCCCCAGCCCCCATGGCAGCCAGAAGTAAAAACCCAGCTCTCCCAGACGCTTGTCACGCATGGAAGCCGTGACCGTACCTGACGCCGTTTCCACCGCCACCACCGGTTGCTGCAGCACCGTCCACAACTCGCGGTGCGTCGCATGAAAGCGGTCCTGGTCGGCATACAGATGCAGCAAACCGGATGACTCAATCAACAACTCTGGGGTCAACAGCACGCGCTGGCCGCCGACTGTCAGGGCCGAAACGTCTTGCAAGACTTCACCCCGCCCATCGGTCGCCACTGCCTGTATTCGCCCGTCGGGCGTGACGCCAAAACGCCAGCCGGTGGATGGCTCCAGCAGCGCGCGCCAGAGCCCGATGAGTGCGAACGCCGTGATGAGCAGGCAGGCTGCCCACGCACGCGCCCGCACCATAGACACCCTAGGCACAAGGGGCGTGCGCGTGGCGGGCTCGCCATACTCGGGCCCGGAGCTGGCTGGCTCACGCTGCGCGACAATCAGGTTCCACATCCACTTCATGCCCATGATTGTCCGTCACCTGTTTTCACCGCCCAACAACACCCGGCTGGGCCATCTGTGCGGCCCCACCGACGAACACCTGCGCACCATTGAAGCCGCACTGCAAGTCAACATTGCACACCGGCATGAGCAATTCAAGGTAGAGGGCACCAAGGCCAACGCCAAGCGCGGCATGGAGATGTTGCAAGCCCTGTACGAGATGGCCGCGCGCCCGATCGACCCGGCCACGGTGCAACTGATGCTGGCGGGCGACCCCGGCATGGACGACGCCGACGGCCCATCGCTCAAGACCAAACGCAATGACCTCAAGCCCCGCACGCTGAACCAGGCCACCTACCTGGACAACATCGCGGCTCACGACATCACCTTTGGCATTGGCCCGGCCGGCACTGGAAAGACCTACCTGGCCGTCGCGATGGCCGTGGACGCGTTGCAGCGCAGCGCGGTGCAACGCATTGTGCTCACGCGCCCGGCCGTGGAAGCAGGTGAACGCCTGGGCTACCTGCCGGGCGACCTGGCCCAAAAGATAGACCCCTACCTGCGCCCGCTGTACGACGCGCTGTACGACCTGATGGGCTTCGAGCAGGTGCAAAAGGCGTTTGACCGCCAGACCATCGAGATCGCGCCACTGGCCTTCATGCGCGGGCGCACGCTGAACAATGCCTTCATCATTCTGGACGAGGCGCAGAACACCACGCCCGAGCAGATGAAGATGTTTCTGACGCGCATCGGTTTTGGTGCCAAGGCGGTGATCACCGGTGACGTGAGCCAGATCGACCTGCCCAAGACTCAGCTCAGTGGCCTGATTGACGCCGAACGCGTGCTTCGCCGTGTGGAAGGCATTGCGATTTGCCGCCTGACCAGCGCCGACGTGGTGCGTCACCCGCTGGTGGCCCGCATTGTGGACGCGTATGACGCCCCCGGAAGTTTGGGTACCGAA
>JANPAZ010000278.1:0-2194 GCA_031430225.1 Rhodoferax sp. | reverse complement strand
AGGCCAGACCAACACCGCCGCGATCGGGCCCAACGGCAGCATGCGCCTGAACAAGCGCATGGCCGAACTGGGCTTGGCTTCACGTCGTGAGGCCGACGAATGGATTGGCAAAGGCTGGGTCAAGGTCAACGGCAGAGTGGCAGAGATGGGCATGCAGGTTGCCCCCGATGTGCGAATCGAGATCGACAGATTAGCCCAGGGCCAACAAGCCAACAAGGTGACCGTGCTGATCAACAAGCCCCTGGGTCTGGTCAGCGGCCAGGCCGAAGACGGACACGAGCCCGCCATCACCCTGGTGCAGCCGCAAAACCGCTGGGCCGATGACAACGCCCGCTTTTTCTTTCACCCCAGTCAGCTCAAGAGCCTGGTGCCTGCGGGGCGGCTGGACATCGATTCCACCGGTCTGCTGGTGCTCACACAGGACGGGCGCGTGGCGCGCCAGCTGATTGGTGAAGATTCGGTGATGGAAAAGGAATACCTGGTGCGGGTGATCTACACCGGTGTGCTCAACACAGCAGCCGCTACATCAGCCGCCGCCACCTACCCGGCCGCGCCGTCTACACGCGCTCAGAAACCTGTCGCGCCGACGCAGCTCAGCCGCATTGACGACGACGATCCGGTCAGCACCGATGTGCAGTCGGTGTTCCCGCCCGACAAACTCAGGCTGCTACGTCAAGGATTGAGTCTGGACGGCCAGGCCCTCAAACCCGCCAAAGTTGAATGGCAAAACCCGGAGCAGCTCCGGTTTGTGCTCACTGAGGGCAAGAAGCGCCAGATTCGCCGCATGTGTGAGCAGGTCGGTTTGAAGGTGGTGGGCCTCAAGCGCGTGCGCGTCGGCAACGTGATGCTGGGCAACTTGCCCTTGGGGCAGTGGCGCTATCTGGCGCCACACGAGCGCTTTTAGGCAATAGCGTGCTCCAAACTTGACGTCAGCCTCTAATTCGAAGCGTCAATGGTCCCCACAATAGCCACGGACTCACTTCAGCCTCTGTGCTGCCATCAACATGCCCAAACGCGAACCCGCCAGCCCACTCAAACACCTGCGTGCCTCAGACCTGCGGGGCATTGCCCAATTGGCCACCCAGAGCGCAAGCGGGGTAGCCCGCATCGCGGAAGGCGTTCACCAGTCTGTGTGGCAAACCCTGGGTGCGCCAGGGGGTAAAACGCCCGGTCAAACCCGGGGCATCACCGGGTTGGTCTACAAAAGCGTGCAAGGCGTCACCCAGCTGCTCGGAAAGAGTGTTGAGACCGTGCTGGTGGCTCTTCAGCCTCTGTTCGACGCTGCCGACCAGGCCAAGCCCGGCACGCCACAGCGCGAAGCCGTTCTGGCCGCACTCAATGGGGTGATGGGCGACCGGCTGGCCGAAAGCCACAACCCGCTGGCAACGCCCATGACACTGCGCTACGGCGGCAACCCCCTGAACAAGGGTAGCCGCTGGCTGCCTATCTCACCCGGTACGGTGGTGTCTGGCAAAGTTCTGATTTTGATTCATGGCCTGTGCATGAATGACCTGCAATGGGCGTCACAGATCCCGCCAAACGCGGATGGCACGGCGCACACTGCAAGCCACGACCATGGTGCCATTCTGGCAAAGGAGCTGGGGTTCACCCCCGTCTATCTTCGCTACAACACGGGGCTTCACACTTCGCAAAACGGCCATGAGCTTTCAGCCCTGCTGGAGCAGCTGGTCGGCCACTGGCCGGTTCCGGTTGAAGACATCACCGTGGTGGCGCACAGCATGGGAGGCCTGGTCATACGCAGTGCGATGCATCATGCAAAACCGGGCGTGCGCTGGCCTGCGCACCTGAAAAGTATTGTCTTTTTGGGGACGCCACATCATGGTGCCCCGCTGGAGCGGGCTGGCAACTGGGTCGATGTGATTCTGGGCAGCACACGTTACTCCAAGCCATTTGCCAAACTCGGCCAACTGCGCAGTGCGGGCATCACGGATTTACGCTATGGCCACGTGACAGATGCTGACTGGCAGGGTCACGACCGCTTTCGCAGAAAGCCCGACAGCCGCCATCCCGTGCCATTGCCTGACAGTGTGGCGTGCTATGCCATCGCCGCCACAACAGCGGCCAAACGCAGCGCGGTCGCAGACCGACTGGTCGGCGATGGCCTGGTCCCGCTCAACAGCGGATTGGGCCTGCACGAAGACCCAATGCGCACGCTTGAATTTGCCAAGACCAG
>JANPAZ010000277.1:0-1849 GCA_031430225.1 Rhodoferax sp. | reverse complement strand
GTGTAGGCCAACAGGCGGCGTGCCTCCAGCACCACGCGGTCATGCATCAGCTCCAGCGCGCCGTCGCCCGTTGTGGCGCGGCAGGTGCGGCTCAGGTGGTCCGCCGTGATTCCCAGCGCGTCAGCATAAAACCGCACCGGTTGCTGCTGGCGAAAGTGCTGCTCCAGCAATGACCTGTAGCGTTGAACCAGCGTGTCTTTCAGGGCCTGCTGGCGCAACTGGGACTGAGCGGTGTCGGAGCGGCGCAAAAACCACAAGGCCAACACCAGCGCGTGGGCATTCAGCGCCTCGGCGCGCCCGGGGCGACTGCGGGAAAATTCGCGCGCCAGCAAGGAGAAAACTTCTTCGCATTCGGCAAGATCGCTGCCCATATCGGCCCTGGAAACCAGAATGGACCGCCGCAGGGGCGCATCCAGCGCGGAGGCTGTACCCAGCAGACTTTGCAAGGTGGCCGTGGGCACGGTCACCTGCTGGCCCACACTGTTGCGCTCGTACACAAAGCCATGCACCACACCGGGTGCCACCATGAGCGCGACGGGTGCAGTCAATTCCAAGGGCTCGCCATCCAGTGTGGCCATCGCCGAGCCCTGGGTCAGCAACTGAAATTGATGCAACCCCACGTGCTGGTGAGCCGGAATTATCCATTCATGCAACTGCGCCCGCACGTTGATGGGCTCGTAGTGCAAAGAGTCCTCGGGTCGAAAATGCCTGACTTCCCTGAACGGAATCATCAGCAGAGGCGAGGCGGCTTTGGGTTTGGGGGTTTTCATCGGGACTGACCAAGTCAATGCCGGAAATCTACACGTTGGCTGCACTTTCGTCCATGGCGGATATCCACGCTTGACGTCACAGTCCAGGGACAGAACAACTCAAGTGGCAGGAGACGAAAAATGAACGGACCAAATTACGGGCTTGGCAACCTCAGCAGGCGGCAACTGGTGATGGGTGGCGCAGCGCTGTCGGCGTTGGGCCTGGCAGGGCGGGTGGCCGCCCAGGGCGCGGGCAGTGCCTTCATCGTGTCGGGCTTTCCGGCGGGTGGCATGGGCGACTATGTGGCCCGGCCCCTGGCGGAAAGAATGCGGGGCAAATACGCGCCCAACATCCTGGTGGAAAGCCGCACTGGCGCGGGGGGACGCATTGCCGTGGAATACGTGAAGCGAGCGGCACCTGACGGGCTGACGATTCTGCAGATCCCCAGCTCGCCCATGGTGCTGTACCCCAACACCTACAAGAAGCTCAACTACGACCCGATGGCCGATTTCATTCCCGTGTGCTCCACCGTCACCTATGCGTTCTCGTTCACGGCTGGCCCCGGTTTGCCCGCCGAGATCAAGACGGTGGCCGAGTACATCCGGTGGGCCAAGGCCAACCCCAAACTGGCCAGCTACGGCATTCCGGCGGCGGGCTCAGCGCTGCATTTTGCGGGGATGATGCTGCAAAAGGCGGCAGGTTTTGAATTCACCAGCGTCGCTTACCGGGGCGGTGCGCCTTTGCTGCAGGACGTGATGGGCGGGCAGGTGCCGGTGAGCTTCAACGTGATTGGTGAGGTTCTGCCGCACGTTCGCTCAGGAAAATTGCGTTCGCTGGCTGTGACCAGTGCCGAACGCTCACTCTTTTTGCCTGACGTGCCCACGCTGGTCGAGCAAGGCTACAAAGACATCGCCTTGCAGGAATGGCTGGGCTGGTTTGTGCCGGCCAAAACGCCCATGGACACCGTCAACAAACTCAATGCCATCGTGCGCGACGGCCTGCAGGCGCCCGACTTTGTGGAGTCTCTGGCCAAGAATGGCCTGCAGCCCGTGACTCAGTCAGCCGACGAATTCGCCCGCATTGTGAAGCGGGATTTTGA
>JANPAZ010000276.1:0-13544 GCA_031430225.1 Rhodoferax sp. | reverse complement strand
CATGAAGCGTCGCAGTTCCATGTTCAATACCGCCCGCATTGACCACCTGTTTCATGACTTGCATGAAACTGGCAAGCCGTTCTATTTGCACCATGGCGACATGACTGATTCGTCCAGCCTGACGCGAATCATTCAGAAGGTTCAGCCCGACGAAATCTACAACCTGGCGGCCCACAGCCACGTTGCTGTCTCTTTTGAAGAGCCCGAGTACACGTCCAATTCAGATGCGTTGGGTGCGTTGCGTATCCTGGAAGCGATACGAATTCTTGGAATGGAAAAAAAGACGCGGTTTTATCAGGCGTCCACCTCCGAGTTATACGGTCTGGTGCAACAAACACCGCAAACAGAAACGACTCCGTTTTATCCGCGCAGCCCTTACGCGGTGGCCAAACTCTACGCCTACTGGATCACGGTCAATTACCGTGAGGCGTATGGCATGTATGCCTGCAACGGCATTCTGTTCAACCATGAGTCCCCCATCCGTGGCGAGACCTTTGTCACGCGCAAAATCACCCGTGCGCTGGCACGTATCAAGCTCGGCCTGCAAGAGTGCCTCTACCTGGGTAACCTCAATGCGCTTCGCGACTGGGGCCACGCCAAGGACTATGTCGAGATGCAGTGGCTGATGTTGCAGCAGGAACTGCCGGAAGACTTTGTCATCGCCAGTGGCGTGCAGTACAGCGTGCGGGACTTTGTCAACCTGGCTGCCCGCGAACTTGGCATCACTATTTCCTGGCACGGGGCAGGGGAGCAGGAAAAGGGTTTTGATGCGGCAGGAAAATGTATCGTTTCAGTGGATCCGCGCTACTTCCGGCCGACCGAAGTTGAAACCCTGCTGGGCGACGCAAGCAAAGCAAGACACAAGCTGGGGTGGACGCCCAAGATCAGTTTTGACGCGCTTGTGAGTGAGATGGTGCGTGAGGATCTCAAGAGTGCTGAGCGTGATGAGTTGGTCAAGAAGCATGGCTACGTTGCGTTCAACGCGCACGAATAGCCGAGGGTCCAGTCATGGCCAAGCTTCGAATGTTGTTGACCGGCGGCGGTGGGTTGGTTGGCCGAAACCTGCTGGATCATCCTTTGATCGACGGATATGACGTACTTGCTCCCCGCAGCAGCGAACTGGATTTGCGTGACTTCAACGCAGTGGGTGCTTTCCTCCGCAAATACCAGCCGGATATGGTTGTACACGCAGCAGGGAAAGTCGGGGGTATCCAGGCTAATCTAAATGAGCCGGTGGATTTCCTCGTTGCGAACCTCGATATGGGGCGAAATATTGTCTTGGCGTCCTATCAGGCCGGAATCAGGCAGTTGCTCAATCTGGGTAGCTCATGCATGTACCCGCGCAATCACGGGGAGCCGCTGAGCGAGGAGATGATATTGCAGGGCCAGTTGGAGCCAAGCAATGAAGGTTATGCACTTGCCAAAGTGGTTACATTGCGGCTTTGCGAGTACATCATGCGCCAAGACAGCAGCTACGCGTACAAAACACTGATTCCCTGCAATTTGTATGGCCGGTATGACAAATTCGACCCGGCCTCCTCACATCTTGTACCGGCCATCATTCACAAGGTGCATCAAGCCCTGCAAGACGGTCAGCCGGTGGTGGAAATATGGGGCGACGGTACCGCGCGGCGAGAGTTCATGTGTGCCAGCGACCTTGCAGATGCCATGTTGCGTGCTGTTGGCAGCTTCAGCGCTTTGCCAGACTGCATGAACGTAGGGCTCGGGTTCGACTATTCCATCAATGAATACTATGAAACTACCGCAGAGGTGATGGGATATAAAGGCAGATTCGTGCATAACCTCGACAAGCCCGTTGGCATGGCACGCAAACTTGTCAACATAGATCGTCAGACCGAGTGGGGTTGGTCTGCGAAGCACGCCTTGCGGGACGGCATCCATGAAACCTATCAATATTTTCTGAAGGAATACTTGCAGTGAGTTTTAAATTCCCATTGGCAACAGCATCCTGGGGGCGCGAGGAAAAAGAGGCGATGCACAGGGTCATCGATTCTGGCATGTACACCATGGGTGCCAACGTGCGGGCTTTTGAGGAGGATTTCGGCCGCTATGTGGGCAGCAAGCACTGTGTGATGGTCAACTCCGGATCTTCGGCAAATCTGCTGATGATCGCTGCACTGTTTTACGCCAAAAATCCTGCAATAAAACTTCAGCGCGGCGATGAGGTCATTGTGCCGGCCGTGTCTTGGAGCACTACCTATTACCCGCTGTACCAATATGGTCTGAAAATCAAGTTCGTCGATATCGACTTGCACACGCTGAACTACGACCTGGATCAATTGGAAGAGGCGGTCACAGACAAGACGCGCGCCATCATGGCCGTTAACTTGCTGGGAAATCCCAATGACTTCGGACGCATCACCCAGATCATTGGGCAGCGCAATATTGTCTTGATTGAGGACAATTGTGAATCCCTGGGTGCAGCCTACCAAGGCCGACAAACAGGCACCTTTGGCGTGATGGGGACCTACAGCTCGTTCTTTAGCCACCATATCTCCACCATGGAGGGTGGATTGATCGTGACCGATGACGAGGAGATTTACCACATTCTCCTGTCCTTGCGAGCACATGGCTGGACCCGTAATCTGCCCAAAGACAATCACGTGTGCAGTACCAAGAGTGACGATCCGTTTGAGGAGTCATACAGGTTTGTGTTGCCTGGCTATAACGTTCGCCCACTTGAATTGGAGGGAGCACTTGGCGTCGAGCAGGTCAAGCGCCTGGGCGGGATGATCGAAGAGAGGCGCAAGAATGGGCGCTTGCTGCAGGCTGCGCTCGGGAACCATCCTGACATTTTGATTCAGCGGGAAATTGGTGAGTCGAGCTGGTTTGGTTTCAGTCTGGTGGTTCGCCCGCAATCCACTTGGACAAGAACGGTCCTGTTGAAAAAACTGAATGAATTGGGCTTTGAGTGCCGCCCCATCGTTGCCGGCAATTTTGCAAAGAATGAAGTTGTGAAGTATTTCGATGCAGAGGTACATGGGGTCTTGCGCAACGCCGAGCACATTGACAAGAACGGGCTTTTTGTTGGGAACCATCACTATCCGATAGAGCAAGCCATGGCCGCCCTCGCCACGCTTTAAGGGAATGTCGCTGACGAGAAACATCATCGCCAATTACCTCGGGCAGGGTTGGACTGCATTGATGGGCTTGGCCTTTATTCCAGTTTACATACGCTACTTGGGCGTGGAGACCTGGGGGTTGGTGGGTTTCATGAGCCTGCTACAGGCATGGTTTACGCTTCTGGACTTGGGTCTGTCTCCGACCCTGAGCCGAGAGATGGCCAGATTTCAATCCGGCTCATCGAGTGCCCAAGCCATTCGTGATTTGTTGCGTTCCCTTGAATTGATTTACGGAGCCATCGCGTTGGCCGTGATGGGTGTTGTGTGGATGGCCGCGCCCTGGATTGCGGCGAATTGGCTGAGCGCGGTGAACCTGTCCGTTGCGTCGGTGTCGCAGGCCATCTCCATCATGGGTCTAGTGCTCGCGGCCCGCATGTCGGAGCAGGTGTACCGAGGATCGATCCAGGGGTTGCAAAGGCAAGTGTGGCTCAACGGTATTCAGAGCGTTCTGGCGACTTTGAGGTGGGCGGGTGCGGTGGGTATATTGGCATGGGTGGACGCCAGTATCGAAGCTTTTTTTCTATGGCAGGGCGTGGTCTCATTGCTGTCGGTCTTCATATTGGCGCGTCAAACCTATCGCTATCTTCCATCTGGCGAGCGTCCCGCGAGATTCGACAAAACCGCCATCTCCGGCATAGCCCGGTTTGCAGGGGGAATGGCTGTAACTACGTTGCTTGCTCTGTTGCTGACGCAAGTGGACAAACTTCTGCTGAGCAGGCTGGTCTCACTGGAGAATTTTGGCTATTACGCCTTGGCGGCATCCGTTGCGAGTGCACTCGGGTTTCTGGTGACACCGGTTTCAACAGCGGTGTTTCCCCGGCTCACCGAGTTGGTGTCAAGGTCGGAGAACATGGCTCTCGTCGCCACTTACCACCGTGCGAGTCAATGGTTGGCAGCAGCAGTCATCCCAATGGCTTTGGTGATGGCCACGTTGGCGGAGCCGATACTCTTGGCGTGGACCGGCAACCTGCAGCTCGCTCAAAACACGGCACCACTATTGGCACTTCTGGCGCTTGGTACCATGTTCAATGGGTTGATGCATGTGCCGTACATGCTTCAACTTGCCTACGGATGGACAGGTTTTACGGTGAAGGTCAATGCGGTAGCTGTGTTAATTATCGTTCCCGCGGTGCTGTGGGCTGTTCCGCGCTTTGGTGCTATCGGTGCTGCCTGGGCCTGGCTCGCACTCAATGTGGGTTATGTCTTTATCAGTATGCATTTCATGCACCAAAAACTGGTGCCGGATGAAAAATGGCGATGGTATCGGGATTCCGTACTGATCCCTTTAATCGCAGGTGGGTTTGTTGCGTTGATACTTCGCTACGGTGTGCCGATGCCCCAGAATCGTTGGGCCATGGCTATGGTTGTAGGGGGCATCGCTTTGACGATCGCTATTGCAGTGATGCTTTCTGTTCCTGCGTCCAGGGGTTTCCTATTGCAGCAGATTAAATTTTTTCGGGAAAGCCGCCAAAATGGTTGAGGTGAATTCCCAATCGAAGATGGACAATACCAACGTGGGGGTCCACGTTCCCATAGTCAGCATCGGTATGCCCGTCTATAACGGCGCTAAATATATCTGTGAGGCGCTCGACTCCTTGCTTGCGCAAACCTTTTCTGATTTCGAATTGATCATTTCAGACAATGCATCGAAAGACGACACTGCGGCAATATGTCGTGCCTATTCGCTGAAGGACCCCCGGATTCAGGTGGTATCGCAGCCTATGAACCAGGGCGCACTGGCTAATTTTCAATACGTGCTGGATCAGTCCAGGGGCGCATTTTTCATGTGGGCAGCCGCAGATGACAAATGGGATGCAAACTGGATTGAACGCCTCTACAACCGCATCAAAGACGAGTCCGGCGCCGCCGGTTTTGGAAGACTGATCCATATTGACGCCCATTCGGCTGCGTTGGACCACGCCGCCAACGACGCTGCGCTGACGTTTACTGGGGGGCCACTCAAGCGAAAGCTGGCGTTTTATTTATCTTATGAAGGTCTCGGCAAGGCTAACCTTTTCTATGCGTTATACCCTCGTGCGATTTTGCAAAAGATTGACTTACGGAGTCACCGTATCGACTATCAGATACTTTTCGGGCTTGTTGAGCATTTGACCTATATCCAGGTCAGTGAACCGCGACTTTTCAAGCGAATCCATGGGGAGAGTGATGGCGTATCCGGGGCTAGCATTTGGCGGTCTCCAGCGGTCTTTGCCCCGTTTAGACTCCTGAGGTCAGATTGGCGAATCGCATCGCACTATTTTCAATGCGTGGGGCCAGGGTTGCGGGCAGTTCTTTTGATTTTGTTGCCGCTCAAGCTGTTGGCGTCCGTACGATTCAGACTGGTTCGGGGGGTGTCGCTTTTGGTCAACCGGCTGCGCAGCACATGATTCTTGCCCATGTGATCGGCGGCCTTGGCAACCAGATGTTTCAGTATGCGATGGGACGTGCGTTATCGTTGGAAAACTCGCAGCCGCTCCTGCTGGATATTTCAGACTTTGAAGGGTACCGCTTGCATCAGGGGTTTGAACTGCAGCGGATATTCAACGCCTCAATAGCGATCGCCAAGCCGTCCGATGTTCAGCATGTTCTCGGCTGGCAATCACACCCACTTGCAAAGCCGCTCTTGATGCGACCGGCATTGACTGGCTTTCGTAGTAAGCAGTTTGTTGTGGAGCCGCATTTTCAGTATTGGCCTAAAGTCAATGGTATTCAAGGGGATTGTTATCTAACAGGATATTGGCAATCTGAAAAATATTTCCAGAAACACATCGACACAATACGTCAGGATTTCTCGTTCAAGCTGCCATTGGCCGGAAAAAATGCAGACTCTGCAAATCTGATTAATGAGGTGAACGCAGTCAGCCTGCATGTTCGCCGTGGAGATTATGTAAATAATTCAAAAACGAATTCCATGCATGGTGTCTGCTCACTTGACTATTACCAGGCAGCGATTGAATTCATTTTGAATAGAGTGAAGAATCCCTGTTTTTTTGTATTCTCAGACGATATTACCTGGGTGAAGCAAAACCTCAAGATGACGGTGCGCTGTGAATATATCGACCACAATCAAGGTCCAGCGAGCCACTTTGACATGCAATTGATGAGTATTTGCAAACACCATATCATTGCCAATAGTTCATTCAGTTGGTGGGGTGCATGGCTTAACCCTGACCCGGAAAAGATAGTCATCGCGCCTCAAAAATGGTTTTCCGCCAACAAAAATACGGCTGATTTGCTGCCCCCTGAATGGACGGCTTTGTGAGCCAGGCAGCGGGGACGGTCCGGTTGACTATTGCCCTGCCGGTGTTTAACGCCGGAAAGCACCTCCGATTGGCTGTTCTGTCGGTCACGCATCAGACCTTCACTGGCTGGGAGTTGCTCATCATTGACGACGGCTCCACAGACGATGCCCTGGATGGCATTGCCGACATCTGTGATGACCGGATTCGCATTTGCCGGGATGGTGTGAACCGGGGTTTGGCGGTTCGCCTCAATCAGGCGATTGAGATGGCCCGCGGAGATTTTTTTGCCAGAATGGACTCCGATGACGTGTCTTACCCTGAAAGATTTGCACGTCAACTGAAAGCCCTGGAGGCTGACCCGACGCTGGACTTGCTGGCTACGCGCGCCATCACGATCGATGACGACAATCAAATGACCGGGCTGTTTCCCTTCGCCAAGACTCACCAGGATATTTGTGCCCAGCCCTGGCGCGGATTCCATTTTCCGCACCCCACCTGGATGGGCCGGTTGGAATGGTTCCGGCGATACCGCTATGGTGTTCCAGCCGCTTATCTCAGTGAAGATCAGGAATTGCTGTTAAGAACCTACGGTGAAAGCAAGTTTGCGACGCTCGACGAGATCCTGTTTGCTTACCGGATTCGGAAGACAACGGATTGGGGCAGGTTGGCGAAGACCCGAAAGGCCGTGTTTGCGTCGCAACGGCAACAATTTGTCCGCACTCTGCAATGGCGCTTTCTGTTGCTGGCCGCCTTCAGCTATTTGGCAAAGTCATTGCGTGACCGGATCAAGCGGATGAGAAGCGGCAACTTCTATCCCGTTCAAAAGGTGGATAACAGGGGTGTGGTGCAGGCCTGGAACAGGCTTCGTGACGACTTGCTCACATCCAAACCGGAAAACGCTAGGTGAAAAAACTCTGCGTGGTGGCAACCATTCCCGCCGTCGTTCACGCATTCTTGCGGGGACATATCCAGGCCGCCGCCGCCAAGTATGAAGTTACCGTGGTTTGCAATGGGGCTGATGTGCGTCTGCTGGATGGCCTTAATGCGCGCATTATTTTGTTGCCTGTAGAGCGCAAGCCCTCGCCCTGGCGGGATCTGTTGACTTTGTTCCAATTGCTAAGACTGTTCCGCAGGGAGCGGTTTGATATTGTGCATTCCCACATGCCCAAGACCGGCCTTTTGGGAATGCTGGCGGCGCGTCTGGCACTCGTTCCCGTGCGTATTCATACGTTTCACGGTGAGGTTTGGGCTACGCGACGTGGCTGGCAACGCATCGCCCTTAAAAGTCTGGATCGTTGGGTGAGTTGGCTTGCCACCCATGTTTTGGCTGTCAGTCCGTCACAACTCGTTTTTTTGGTCAAGGAAGGTGCTTTGCCTGCGGGCAAAGCCAACGTCATCGGTGCTGGCTCGGTATGTGGTGTCGATCCGCTTCGGTTTTGCCCTGATGCGGAAGCGCGACGCATCATCCGTGACAGTCTCGGTATTGCGCACGATGCAAAAGTGATTCTCTTTGTAGGTCGACTCAACCGCGACAAGGGCATGCTCGACCTGGCCGCTGCGTTCAATGGGTTGGCAAAAGACTACCGAAATGCCGTGCTGCTTCTTGTTGGCGCCGAAGAAGACGTGTCGTTTGGACAAATGCAGGAAATCTGCTGTAACGCGCCTGGGCGGGTTCACTACCAGCGCTTCACGTCTACCCCTGAGCGTTATATGGCGGCAGCCGATATTTTCTGCCTGCCCAGCTATCGAGAGGGGCTGCCTATGACGGTCATTGAAGCGGCTGCCTGCAAGGTACCTTCCGTGGCTTCCCGTATATACGGCATCACCGATGCGGTGGACGAGAACAAGACCGGATTGCTTTTCACGGCTGGCAATGTCGCCGAGCTTACACAGGCGCTCGTTAAATTGATGTCTGACGATGAATTCCGGCTGATGATGGGCAGTGCGGCGCACGCGCGCGCTTTGGAGTTGTTTCCGGCGGAAAAAATCACGCGCGAGATGGTATCGTTCTACGATATTGTGTCTGCGAAGATTTGAGTAAAAAATGCCTTCCCACCTGACTGAAAAAACCAAAACCCGGGTGCTTGTCACCGGCGGTTACGGCTTTGTCGGTCGTGCGGTTTGTGCAGGTCTCGCAAAGCACAAGCAGCATGTTTTATGTGCTCTGCGTTCAGAACCAACTGCTCCGATGGTCGGTGAATTCCTGCACACGATCAGGATTGGAGATATTGGCGCAGACACCAATTGGGCCAGCTCACTTCGTGACGTCTGTACAGTTGTTCATCTTGCGGCACGGGCCCATGTGATGCACGACACCGTGCCCGATCCATTGGCAGCCTATCGCACGGTCAATGTGGACGGCACGCTCAACCTGGCTCGCCAGGCCGCAGCTGCTGGCGTCAAGCGTTTCGTTTTCGTCAGCTCGGTCAAGGTCAACGGTGAGTACTCCACCCCCGAACGGCCATTTTCCGAGTCTGATGCGTGCCATCCGCAAGACGCCTATGGCCAGAGCAAGCACGAGGCTGAACAAGGGTTGCGTCAATTGTTTGCCGATACGGGCATGGAAGTTGTCATCATCCGGCCACCGCTGGTTTATGGGCCGGGCGTGAAGGCCAATTTTTTGGCCCTGATGCGCGCCGTGCAGCTTGGCTGGCCTCTGGCGCTCGGTGCGATTGACAATCGGCGCAGTTTGATAGCGCTGGACAACCTGGTGGACTTCATCCTCACATGCGCCACTCACCCCAAAGCTGCCAACCAGACCTTCCTGGTCAGCGACGGCCATGATCTTTCCACCACGGAGCTGGCGCGGGGTTTGGCCCGAGCAGCCGATGTGCCCGCCCGCCTGATGCCCGTGCCGGTTTGGGCCTTGCAAGCGGGTGCCTCCATTTTGGGCCGACGAGGAGAGGTACAGCGGCTTTGTGGCAATTTGCAAGTGGACATTTCCAAGGCCCGAAGCCTGCTTGGCTGGCAGCCTCCCGTTACGGTGGATGAAGGTTTGCGCAGGGCGGTAGCCGGAGTTCCGCATTCGTGAAGCGGGCATTTGATTTGGCCCTGGCGCTGGTATCCGGGGTGTTTCTTGTCATTCCCGTCTTGCTGGTTGCGGTACTGGTGCGCATGACGTCTGCCGGTCCCGCGCTATATTGGTCAGATCGGGTCGGGCGCGATAACAAGATATTCAAAATGCCCAAGTTTCGCAGTATGCAAATCAATACACCGGCGGTCGCTACTCATTTGCTGAAAAACCCGGATACCTATTTGACGCCGATTGGCAGCTTTCTTCGTAAAAGCAGTCTTGATGAGCTTCCACAGCTCTGGAGTATTCTCATAGGTGATATGAGTTTTGTCGGCCCCCGGCCAGCTCTGTTTAATCAGCATGATTTGATTGAATTGCGCACTCGCAACGGGGTGCACACACTATTGCCGGGGCTCACAGGTTGGGCGCAGATCAATGGCCGCGACGAGTTGCCCATCCCTCAAAAAGTAGCTCTGGATATTGAGTACCTGCACAAAAAGACATTCTTTCTTGATTTGAAAATAATTGCTTTGACAGGTTTGAAGGTAATAAGAAGAGATAATGTGACTCATTGAAATATTCAGGGGAGTGTTGGCTCCCTTAAATAACGGATATTCAATCTACATATAAAGGCATCCGAAATGAGCGATTTGATTGAAATTCAAAGCCAGATTGAGAAACTGCAAAAGCAGGCCAATGACATCAAGGCACGTGAGTTTGACAAAACAGTGCAGGATATCTTGGCCAAAATGACAGCTTTTGGCATCACTCTGAAAGACTTGCAGCCGGGCAAGACACGCAAATCCGGGCAGTCGGCCAAACCGTCCAAGTTGGCCACACCGGTCAAAATCAAGGCAAAAAGCAAAAACGCCGGTGCCGTGGTCGCCGCCAAGTTCAAAGGACCCAATGGTGAAACCTGGAGCGGTCGGGGCTTGATGCCTCGCTGGCTTTCGGCGCTTGTCGCTCAGGGCAAAAGCAAGGAAGACTTCGCCATCACCGGTGCGTGAATGAAGGGGCATGGCCCCGCAGTGGTTGGCGTCCGTTAGTACGGCACAATTTGGCTATCGATTCACTGACGAACCACCCACCATGACTGACACCCTCAACATTGCTCCCCGCGACAAGGCCGAAATCCTGGCGCAGGCCCTGCCTTACATCCGCAAGTTTCACGGCAAGACCATTGTCATCAAGTACGGCGGCAATGCCATGACTGACCCGGCCTTGCAAGCGGACTTTGCCGAAGACGTGGTGCTGCTCAAACTCGTGGGGATGAACCCTGTGGTGGTGCATGGCGGTGGCCCGCAGATCGAAACTGCGCTGAACCGCCTGGGCAAAAAAGGCGAGTTCATTCAAGGCATGCGCGTGACGGACGCCGAAACCATGGAGGTGGTTGAATGGGTTCTGGCGGGGGAAGTGCAGCAAGACATCGTCGGCCTCATCAATCAGGCCGGTGGCAAGGCCGTGGGCCTGACGGGGCGCGATGGTGGCTTGATCCGCGCGCAGAAACTCAAGATGGTGGACAACAAAGACGCCAGCAAGGAGCACGACGTGGGCCAGGTGGGAGACATTGTCAGCATTGACCCCAGCGTGGTGAAAGCCTTGCAGGACGATGCCTTCATCCCCGTCATCAGCCCCATTGGCTTTGGTGAAAATAACGAGAGCTACAACATCAACGCCGACGTGGTGGCCGCCAAACTGGCCACCGTGCTCAAGGCAGAAAAGCTGATGATGTTGACCAACATCAGCGGCGTGCTCGACAAGGCCGGCAACCTGCTCACTAACCTGAGTGCACGCCAGATCGACGAGTTGTTTGCTGATGGCACCATCAGCGGCGGCATGCTGCCCAAGATCGCCGGTGCGCTCGATGCCGCTAAAAGCGGCGTGAACTCAGTGCACATCATTGATGGGCGCGTGCCTCATGTACTGCTGCTCGAAATCCTCACCGACGAGGCTTTTGGAACCATGATTCGTTCACATTGAGTTCTGCACCGGCGTCAGCGAAAACCCTTGGGTGGGCTATGCGAGAATCATTTCAAAACCCGCATTGCCTCCATGCCAGACGCTGACACACTTCCCAACGCCGCACCAACGGACGGCGATGCCGTCACCCCATCAGTTCGCAAGCGCCCCAAACCGGGCGAGCGCCGTGTGCAGATTTTGCAGGCCCTGGCCTCCATGCTGGAGCAACCCGGTGCCGAGCGCATCACCACTGCCGCGCTGGCGGCGCGCCTGGATGTGAGCGAGGCCGCACTCTACCGCCATTTTGCGAGTAAGGCCCAAATGTTTGAAGGCCTGATCGAGTTCATCGAGCAGACGGTATTTACGTTGGTCAACCAGATTGGTGAACGCGAGGCCGCCTCGGTCGATGCGGGTGCGGGTGTGCGGCACGCTGGAAAAGTGGTTGCGATGTTGATGCAGTTCGCTGAAAAAAATCCCGGCATGACGCGCGTGATGGTGGGTGATGCACTGGTATTTGAAAACGAACGCCTGCAGCAACGCATGAACCAGTTTTTTGACAAGGTCGAATCCATACTGAAGCAAAGCCTGAGAGGTGTTGCCCAGGACAACGGTTCAGATACACCGACGGTGGATGCGCAAGTGAGTGCGTCTGTCCTGACTGCGTTTGTGGCAGGGCGCCTTCAGCGCTTTGCGCGTTCAGGATTCAAGCGCCTGCCCTCGGAAAATCTTGAAGCGAGTCTTGCGCTGATGCTCTGACGCAAGGTGGGTTTCAATGTGAATGCTTCTTGAATGTTGATTGCTATATAAAAAGTAGCAAACTATTCAATTTTTACGTGGGCCTGAGGCCATTTTCATTTGATATTCTGGTTCACCAGTTCCACAAGGTGCCGTCGTGTGCGAGTCGATTCACGGGCAGGTAGGCTCGCTGGTACGGGTATTTCGCAGCCAGAGTCTCGTTAATCTCTACACCATGCCCAGGCGCCTCGCCGGGGAACATGAATCCATCATGGTAGGTATAACCATGCGGAAACACGGCATCTGTGGCCTCGGTGTGCGGCATGAGTTCCTGCACGCCGAAGTTGGGCACCCAGGTGTCAAAGTGCAGCGCTGCGCCCATGCACACCGGTGACAGGTCCGTAGCACCGTGACAACCGGTTCGCACCTGGTACATCGATGCAAAGTCAGCAATGCGCCGCAGGTGCGTGATGCCACCCGCGTGGACCACCGTGGTGCGGATGTAGTCAATCAGCTGGTTTTGAATCAGGTCTTTGCAATCCCAGATGCTGTTGAAAATCTCGCCCACCGCCAGCGGTGTCGTGGTGTGCTGGCGGATCAGCTTGAAGGCTTCCTGGTTTTCGGCGGGCGTGGCGTCCTCGATCCAGAACATGTTGAAGGGCTCCAGTGACTTGCCCAGCCGTGCGGCTTCAATGGGCGTGAGGCGATGGTGTACATCGTGCAGCAAATGAATATCTGGCCCCACGGCATTGCGCACCGCCTTGAACAACTGGGGCGTGTGCAGCAGGTATTTCTCGGATGACCAGTCATGCTCACCGGGCAGGTCAGAGTCGGCAGGTTCGTAAAACGGGGTGCCCTTTTTGCCCACACCATAAACCTTCTCCAGCCCCGGCACGCCGCTTTGAGCACGTATGGCCTTGAAACCCATTTCCTTGTGGCGTAGCACCTCTTCCACAGTTTGCGCAATGTCTTTGCCGTTGGCGTGGCCGTAGACCATGACGCCGGTGCGGCTGCGCCCCCCCAGCAACTGGTACAGCGGCATGTTGGCGGCCTTGGCCTTGATGTCCCACAGTGCTGTATCCACCGCGGCTATCGCGCTCATCTGTATCGGCCCACGCCGCCAGTAAGAGCCCTTGTACAAAAATTGCCAGATATCTTCAATCTGATGCGCGTCGCGCCCGATCAGGCACGGGATCACATGGTCGGTGAGGTAGCTGGCCACCGACAGCTCGCGGCCATTCAGGGTGGCGTCGCCAATGCCGGTCAGGCCTTCATCGGTTTCAATCTTGAGCGTGACGAAGTTACGGCCTGGGCTGCAAACAATGACGCGGGCACCGGTAATTTTCATGATGAGGTCTGTTTGGAATTTTTATCAGATATATCTTCGAGGGCCGCGAGCATGCCTTGGGTCTGAATGCGGTGCAGGTGCGCGGTCACCCGCGCGCTCCATTG
>JANPAZ010000275.1:0-7118 GCA_031430225.1 Rhodoferax sp. | reverse complement strand
CCATCAACACCACACCGTCCACCAACGCCACTCTGGGTGTGAATTGCAGGGCCCACCAGCCTAAAGCGCCGAGCGCATCGACCAGCGCGGGGGCGGTGTCGTGCCCCGCAGCATCGTCACCCTTATCACCCGCATTGCCAGCACGCGGTTCAGGTAGCGGCTCAGGCAGCGGCTGCAATGCGATCCAATGCATGGACGGTGCCCCCGCTTGTGTCTGGCATGTTTGGCATGTGCGCAGACTTCAGGGCTGACACGGATGCGGGGAAGGTCGCCAATTTCGACTGGGTCAGATTGTTTGGCACAGCCTGGGGTGGCGCGGCCTTATCTGGCTCGAGCCCGGCCGCTCGTCGGCGTGACACGGCCAGCAGCGTGGCCAGTCGCGCCGGGCGGGCGGGCAGCGACAAAGCGTGCGCAAGCGGCGGGCCACGGCGCTTGAGGATGTGCAGCACCAGCGCATCACCGTCTGGCACCTCGTTGGGTTGCTGTAGCGGCCCTTGCACCCACAGGCGCAGCACCGCAGGCGACGACTCTTCACGCGCCGCGTGGGGCCGCATCACAAACAGCAGCTTGCTGTGGGTGCTGGCGGCCATTTGCAGGCGGCGCAACTGGTCGGCCCGCACCTGGCCGGGCCCCACTTGAGGAAACCAGGCCAGCACGGCAGTGACATCAGCGCAGCGCAGCGCCTGCTCGCTGGCCCACAGGCGCTGGGCAGCGGTCTGGGTGGTGACGCACAGCAGGCGCTGCGGATCCAGACCCTGGGCGGCCAGCGCTGGTCCGAACGGCTGGTACGGTGCGCCCACCAGCAGCACGGCACCACGGGTGCGGGCCAGTGCAGGCAGCAGCAGGCGCCATTCATCATGGCGGTGGATGGGTTGCCCACTTTGCGGGCGGCCTTGGGACGGATTTTTGGACAGATTTTGGGATCGTTTTTGCGCCTGTAACACTTCCACCAAGCCCCCCACGGGCCAGCCGCCCGCAGGCAGCTGGGCATCCAGCAGCGCATGGCCGCTGGCCACCACCGCACCCACCGGGCGCGCCAGCTCATCAGCCCGCCAGACCGATGGCATCTCTCTTGCAAAGCTTATAGGTAGGGGCTTGGCCATAGTTACTGTATAAAATATCAGTATATGATGAAGACAAATCCCTACGCAAGCGATTTACGGCAAGGTGTTTAACATGAGGTCATGAAAACCTTGCAACGCATCTTGATGGCCTGGGCCGTGAGTACCAGTATGGTCACCAGTTTTTGGGCGATCAGCACCAGCGCTGGGGCCCAAACCGTGTCACCGTCATCCACCTGCCCCAGTCTGCTGGCACACCAGTTCCCGCGCCTGCAAGACGAGGCACCGCAAAACCTGTGTCAATACGCAGGCAAGGTGGTGCTGGTGGTCAACACCGCCAGTTATTGCGGCTTTACCGGCCAATATGAAGGCCTTGAGACGCTGTATGCCCGGCACAAGGCGCGTGGCCTGGTGGTGCTGGGGTTCCCGTCCAACGATTTCGGCCAGCAGGAGCCGGGCAACGCCAAGCAGATTGCCGACTTTTGTTTCAACACTTATGGCGTGAAGTTCCCGATGTTTTCCAAATCCGTGGTGAAGGGCAAAGGCAAAAACCCGTTGTACGTTGAACTGACCCGGCTCACCGGCAAAGAGCCGCAATGGAACTTTCACAAATACCTGATTGATCGCAGCGGTAAAGTGGTGGCCAACTTCCCCGGTGAAGTGGCACCCGACAGCCCGGCGCTGGTGGCAGCGATTGAAAAATCATTGAATCAAAAGTTGTAGCCTTATTAGCCGCCCCTGCGGGTTAGCATCAGCCAACATGCAATCACAGGGAGTTCCTTTTGAACAAAAATGACAGCGAAGAAAACCAGTCCGTCGCGCTGTACTGGGATTTTGAAAATCTGCACGCCAGCCTGATTGATGACCGGTTTGGCGAGGGCACCTACGGCAAGGCAGATGGGCGATTCAAGGCACAAGAGCCACTCATCGACATTCAGGCCATTGTCGAGCTGGCTGCATCGTTTGGCCCCATTGCCATCAACCGCGCTTACTGCAACTGGCAATATTTCGGCCGGTACCGCGATGCCTTGCTGCAAGGGGCCGTTGAACTCATTCAACTGTTTTCACCCGGCCCCTCGGCCAAGAATGGTGCCGACATCAAACTCTGCCTTGATGCCGTGGAAGACATCAGCCGGTTTGGCCACATTGGCACGGTCATCATCGTGGGGGGCGACAGCGATTTCATGCCGGTCTCACAAAAGATCAAGGCCGCTGGCCGCACCCTCATCGGGATCGGCGCACGCAAGTCCACCAACCGCCATTGGGCCAAGAGCTGCCATGAGTTCCGCTATTACGAGAACCTGGTGGACGCGCCTCTGGCAGCGGACGAACTGCAAGCTGACGTCAAGACGCCACCGGCGCTGCCCGCGCCGGTAGACCCTGCTGCCGACATGTTCAAGCGGGCCATCCGGCTGCTGTCCGAGACCCAGGGAGATGCCTGGGTGAACAAGGCGTCTATCTGGCCGATGATCAAACGCCTGGACCCCACTTTTGACACCAAGGACCATGGCTACGCCAGTTTTTCTGCGATGGTGAAAGGACTCGACCCGCTCATTGAAGTCAAAAAGGGCGACTCCGATCAGGCCATCAAACTGCGGTCATGACGCGCCCCGCCCTGCCCGTTCTGTATTCGTTCCGGCGCTGCCCTTACGCGATCCGCGCGCGCATGGCTTTGCGCTATGCGGGCGTGCCTGTCGACCTGGTGGAGGTAGCCTTGCGGCAAAAACCCGCAGCGCTGCTGGCTGCGTCGCCCAAAGGCACGGTGCCGGTGCTGGTCAAACCGGATGGCACCGTGATCGACCAGAGCCTGGACATCATGCAATGGGCACTACACCAGAGCGATCCGGATGGCTGGCTTGGCGACGGCAGCGGCAATGCCAACATCAACGTCAGCGAGGCGCATCGCTGGCTCACTTTGAATGACGAGGCGTTCAAGCCGCTGCTGGACCGCTACAAATACGCCAATCGCCATCCGGAACTCACCCCCGCAGAGCACCGCAGCCGCGCGCTGGACGCGTTGCTCCGCCCCATGGAGGCGCAGTTGCAGCAAACCCGCTGGCTTCTCGGGTCACAGCTCTCAATCGTCGACGTTGCGTTGTTTCCGTTTGTGCGGCAATTTGCCGGGGTTGACCACGCCTGGTTTGACATGCAACCGCTGCCTGCACTCCAGGCATGGCTGACGACATGGCTGAAATCTGGTCTGTTCATTGCTGTGATGCGCAAAAATGAGGCAAAACCGGACGGGCGGGATACAGTGACTGCGTCGCAAAACTGACACTCAAGCAGGCGCGATCGCTTTACCAATCTCAGGCCAGCGACGATGTGCCAGTATCCAGGCTGTGAGCGATACGGCCAGAATCGCTACCGACATCACGGCCAGCGATACGGTGGAATGCATCACCAGTGGTGCCAGCACGCCTGCAGTCAGGCTGCTGGCCATCGAGCCCATAAAAATTTGAAGTGACGCGGCCATGCCTCGGCGCTCTGGATGCAGGTCCAGCAGCAGCAATGTGAGGGCCGGGTTCATCAGCGCCCAGCCAAAACAGTACAGCGACAGCGGCCAGAACGCCCATACCACATGCGCCTTGAACAAAAGATTGGCCGCGAGGTTGATGGCCAGCGCGCACAGCATCACGACGAAGCCATGGCGAATCTGGCGTTTGGGCGCTATCTTGCCCGCCAGGCGGCCACTGGCCCAGGCTCCGCCCATGATGCCCACCAGAGTGGCCAAAAACATCCAGAAGAACTGCGTGGGTGCCAGCCCCAGGTGCTGACCTAGAAAGACGGGGGTCGACACAATGTAGATGAAGCTGCCGTTGATGGGCACACCGACGGCAATGGCCAGGATCAAAAACCGGGGGTCACGGCCTAGTTTCAAATACCCCCGCATCAGGTTGCGAACATCAAAAGACTGCCGGTGCGAAAGGTGAAGGGTTTCGGGCAGCAACCTGAAGTTGGCCACCCACATCACCACGCCAACAGCTGCCAGAAACCAGAAGATGCTGCGCCAGCCCGCGCCAACAAACAGCCAGCCCCCAATGAGCGGTGCAACGGCTGCCGCCGCGCCAAAATAGATGGTGACCATGCTCATCACCTGCTGTGCTTCGCCAGGTGCATACATGTCGCGCGGAATGGCCCGCGAGATGACAATGCAGGCACCCGTCGCAAGGCCCTGCAAAATCCGGAAAAAAATCAGCTGCCCAATGGTATGCGACATGGCACAGCCAACCGACGCCAGTGTAAAAATAACGAGCCCCCAAAGCACCATGGGCCGGCGGCCAAAGCTGTCTGACAGTGCCCCATGAAAGAGACACATAAAACCGAAACCGAACAGGTAGACCGACAGCGTCTGCTGCATCTGCACTGGCGAAGCACCGAGCGTTTGCGCAATGCCCGAAAACGCAGGCAGGTAAGTGTCAACCGACAACGGCCCCAGCACGCCCAGGGCGGCTAGTAAAACGGCAAAGGTCCAGCGCGGTGAGCGCCAGAGACGGTGAGCTTCAGGATGCATGGGCCTCTGATCATGCCAGTGTTTTGCAGTGGACTCTGAGCCAGTCGGTATCATTCCCCAATGCGTCAAACCCTTACTTCATTGCAACATGGGCCGCAAAGGCTGGGAGGTAAGTTTCTTGCGTGGCTGGATGGCTGGCGTCGGGTTTTCTTTTTTGGCGCGTTGGCCATGGTGATGATCCTGTCGCGGGCCACCTACGACCGCACCAACCGCGCAACCATTGCGCGCCAGATTCACATCACCACCTGGCAGATCCTGCCATGGTTCACTCTGCTATCGGCGCTCATCAGTCTGGTGTTGATCCGCATTGTGGTGGTGACCGCGGTGAACTACGGCCTGTCGCAATACGCCCTTGAAATGGTGGTGCGCGTGCTGGTGCTGGAGCTGATCCCCCTGGTGGCCGCGTTGTTTGTCACCTTGCGGTGTGCCCTGGCGGTGAACGCACCAACGGCAGGTCTGTATGTCCCGCACGATCTTGGCGTGCTGGGGGGACTGGAGACCGACCGCATCCGCGATGAACTGGTACCCCGCGTGATCGCCTACGCGTTTTCAGTGTTGACCATGGCCGTGGTCAGCAGCCTGGTCGCGCTGGTGCTGGCCTATGTGGGTGTTTATGGACTGTCGCCCTGGGGCCTGGCCAACTACACGCGCACAGTGGGCCAGGTGTTTGATCCTGCGGTCAGCATGGGCTTTGTTCTCAAAACAATTTTCTTCAGTCTGGCAGTCGCCGTGATTCCGATTGCGGCAAGCCTGGACGCTCCCCCGCAGGAGGCTGACACCTCAGCGCAAGTGCAGCCTGGCACGGTACGGTTGTTCATGGCACTGGTATTGATCGAAGGCCTGTCGCTGGTCGTCAAATACATCTGAGGCATGACTCACCCCCCGGCTACGCGCACTGCCCCGGGATCGGTCCAGGGGACCGAGAACGCAAGTCGCTGCGCTTTCCCCCTTGCTGGGGGCAACACCGGCAGCCTGGCAAAGCCAGTTCTGCGGTGTTCCTGGGCAATACGTGCAGACTCAAACCCTCGCCTGGATTCTGAGTTGTTACCATCTGGGAACAGATTCGCCACCTATGACACCTGAAGAGCTCAAGCCACCCACCCCGTCTGGTGCACCCGCGCCGCCGCCCATTGCGAATGTCGAGTTGAAGGCCGTGCTGTTGCTGGCGTTCACGGCCATCCTGGTGTGCGGTTTTCTGATTTACGTGATGGTGGCGCGTGGTGTGTTTGAGAGCAAACAGCAGCTGGTGCTGGTGGCTGACGACTCCGAGGGTGTACAGGTGGGCATGGACATGACGTTTTCGGGGTTCCCGATTGGCCGTGTGCAACGGATTGAACTCAACCCGGAGGGCAAGGCCCGGATCTTGATTGACGTCCCCGCCAAGGATGCACACTGGCTGCGGACCTCCAGCATCTTCACGATGGAACGAGGCGTGGTCGGCGAAACCAAGATCCGCGCCTTCACCGGCGTACTGACTGATCCGCCGCTGCCGCCTGACTCGGTGCGCAATGTATTGCGGGGCGATACCAGTTCAGAGATACCGCGTCTGGTGGCGTCGATGCGTGCCTTGCTTGAAAACCTGGCCACCATGACAGGGGCTGAATCCAGCCTGAATGCCAGTCTGGGCAACGTGCAAACCATTACAGCTTCCATCAGTGGCGGCATGACCGGGCGTTATGGCGTGCTGGGCACGGTGCTGGGCGGCGACACCAACGCCAAAAAGGTGATGGCGGCTCTCGACCGCACCAACGCACTGCTGGCCAAAGCCGACGAGCGGGTGTTTGGCCCTAAAGGCGTGATGGACGAAACGCAGGCCAGCATCGTGCAGCTCAACGCACTGCTGGGCGATGCCCGCAACAGCCTCAAACGGGTTGATGCGGTTCTGGCCGAAGCGCAGGGTCTGGCCGCTGAGACCAAAGGGCTGGCCGCCGAGGCTAAAGGCGTGGCCGGCAATGTGCGTGCCGCCACCACCGACCTGGCGGTGCTGCGCAGCGAGGTCGATGCCAGCCTGCGCAAGATCGGCAGCCTGGTCGAAGAGATCAACCGCAAGTGGCCTTTTGCGCGCGACACGGAGCTCAAGCTGCCATGAGCCCCATTGCATCTACCACTGCGGCAATTTCGACAGCAATGCTTGTGATGGGTTTGGTGGGCTGCGCCAGCCCCACCGTGCCGCCCGACTGGCAAACCAATTCACACGGCGCCTTGAAAGACTTTTCATCGGCCTACCTGGGTGGCAACAGCCGCGTGGCCACGATGGAGCTGGCCCGCGCCAAGACCGAGATCGCCAGCACGGGCCGCCCTGACCTGATCGCCCGCGTGGAAGCGGTACGATGTGCCGTGCAGGTGGCCAGCCTGACGTTTGATAACTGCACCGGGTTCGATGCATTCGCCCAGGATGCCGGGCAGGCCGAGCGCGCCTACGCCGCTTTCCTGACCGCCCGTTGGCAAACCATGACTGCGGCCCAAATCTCCATGTTGCCGGGGCACTATGGCACGCTGGTCAGTGCCCCAAGCGCTGCGGCCCGCAATGCAGCCCTGTTGGGTCT
>JANPAZ010000274.1:0-2039 GCA_031430225.1 Rhodoferax sp. | reverse complement strand
AAGAGAACAAAGTGCTGGGCGTCGCTTCCAAGGAGTTGGCAGACAGCGGCGCCGGCTGCAAGATGGCTTAGACTGGATCGACGCGCACAGAGGGAGGCTTGTCCTCCCTTTTTTGTGATGCTGGAGACTGGCCCCGTACTTTTTTGTGTTTCTGGCGGCCAGTCCTGCTCTCTTTCAGAAATCGATCCTGCACCATGACACTATCCACCTACGTTTTGTACCTTGCCGCAGTCGCTTTATTGGTGCTGTCGCCCGGCCCCACCATGTTAATGAGCATGACCAACGCTGTGAACCATGGCGCACGCAAGGCGATGGCTTCGGCCGCTGGCAGCGTAACGGCTGTGTTGGGCGTCATGATTTTGTCGTCCCTGGGTCTGGGGGCATTGCTGTCAGCCTCTGAGATTGCGTTCAACATTTTCAAATTCATCGGCGCGCTGTACCTGGTGTATCTGGGAGTCAAAACCTTTCGCAGTCCGGTCACGACTTTTGACGCGGCACCTCAAACCGATGGCAATCCGGGGCAACCAGGCGATGCGCCGCGCAAACTTGCGCTGCGTAGTGCGAGGCAACTGTATCTGCAAGGGCTGATGGTGGGTGCCAGCAACCCCAAGGCACTGCTTTTTTTTGCAGCATTCTTCCCGCAATTTTTGAACCCGGCTGCCGCCTGGGCTCCCCAGTTCGCCATTTTGGCCGGCACGTTCATCGCCATTGAATTCAGTGTGCTTGCTCTTTGCACCGTCTTTGCCGCACGCATCGCACCGTGGTTACGCCGGGCCGGGCGGGCCCGCTGGTTCAACCGAATCACCGGCAGCTTGTTCGCGGCGATGGGCGGGTTGCTATTGACCTTGCGCCGCCAGGCATAAAGACAGACTGCGCTCCTCAGGTCTACAGATGGACATCGCCACATTTTTCATCCAGTTGCTCAACAGCGTGCAGTACGGACTGCTGCTGTTCATGCTGGCTGCGGGCCTGACGCTGATCTTCGGCATCATGGGCGTGGTCAACCTGGCGCACGGCAGTTTTTACATGCTGGGGGCGTACTTGGCTTACTCTCTCAGCGGCTACTTTGGCAGCCTGACGCTGGCCATTTTGGGTGGCGTGGTGTTGTCAGTCGTATTTGGCCTGGCGCTGGAGTGGCTGCTGTTTCGGCACTTTTACCAGCGGGATCATCTGGACCAGGTGCTACTGACGTTCGGCCTGATCTACATCTTTGAAGAACTGCGCTCCATCGTCTGGGGCGATGACGTACACGGTGTGACCATCCCGAAATTTCTGGGCGCATCCATTGCCTTGACCGATACCCTCTCCTACCCGGTTTACCGGCTGTTCATGTCGGGTGTGTGCATCGCGCTGGCTCTGGGCTTGTACCTGCTGATCTCAAAAACCAAGCTGGGCATGAAGATCCGTGCCGGGGCATTCAACCACGACATGGCCGGTGCGCTGGGTATCAACATCAAGCTGATCCATGCCGTAGTCTTTGCCTTGGGTGTGGGCCTGGCATCGGTTGCCGGCATGATCGCGTCGCCCATTTCAAGCGTGTACCCCAACATGGGTTCGCAGGTACTCATCATGTGTTTCGTGGTGGTGGTTATTGGCGGCATTGGTTCCGTGCGCGGCGCGCTGATTTCGGCCCTGCTTGTGGGCCTGGTCGATACCTTTGGCAAAGTGCTGCTTCCGTCGGTGGCGGGTATGCTGGTTTACATGCTGATGGCGGGTGTACTGCTGTGGAAGCCCGAAGGACTCTTTAAGCAATGAGCGCTACAAAATCAAATCTGGAAGTTTTGCCGCGCAGCATTCAACTCGTGCTGGTCCTGGGCCTGATCGCCCTCGCCGCCTTTCCCGTTGTGGGTACCGATTTCTACACCCAGATGGTTACGCGCATGATGATCATGGCGATCTTTGCCATGAGCCTGGACCTGCTGCAAGGCGTGACGGGTCTGGTGTCGCTGGGCCACGCGGCCTACTTTGGCCTTGCCGGTTATGCGCTGGCCTTCCTCACACCGCAGGGCGTGCCGGTCAGCCTGTGGTGGACGCTGCCC
>JANPAZ010000273.1:0-2691 GCA_031430225.1 Rhodoferax sp. | reverse complement strand
TCAGGCCAGCGCGTGCAGGCCGACCCGGTTGCCATCCAGGTCAATGATGTGGGCAAAGAAGCCCATGCCCGGCGGCAACGCCACCCGCGGGCACGCCAAGCTGGCACCTGCGGCCAGGGCGCGGCTCACAGCGTCATCCAGCGAGGGCGAAGCATCCAGATAAATCAGCGGGCCGCTTGCGCCGGGTTTTGGCGCACTGGGTCCGCACAACAGCGCGCCGCCCACGGCTCCTTCGCCGTCATAGGGGAACACCGCGCCTTTGGATGGCCCCATGTCTTCGGGGCGAAGCTTGCAGGCCAGAACAGTCTCGTAAAAAGTCTGGGCGGCTGCAAGGCTGGCGGTCGGGATTTCAAACCAGGTGATGGCGGATTTCATGGATAACTCCAAAGTTGTTGTTGAGGAGGTTGATGCTGCGCCACCCCTGCTGACAACGGGATGTCAGTAGTGTTCGGCATCACTGGTCAGAGTCTGGAAAAAACTGGCCTACCGAACAGTTCGCCCGCGCGGTGTCGCCAGCGCGGTAGGGAAGGGGTTAAAACGCGTCCACAATAGTGGCTAGCTATTTTCAAAACTACTCAGGAGACCTCATGCGCCAGGCAGTCATCGTTTCTTATGCCCGCACCGGCTTGGCCAAGGCCATGCGCGGCGGATTCAACAACACATCAAATATGGCCATCCTGGGCCATGCCATCGAACACGCCGTCAAGCGCTCGGGCGTCGACCCTGCCGAGGTGGAGGACGTTATCGCCGGCTGCGTTGCGGCTTCAGGCAATGTGGCGCGTGCCGCCGCGTTGCTGGCCGGCCTGCCGGTCACCACATCGGGCGTGACGCTGCACCGGGCATGCTCCTCCGGCCTGAATGCCATTGCCAATGCGGCTCATCACATTGTTGAGGAAGGTGCCAGCGTGGTGGTGGGCTGTGGCGTCGATTCGATCAGCTTCCAGGGGGGTGGCGGCGGTGGCCGCGACCCCCGCCTGACGGACCTGTACCCGGACTTCTGGATGCCCATGATCGACACGGCCGACGTGGTCGCCGGGCGTTACAACATCAGCCGCGAGTACCAGGATGAGTACTCCCTGGAATCGCAGCGCAGGATGGCTGCAGCGCAGCAAGCGGGCAAATTCAAGGACGAGATCATCGCCGTCAAGACGCAGATGAAAGTGGTCGACAAAGTCACCAAGGCCGAGTCGATGGTGGACGTGGTCGTAGACCGCGACGAGTGCAACCGACCCGAGACCACGCTGGAAGGTCTGGCCAAACTGGAGCCCGTGAAAGGCCCGGGCAAATGGGTGACGGCTGGCAACGCCAGCCAGTTATCTGACGGCGGCGCGGCGGTGGTTGTGATGGAAGCCAAGGAAGCCGAGCGACGTGGGCTGCAACCCCTGGGCGCGTTCAAGGGCTGGGCGGTGGCAGGTTGTCAGCCCGACGAAATGGGCATCGGACCGGTGTTTGCCATTCCCCGTCTGTTGCAACGCCATGGCCTGAAGATTCAGGACATCGACTTGTGGGAGCTCAATGAAGCTTTCGCCAGCCAATGTCTTTATTCGCGCGACAAGCTGGGCATCGACCCGGCCATCTACAACGTCAACGGCGGATCAATCGCCATTGGCCACCCGTTTGGCATGACTGGCGCACGGCTGGCAGGCCACGTCTTGATGGAAGGTCGCCGCCGCAAGGCAAAACACGTGGTGGTTTCCATGTGCGTGGGCGGCGGCATGGGCGCGGCCGGATTGTTCGAAGTATTCCAGTAAGCCGCTGAACTGGGTTGTGGCCGGGGCTTTAATGGGCCTGCAAGGCGGCGTCCAGCACCTCAACCCAGTGTTTCACGGGCGTGCTGGTTCCGCTTTGCAAGTGGGTGATGCAACCAATGTTGGCACTGACGATGACAGAGGGCTGCAGATCACCCAGGTGCTCAAGCTTGCGGTCGCGCAACTGGTAGGCAATATCAGGGTTGAGCACCGAGTAGGTTCCGGCTGACCCACAGCACAGGTGAGATTCGTTGCTGGCGACTTTCACGTTGAAGCCCAGCATGTTGAGGTGTGTCTCCACACCACCCCGGAGCTGCTGGCCATGCTGCAACGTGCAGGGCGGGTGAAAAGCCACCTGACCCTGCTTGTTCACAACAGTCGCATCCACCTTGCCACGCAATTTGCTCGAGAGCTCAGGCAGCCATTCGCTGAGGTCTTTGGTGAGTTCGCTGATGCGCTGCGCCTTGGTGGCATAGGTTGGGTCGTCTTTCAGAATATGCCCATATTCCTTGACCGTGACACCGCAGCCTGAAGCGTTCATGAGGATAGCCTCCACGGGCTGATTGCCTTCTACGTGCGGCCACCAGGCATCAATGTTGGCGCGCATCTGGGCCATGCCACCCACCTGGTCGTTCAGGTGAAACTTGACAGCACCACAGCAGCCTGCCTGCGGCGCGATCACGCACTGAACGCCCACTGCATCGAGCACGCGCGCGGTCGCGCTGTCGATGTTGGGCATCATCGCGGGCTGCACGCAGCCTTTAAGCAGCAGCACCTTTCGTGCATGCGATCGCGTTGGCCAGGCCCCCGCGTTCTGCTTTGCTGGCACCTTGTTCTTGAGCGACTCGGGCAGCAGGCCACGCACCATTTGCCCCATCTTCATGGCCGGGGCAAACAGGGGTGACGGCAAGCCTTCTTTCAACGCCCAGCGCAGGGCCCGCTC
>JANPAZ010000272.1:0-17915 GCA_031430225.1 Rhodoferax sp. | reverse complement strand
ATCCGCTGGCTGGAAGGGCTGGGTCTGAGCAACCTGCGCATTGTTCTGGCACCCGTGGTGGTTTTGTTTCTGGCGATTCCGGTGATTGTGATCACGTCTTTGTTGTTTGTCGCCTGGCTCATGACGCCGGCCATGGTGGCGTTGGTGGCCGAGCGGCGTTTTGCGAAGCTGGAGCGCAAAAAGGGCGGCTCCATGGTGGCCAGCGTTTTCTGGTCGCTGGGTTCTACGCTGCTGGCGGTTATTGCGATGCTGGTGTCCATTCCGCTTTGGCTGATTCCCCCGTTGATTCTGGTGTTGCCCCCCCTGATCTGGGGCTGGCTCACTTACCGTGTGATGTCATATGACTCTTTGGTGGACCATGCCAGCCCCGAAGAGCGCCGCCAGATATTTAAAGATCACAAAACCAACTTGCTGAGCATCGGCGTGATCAGTGGCTATCTGGGCGCAGCGCCCAGCGTGTTGTGGGCGTCGGGCGCGATGTTCATTGCCATGGCACCCATTCTGGTGCCGGTGGCCATCTGGATGTACACACTGGTGTTTGCGTTCTCGTCGCTGTGGTTTGCGCATTACACACTGGCGGCACTGGAGCAGCTTCGTAAGAAAAATGCGGCACAGCCCCCTTTATCCAGTGCGTTACCAGCTATAGATAATGTAGCAAATATCCCGCCTGCACCACCTGCACCAGCTGCGACTCCGGCACCACCCGTATTGCCTTCTCTTGCGCCAGCGCCCCCGGCTCCTCCCACTTCCCCAACCCGGCAATAACCATGCAATTCGGTCTCATCATCATCGGCGACGAAATTCTGTCGGGTAAACGCGCCGACAAACACCTGCCCAAAACCATTGAACTGCTGGGCGCACGCGGGCTGCAGCTCGATTACGCCGACTATGTGGGCGATTCGCCAGACCGCATCACCGCCAGCCTGAAGCGGGCATTTGCGTCGGGCGATGTGGTGTTTTCCACGGGCGGCATCGGTGCCACTCCGGATGACCACACGCGGCAGTGCGCCGCCAAGGCGCTGGGCGTTGAACTGGCGTTACACCCGCAAGCTGAAGCCCTGATCCGCGAGCGCATGCAGGACACCGCGAAGGAGCAGGGTACCGTGTACGAGCCGGATCG
Organism: Rhodoferax sp.; assembly: GCA_031430225.1. Taxonomy (GTDB): domain Bacteria; phylum Pseudomonadota; class Gammaproteobacteria; order Burkholderiales; family Burkholderiaceae_C; genus JANYCG01. The sequence continues at coordinate 16,795 of JANPAZ010000272.1, read as the reverse complement.
GCCCGACAACATTCACCGACTGAACATGGGCGTGTTCCCCGTGGGCGCGCAGATCATTCCGAACCCGTACAACAAAATCCCCGGCTTTACGTGCTGGAACGGGTCTGGCAGCGCGCAATTCCCCGCCGGGCCGCCCCAAGGGGAATTAGCCCCCCCGGGGGGCAGTGACCCACACAAAGTGGGGGAGCGTGGGGGCATCCATTTCGTGCCGGGGTTTCCGGTGATGGCATGGCCGATGATGGAATGGGTGCTGGAAACGCATTACAAACACCTGTTCCAGACCGGTGCCTGGGTAGAGAAATCTGTCATCGTATTTGGCGCGATGGAAGCCACGCTGACGCCACTCATGGAGGAACTTGAGAGCGCATACGCCGGAGTGAAGGTCTTCAGCCTGCCCAGCGTCGATCATCCACAGCATGGGCGACACATTGAGCTCGGTGTCAAGGGTGCGCCCGCTTTGGTCGATTCGGCCTATCCGGCCATGCTCAAGGGGCTGGAAAAATTCAATGCGCGTCTTGGCCCGGAAGTGGTGCGCAGCTAAAGGGCACCATATTCGTGCATTCTTGGATGTGCACCATATAGGTGCATATTAAATGTGAAGTTCTGGTGTTTCGCTGATCAGCGTCCGGCGGAACGGGACCCAAGTCAGGGCAAAATAGAAGGCGGATGAAGTAATGGGCAAAAATGCTCAAGGGGCCGTGATGGCATAAAAACTGCATTCACGGCTAGGTAAGTTTTTTTCATAACCGATCAACAGGAGTATTTGATGGCCAAGACCGTCGCAGACGTGATGAAGATGGTGAAAGAGAACGAGGTCAAGTTTGTTGACTTCCGTTTCACCGATACCCGTGGCAAAGAGCAGCACGTGACCGTGCCCGTGTCCCACTTCGACGAAGACAAGTTCACGTCGGGCCATGCATTTGACGGTTCCTCCATTGCTGGCTGGAAGGGCATTGAAGCCTCCGACATGCAGCTGATGCCTGACCCCAACACCGCCAACATCGATCCTTTCTTTGAAGAAACGACGATGTTCATGAGCTGTGACGTAGTCGAGCCCTCAGACGGCAAGGCCTACGACCGTGACCCCCGTTCTATCGCCAAGCGTGCAGAAGCCTATCTCAAGGCCTCAGGCATTGGCGACACCGCTTACTTCGGCCCCGAGCCAGAGTTCTTCATTTTTGACGGTGTGCGTTGGGCCAATGAGCCAGGCAAAGTCTTCTTTGAAATTGACGAATACGAAGCCCCGTGGAACAGCGGCAAGGTCCTTGAAGGCGGTAACCGCGGCCACCGTCCTACCGTCAAGGGCGGCTATTTCCCCGTGCCACCGGTTGACAGCACGCAGGACATGCGCGCTGAAATGTCCTTGATTCTCGAGTCATTGGGTGTGCCGGTTGAGGTGTTCCACCACGAAGTGGCGGGCGCTGGCCAGAACGAAATTGGCACGCGTTTCAGCACGCTGGTTCAGCGCGCTGACTGGACGCAGGTGTTGAAATATGTGGTGTGGAATGTGGCCAATGCCTATGGCAAGACCGCGACCTTCATGCCCAAGCCTTACGCGGGCGACAACGGCTCCGGCATGCACGTGCACCAGTCCATCTGGAAAGACGGCAAGAACCTGTTTGCCGGCGACGGCTATGCAGGCCTCTCTGATTTCGCGCTGTACTACGTGGGCGGCATCATCAAGCACGCCCGTGCACTGAACGCCATCACCAACCCCGGCACCAACAGCTACAAGCGTCTGGTTCCTGGCTTTGAGGCACCGGTCAAGCTGGCTTACAGTTCGCGTAACCGTTCGGCATCGATCCGAATCCCGTTTGTGGCCAACCCCAAAGGTCGCCGCATCGAGGCGCGTTTTCCCGATCCGTCTGCCAACCCTTACCTGTGCTTCTCGGCACTTATGATGGCGGGTCTGGACGGCGTGGAAAACAAGATTCACCCCGGCGAAGCAGCCACCAAGGACCTCTACCATCTGCCTCCCGAGGAAGATGCAAAAGTACCTACCGTGTGCCACAGCCTGGATCAGGCGCTGGAGTACCTCGACAAGGGCCGCAGCTTCCTGACCAAGGGTGGCGTGTTCACCGACTCCATGCTCGATGCCTACATTGAGCTCAAGATGGCTGAAGTGACCCGCTTCCGTATGGCACCGCATCCGGTGGAATACGACATGTACTACTCGCTGTAAGCCTGATCGGGTACTTACAATTTGTCGCACAAAAAGAACGGCTTCGGCCGTTCTTTTGCTTTGTGAAAGACCCTGTTAGTTTGAATTCGCCGTGATTTGACGCATACTGGCCGACCGTCCCTGCATTTTTGATGCTTGGAGATAGTATGAAAAACACTTTGCCGATTTCCCTGATCCCTCGTGCTGCGCCCTTGGCCCTGTCACTGGTTGCTGCATTCTTTGTAGCAAACGCCCAGACGCAGGAGCGCATCTACCGGTGCGACAATAACGTCTACACGAACACCCTGCAAGACCCCAGAGCTCGCGGCTGCAAGCTCATGGAAGGTGGTAACGTGACCATCGTTCAGGGCACCCGGCCAACGCCAGCGGCCGCCGCCGCCGCTGCAGGTACGCAGTCCATGAAAGTGGCATCGGCCTCGCAAGCGGGTCAACGCGTGGACGCCAGCGATCAGCGTTCCAGAGATTCAGACGCGCGCCAGATTCTGGAGTCCGAGCTCAAAAAGGCAGAGGCACGTCAAGCCGATTTGCTGCGAGAGTACAACAACGGTGAACCTGAAAAACAGGGCGGCGAGGCCCGCAACCACCAAAAATACATCGATCGTGTGGCCGACATGAAAGCCAGTCTGGCTCGCAATGAAAGCGACATCGCAGGCATTCGCCGTGAGTTGGGCCGCGCCGGCGGCAACCCGGGTTCCGCTGCTGCGGCCCCTGTCGTCAGGTAAATAATCTGGGGCAAAATGGACGGCTTGAACAAGCCATCTGCATCTTCCCCCATGCCCGTTGCCGCCAAAGGCGCTCAGCCCAAAGCGGTTGCAGTCAGCACCACGTCGGTCGGCGCAAGATTCCACTCTTTTGATCTGCTGGCCACGCTGGTGGCCGTTGTGCACAGCGAAGGTACCGTGCTGTTTGCCAACTCGGCGCTTGAAGACGCGCTAGGCACATCGCGGCGAACCATTGAGGGTTCACACTTCCCGGACAGCTTCACCGAGCCTCATTTACTCAAGAGTGCGCTGGAAGGCGCGGGGGGCAATGCCTTTGCCGCGCTGCGTTATGACGCGTGGCTCAAACGCCTGAACCACGAGGCGATTCCGGTCCACGTGATCGTCACGCAGACGGAGCTGACGAGCGAAGTCATTGTTGAACTGCTGCCGCAGGAGCAACAGGCCCGTCAGGACCGGGAGGAGCGCCTGGCCGACCAGGCACAAGCCAACAAGGAGCTGATCCGCAACCTGGCGCATGAAATCAAAAACCCGCTGGGTGGCATCCGCGGTGCGGCGCAATTGCTGGAGATGGAGATTGAATCCCGCGAGCTGACCGAGTACACCCAGGTCATCATTCACGAGGCTGACCGCCTGCAAACCCTGGTTGACCGCCTTCTGGCACCTCACCGGCGGCCCCATCTGGTGGGCGATGTCAACATTCACGAAGTGTGCGAGCGAGTGCGTTCCCTGATTCTTGCGGAGTTTCCCAAAGGCCTGAAGGTCGTTCGTGATTACGACACGTCGATCCCTGAATTTCGGGGTGACCGGGAACAGCTGATACAGACGGTACTCAACATTGCCCACAACGCCTGCCAAGCGCTGGTGGAGTTGATCGCCGCGGGCCACGGCGAGGTCACTTTCAAGACCCGGGTCGTGCGTCAGATCACCTTTGGCAAACAGCGCTACCGGTTGGCACTGGAATTGCATGTCATTGACAACGGGCCTGGCGTACCAGACTCGATCAAGGAGCGCATCTTTTACCCGTTGGTGTCGGGCAGGGAGGGCGGGTCCGGGCTGGGGCTGACATTGGCACAAACCTTTGTCCAGCAGCATCACGGCACGATCGAGTGTGAAAGCGTTCTGGGACGTACGGATTTTCAGATTTTGATACCGCTGCCTTGATGCTTATCCAGGCGGCATGAACAGGGAACACGCACAACATGAAGCCGATCTGGATAGTAGATGATGACCAGTCCATTCGCTTTGTGCTGGAGAAGGCGCTGCTGCGAGAAAACCTTCCCACCCGCAGTTTTACCAACCCCAAAGACGTCATCACCGCGCTGAACGAAGCCGGTGACGATGAAGGCCCGCAAATACTGGTGAGCGACATCCGCATGCCGGGGGGCTCGGGGCTCGACCTGCTGGAAAAGGTCAAGGCTAAACACCCCGGATTACCGGTCATCATCATGACGGCGTTTTCTGACCTGGACAGCGCCGTGTCGGCGTTTCAGGGTGGAGCTTTTGAGTACCTGCCCAAACCCTTCGATCTGCCCAAGGCCGTGGAGCTGATCCGCCGTGCCGTGGAAGAAAGCCAGCGCGAGGAAGTCGCTGAAGAGCGCATGGGCGACGCCCCCGAGATGCTGGGGCAGGCCAGTGCCATGCAGGATGTGTTTCGTGCCATTGGTCGCCTGAGCCAGAGCAATGTGACCGTGATGATCACCGGAGAATCGGGCTCGGGCAAAGAGCTGGTGGCGCGGGCGCTGCACAAGCATTCACCGCGTGCCAATGGGCCTTTTGTGGCCATCAACACGGCAGCCATTCCCAAAGACTTGCTTGAAAGCGAGCTGTTTGGCCATGAGCGGGGTGCCTTCACCGGTGCGCAGACCATGCGAAGGGGCCGCTTCGAGCAAGCTGATGGTGGCACGCTGTTTCTGGATGAAATCGGCGACATGCCGTTTGACCTGCAAACCCGTTTGTTGCGGGTCTTGAGCGATGGCCACTTTTACCGCGTGGGTGGGCACAGCGCCGTGAAGGCCAACGTGCGCGTCATCGCCGCGACACACCAAAACCTGGAGCAGCGCGTGAAAGACGGCGCGTTCCGCGAGGATTTGTTCCACCGCCTTAACGTCATCCGGCTGCGCCTGCCCGCGCTGCGCGAGCGCAAGGAAGACGTCGCCATGCTCACACGTCATTTCCTGCAGCAAAGTGCCCAGCAATTGGGGGTGGAACCCAAGCGCATTTCAGATGCTGCGCTGGCTTGGCTGGGTGCGTTTTCGTTTCCGGGCAATGTGCGTCAGCTTGAAAACATTTGTCATTGGCTCACGGTGATGGCACCGGCCCAGGTGATTGAGCCCAAAGACCTTCCGCCCGAAGTGGCGGTCACTTCCGGGGACGTTGCGGACCATGCCAGTTCATCGGCGGGTCATGATGGCCACGACGTCGTTTTGGTATCAGCTGCTGTATCAATTGGCACCAATACGCCTTCAGCGGGCGTGCGGGCTGCAGACGCCCTGGCGTCTGACTCAACAGTGTCCGGCCTGTCCGCCATCACACAGCTAACGGGTGGCACGAGTTGGGAGCTTGGTCTTGAAGCCGAGGCCGTGGTGTTATTGGCAGCGGGCAGGCACGACGTGTGGGACGAGTTGACGCGCAGATTTGAGTCCAAACTCATCTTGACGGCCTTGGCCAATACCAAAGGTCGGCGCATCGAGGCGGCGCAAAAACTCGGCATTGGCCGAAACACAATCACACGCAAAATTCAGGAGCTGGGCCTCGAGTAAAACGTGTGCTGGGTTAAGCTTGCGACATCATGAAAAAAGATGTCTTGGTACTGCCCACTGATGATTTGGAGCGGTTGCTTTCTGATGCGCATGCGGCACTTGATGCTGGCAATGTGCAAACCGGCAGGGAACTTGCCCTGAACGTGCTCAAGGCAGCCGAAGCGCAAAAGCAAAGTTATTTTGAAGCCAGCGCGTTGCTGTGCCTGGCGCACTGTGACCGGATGGTCTCGCGCTACCGCCGTGCCCACCGCGCCAGCCAGCGGGCGGCCCAGATTTTCCAGCAGCTTGAGCATGCTTCCGGTGAAGTCATGGCCCTGACCACGCACGCCATTGTGTCCATCAACCTGGGGCGTAACGAAGAAGCCGTCGAGGCGGCCCTTCTCAGCGTGCGTCTGAGCGAACTATTACCGCGTGGCGATCACAGCGTGCTGTCGTACAACTACCTGGGTATTGCGTATTACTGGAGCCGCAGTTTTGACAAGGCAGAACAGGCGTTTGCCGCAGCATTGCAAATTGCCCACACGGCCAAACCCCCGCTGGACACCTTTCAGCCGCGTGTGAATCAGTGGTGGTCAGAGGTCATCCGCATTTTTTACGAGCGCTATTACACCGGGCACTTGCCGCCCTTGAAGGCCGTGTGCGAATTGCGCTGCACATTTGCGGCACTGGTCGAGCAGCGCAACGCCAACATCACGACCAACGCCGTCGTGGCGTTTTCAGCCTGCCTTGAAGACTGCTGGCAGGGCAACCTGCGCCTGGCCATGGCGGGCGTTGACGCCCTGACTTTGAACGCCCGCCAATACGGCAGCGTGACCTGGCTCAACGCGCTTGAGTTCTGGCTGAAGTCAGAAATTTCGTGGGCCGAGAAAGACCTGCCCACCGCCACAGCGCATGCACAAAAAATGATTGAGGTCGCGGTCGACGTCGAACATGAGCAGCTGGCTTGCCTGGGGCATCTGCTGGTGTCGCAGCTCTTTGTGGAGCAGGGCGATAACGGCCAGGCACTGGATGAAATGCGCCGCCTGCGACTGCGCGAGCAATTGATCCGAACCGATTGCCTGGAGGGCCGCGAGAGAGTGGTGGCCTGGCAGGTGGACCACCGCCAGCAGCAAAAAAATATGCTGGAGATGGAGTTGAATGCCCGCCAACTGGAGAGGCTGTCACTTGAGGACGCGCTCACTGGCATTGCCAACCGGCGCAGCTTCGAGCAGTACGCTGCCACCTTGTTGAGCCATGGCATCGAAAGTGGCAGGCCCACGTGCATTGCCCTGATTGATGTGGACAAGTTCAAACAGATCAATGACGGTTATTCGCACCAGGTGGGCGATGAAGTGCTCAAGCGGATTTCACTGTTGCTCAAGGCCCATGTGCGTGAAGAAGACATGCCGGCACGCCTGGCGGGCGATGAGTTCGTCATAGCCTTCAAGCACACCGACTTGCAGACTGCCCAGCAGGTATGCGAGCGCATCCGGTTGGCCGTCAAGAATTTTGACTGGACTTCAGTCGGGGCCAATCTGAAAGCCAGCATCAGCGTGGGAGTGGTTCAGGCACTGCCTGGCGACACGGTGGAGTCCGTCACGCACCGCAGTGACATGGCGATGTATTCCGCCAAGAAAAATGATAAAAAGTAGAAAAAGTGGGCTAAGGCCCCTAAATAATATAGGTAGTTAGCTATCAAGTTTGTAGCAAATTGAGGTCCATCACCACGGGTGCATGGTCGCTGGGGCGTTCGTTCTTGCGCGGCAGCTTGTCAATGGTGCAGGCAGTGGCCATTGGTTTGAGTGCCTCGCTGACCAAAATGTGGTCAATGCGCAGACCCCGGTTGCGCCGGAAACCAAAGTCACGGTAGTCCCACCACGAGTAGCTTTTTTCGGGTTGCTTGAACAGGCGATAAGAATCATGCAACCCCATCGCAAGGAGCGCACGCAAGTGGTAGCGCTCCTCTTCCGTGCAATGAATCGTGTCCTTCAGCCCCACCGGGTCCCACACGTCGGCATCGTCAAACGTGATGTTGTAATCGCCCATGACGACCAGGCGTGGATAGGCCTGTAATTCGGTCCGTATCCAGTCCCGCAAGCCTTTGAGCCAGTTCATTTTGTATTCGAACTTGTCGCTGCCTGGTTCCTGACCATTGGGAAAGTAACCGCCAATGACGCGGATATCGCCACCCGGCGCGGCAACCGTGGCCGTGATGACACGCGACATGTCGTCAGGAAAGCCGGGAATGTTCTTGACGACCGATGTGACCGGCGCGCGCGACAGCAGGGCAACGCCGTTGTAGGTCTTTTGCCCAAACCATTGGGCGCAATAGCCTGCGGCAGTGAACGCGTCAACCGGGAACTTGTCGTCTGTCAGTTTGAGTTCCTGCAGCGCGAGAACGTCTACCGGGTTGGCCGCAAGCCAGTCGACCACCTGGGGTAGTCGGACATTCAACGAGTTGACGTTCCACGTGGCAAATTTCATGCTTCATCCAGAGGTTGATCTGCTCTGGATTTTATCTGCCGCGAAGAAAGCCAGCCCGACAAAAAAGCCCCATCACTGCAAAGCAGTTCATGGGGCTTGGGACAGTTGCAGGCGCCAGGGCGCCGGAGATCAGGGGCGAACAGCGATCTCGTTCTTGACCATCTTGACACCCTTTACGCCGCGGGCAATGCCTTCGGCGGTGTTGCGCTCCAGGCTGCTCTTGGCAAAGCCTGACAACATGACCGTGCCATTGAGCGTCTCGACCTTGATGGAAGCTGCGTCAACCTGTTTGTTTTCGATAAAGCGGGACTTGACCATCGTGGTAATGCCGGTGTCATCGATATAGGCGCCAGCAGTCTCCTGGCCACGGCTGACGGCGCAGCCGGTGGCGGTGAGCAGGGTGACGGCCGCAACGATGGCAGCAAGGGTGGTGCGTGTGTTCATAAGAATCTCCTGTGAAAAGTAGTGAAGCGTAGTGAAATGTGGGTGCCTGAATGTTCAGGTGTGTTACTCGGCAAGCCAGTCGCTGAGCTCTTCGGCGTGGCCCTGCTCATCGCTCAGAATATCTTCCAGCAGGCGGCGTGTTGTGGGGTCCTTGTCGCCCACCATGATGATGATCTGGCTGTAGGCCTCAATCGCTACGCGCTCGGCAATCAGATTGGCCGTGATCATTTTTTTCAGGTCTGAGGAGTCGTCGTAAGCCGCATGGCTTCGCGCAGTAAGCGAGTCGGGCGAAAAATCTGGTTCACCGCCCAACTGCACGATGCGCTGGGCCAGCCGGTCGGCATGTGCGCTCTCTTCATTGGCGTGAACCAGAAATTCTTCTGCAATCTTGGGCGACGCCAGGCCGCTGGCTGTGAAGTGATGACGCTTGTAACGCAAGACGCAAACCAGCTCGGTGGCCAGCGAGTCGTTGAGCAGCTTGACGATGTCTTTGCGCCAGGGGCCGTAGCTCGGGGTCATCGTCCCCTGGTCCAGGCTGTGACGCGCTGCGTCCAGGGCGGTTTCGTCCAGCACCATGCGCGGCGACTCGGCCACGGCAAGGTGCTTGACGTTGTTGTGTTCAGTTTTATGGGTCATGAAGTGTCCTGTCTGTTGGGTTGATTCGCCGATGCCCGGGAGCGCCGGTGGGATGAATCAACTTTAGGGTGGCGTGCGGCCTTTGCGCATCAGCCTTTGACGGTTGCTTGTGTAGGACGCCGCCTCGCTAAGCGCGTGTTTCGGGCAACAGGGGAATGACGTGGCTAGTGCTGGCGTCCAGGCTCTGCCATTGCAAAACCTGCCCAACATTCAATACTTTGGCCTGCCAGCGGGCAGTGGCCACCAGCGCGTCGCTGGCGGTCGCCCGCATCAGGATGAAGTGCAGAGTGTGCCCACCGCGGCGCAATGTCAGCTCCGCCTCAGCCCAGTGGGACGGCATGCAGGGCTTGAAGTACAGCTCTTGCGCTGTCTGATGCAAGCCGAACATTGATTCAACAGCGGCCCGGTGCAGCCATGCGGCCGCGCCGGTGTACCAGCTCCAGCCACCCCGTCCCACGTAAGGCGGTTGGGTGTAGACGTCTCCGGCCACCACATAGGGCTCCAGGCCGTATGCGCTCCCGTAGACAGGGTGTTGAGACCGGTGCGCCGGGCTCAGATGGGTGAAGTAGCGGTACACCAGGTCACCCGCATCCGAGGTCGCTTGCTCATTCACATCGAAAGCGCTTGCCTGGTGCGTCGCATACCTGGCTTGCGCCATCAGGGACCAGACGCCTGCGTGGGTGTATTGCCCCCCGTTTTCTCGCACGCCGGGTGGGTACGCCTGGATATAGCCCGCGCTGGGAACCGCGTTGGCCAGGGGAGGGGCCAGTAACTTGATCAGTCCGGACTCAGGGTCAACCAGGTGCGAGTCCATGGCAGTCAGGGCTATGCGTTGTAGTGCGGGCGATGCAACGCCCGACAGAACACTCCAGGCCTGTGCGATCAGGTCGATGCGTGCCTCTGTGTTCTCATGCGAGCCCAACGGTGTCCCGTCGTCAAAAAAGGCGCGCTTGAACCACTGGCCGTCCCACGATGGTCCAAGCAACGCCGCTTTCCAGCTCACGGCGGCCTGTTCCCATTTCAATGCACGGGGTTCGTCACCCCGCTGGCGTGCAAACGGGGCGAAATCTGCCACCAACCGGCACAGAAACCAGCCCAGCCAGACCGATTCACCACGACCTTCTATGCCAACCCGGTTCATGCCATCGTTCCAGTCGCCGCTGCCCATCAGTGGCAGGCCATGAACCCCGACCGCCAGGCTCTTGTCAATGGCCAGCGCGCAATGTTCATAAACCGTGGCGACCTGCGGGCTGATTGCCGGGGTGTCGTAAGAGTCCTCAGCACCTTCGGGAATCGGCGGCCCCTCAATGAAGTTGACGGGTTCATCCAGCACCGCTGCGTCTCCGGTCGCGCGAACATAGTGAGCCGTTGCATAGGGCAGCCACAGCAGGTCATCCGAAAAATGGGTGCGAACGCCGACGCCCGTGGGGGCATGCCACCAGTGTTGTACGTCGCCTTGCGGGAATTGCCGGGACGCGCATAAAACGATTTGCGCGCGAAGCAGGGCCGGCGACGCCCACGCCAGCGCCATGGCATCCTGCAACTGGTCGCGAAAACCGGTGGCACCACCAGCCTGGTAAAACCCGGCCTTCGCCCAAAGGCGGCACGTTACGGCCTGGTATAAAAGCCAGCGGTTCACCAACGCGTCAAACAGGGGGTCGGGCGTCTTCACGGTGGTGGCACCGAGCAGCGTGTCCCAGGCAACGTGTACCTGTTCCATCCTTTGGATGGCTGAAACCTGGGCCGCTTGCGCCGCGAGCGCACGGGCGGCATCCGGGTTACCGGCATAGCCAAGCAGAAAGACCCGATCCTCGGACTCGCCTGCATCCAGGCGAATGCGGGTGGCCAACGCCGCACAAGGGTCCAGTCCGCTGCCCGCGGCCCTGCCGAACTGGGCGGGCAACACGACCGAACCCTGAGCGTCAAACAGTTCTCGCCGGTCACAGGTCCAGTCCTGTGGCTCATCTGCCGGACGGGTGACCGCCAAAAAGGCGGTGCCTTCGCCAAACCCGGCCGACCGATCACTTTGCCTGCACAACAGGGCGGTGAGCTCACGCCCGCTCTGGTCGCTGGATGGAATCATCGTTGGGCTGATGGCGTCCAGCGACAGGCTGTGCAATGAGGTGCTTACCGTCCTGCGGTCAGTCCGGTTGGCCCCCATCATCCACTCGGCAACACCGATCAGTCGCAAATGCAGGTTTCGATGCCCGCGATTGATCAACCTGACGCGGACCTGTTTGACAGCGGTCAACGGGTCGACACACCAGCTTGCCCGAACCTCCAGGTCGCCGTGACGATGCGCGATCACGCTATAGCCCTGGCCATGCGCCACTTGGTAGGTCGCATCGCTATCGCCCCATGCATTGGGGGTAATGCTCCACACTTCCTGGGTCTTGCGGTCTTGCAGCAGGAACCACTCGCCGGGCGGGTCCGAAACGGGGTCATTGGACCAGGGGGTCAACTGATTGAGCCGGCTGTTCACCGCCCACGAGTAGCCGCCGCCTGACTCGGATATCTGCGCACCAAATTCGGTATTGGCCAGCACATTGATCCAGGGACGCGATGGCTTCAGGGTGTGGCTGACGTCAAAGCGGAATTCGCCTGATGCAGCATCAAAGATCCCCTGAGTCGTCTGCGTGGTCGCGCTACCTCTTACGGCAAGGTCCAGAGGCTGGTACGGTGCTGCAAGCCGCCGTTGCATGGCTTGCTCGTGCGCGTCATGCCACTCGTGCACGTGGTGCGCCAAAGGCCTTCCATCGGCATTGAAATGGATCCGGGCCATGCTTTGAAGCGTGCTGAGTTCGTCGCCTGAGAGTTCATCGGTGCGCACCACATGAAACGCTGTGGTGACGTGGCCCACGGTGGCCGCGTTGTCCGCCAGATGGCGCTCTCGAAGCGCCAGGATCTCCCGCTGCAACGCCATCAGGTAGGAGGCGGGCTCAGAATTCATTACCACCAGATCGCAGCCCACACCGCCCCAAGACCACAGTCGCAGCGCTTGTGCCAGTGAGCGAAGCAGGCCAAGGCCTTGCGTGACACCGGCGGACACCAGCACCAGAGGACGATCGCCCGAAATGCCAAAACGCCACAACAGCCGCCGGTCACAGACCTCGATCGCCGCACCCGCAAATCGCTCTGCCACGGGCTGTGGCCGCGTCAGGCTCAACACCAGTGCCGTCGTCAGCGACTGAATCGCCGCGAAGTTTTCCGCACTCACGCGCAGCGCGCGCAGGCGGATTCCGGTGAGCGTGGCAGACATCAGTGACGCACGTTGCACATTGCTGGATTGGCGGTACTTGTCCATCACGGCCTGAAGCGTGCCGTGGTTGTCAGACGCCGCGGTGGCAAAGGTCAACCGTGCCTTGGCGTGCGGCGCAATGCGTATGCGAACACACAAGACGCACACCGGGTCCAGGCCCGTGTTCAGTGTGACGCGGGGGTCGTCGCCCGCCACGTTGGTATCTGGTTGCTCCGGCGCTGGTATGAGCGATGCGACGGGATGGCCCGTTGGCTGGTTTCGTCCGAGCCACTGCTGCCGGTCGGTCTGGATCTCGATGCCCATGACGTCGGCCTGTACCTCTGCGAGAAAATGCGCCGCCTTCATCGCCGGCTCTGACGGCAGGCGCGGTGTGCGCTCAAACAAAAGTGCCTGCTGTGCCACCTGCCATTGCGCTTTGATAAAGAGGTTGCTGAACGCGGGGTGCGCCTCATCGGCTCGCGTATCGGCCAGGGTGATGTCAAACGCTGAAATCAGATCGACCTCAAGTGTCTGCTCGCCTGGATTGCGAATCTCGATCTGGCGAAACTCCACATCGTCTTCCGGACTGACCCAGGCCGTGGTGTGCGCCTGCACATGGGGCCAGGTGGCCTCAAAGCACACGCGATCTGCGTGGAAGACGGCCTTATAGCTCGCATCTGGATCGGGTGCAGGATGTTGCGTGATGGAGACCGGACGCTGATGCGGGTTCCATCGCAGATAGAAAAAACTTCCGTTCGCGTCGCGCAGCGCATCGTCGCGCCCACGGTTGATGCTGTTGACTCCCCAATGACTCCGCCCCGCGCCGTTTGCGCGCAGTGAAACCCCGTACCGACCGTTTGACAGCATGTGTGTGGGCTCAATCGCACTCACGCCGGGCACGATGTCGCGCAGCATGCCAATGGTGCGACGTTCCCGAACGCGAAGCACTCGACCGGTGGGGGGCTCATACAACAGGGAGACCTCACGCGGGGCGCGCTCGTGAAGCAGCGACGCGACCGCTTCCATGTGGGCGTTGGCCATGCCCCAGCGTTGGGCGACGCCGTTCAGCAGCAGATTGGACAGCGCGACCAGGGTCATGCCCTGGTGGTGCGCCATGAAAGTCTCCACCCGCGTGAAGGCTTCATTGCCAGCCTGTCTGGAGCGCGTGAAGTCCAGGGCTTCGATGAATCCGTATGCGCCGCGCGCGCCCAGTTTTTCCATGGCCGCAAAGTTGGTCAGCACAGCGCCTGTTGCCATGGATGCCGCAAGCGCTGTGGCATAGGGCGCAATCACCAGTTCATCGGGCGGGGTACGTCGCAGCGCCAGGCGCGGCACGCCTTGGGGGGCGTTCTGGTAGGCCAGCGTGTGGTCGCTGGCTGCATAGGCTGATTCAGATATGCCCCAGGGTACTTCCTGCGTACGCGAAAACGCCATCTGTTCCAGCACCGCCACCTGGCAGGCATCGTGAAGCACGCTGCCAACGGGCTCATCAATCAAGAGAGTGGGCATCAGGTATTCGAACATCGAGCCCGACCACGATCGCAGCCCAGCCTGGGTGCCGACGGCGTAGAACGGGCGCCCCAGGGCGGACCAATGCTTGACGGGCACGTCGCCTTTGGCAATCGCGAGCAGACTCGTCAGGCGTGACTCGGACGCAAGAAGGTCGTAGAAGGATGCATCCAGCTGCTGTTCGGCCACACGGAAGCCAATGTGCAACAGGTGGCGTTTGGCGTGGTACAAAAAACCATACTCGGCGGCCCATGCAAAAACTTCACAACGGTCGGCCACGGCCTCCAGTCTTGACTTATCGTCGTCAGAGGTGGTGTCAGACATCGTTGCAAATGCCTTGCAGGCCTGGGCCACGGCCAGCAAATGACCGCTCAGGTTGCCACTGTCCACCGTTGAGACATACATGGGCAACAGGGGCGCACAAGTCTCGGTGTCATACCAGTTCATAAAGTGGCCACGGTATCGTTCGAGCCGGTCTAGCGTACCCAGCGTGGCTTCCAGCCGCACGATGAGTTCTGTCGTGCTGATCCATCCAAACTCTTTGGCGCAGGCGGCACTGAGTAAATACAGCCCGATGTTGGTGGGCGATGTGCGGTGCGCCACCATGTCGTGGGGTGTGACTTGCAGGTTGTCGGGTGGCAGATGGTTTTCTTGCGGCCCCACACAGCGTTCAAATAATCGCCAGGTGTCGCGGGCCAGACTTGTCAGATAGGCGGCATCCTGCGCAGGCAGGGCCGCATCCGGCTGTGGCGAATGGGTGCGGCTGGCCCACCAGATCCAAACGGGTGTTGCCGCCCACAGCAGGCACAAGGCCGTTGCCAGCCCAGGCTCCGATGTGCCGGTGACCATGACTCCCGCAAACACCACGGTTGCGACAACCGGCAGGCTCCAGTGCTTGCGCATGGTGGCGCTCAGTCTGCTGGTGGATTGCGCCTGGGCCTGTGCGGTAGCGGCAGTCGTCCATTGCAGCAGGTGGCGGTGGCTGATGGCCATGCGGTACAGCGCCCGCACAATGGCGTCAACCGACAGGATGGCCTGGTGCAACAACAATGCCACATGCCACAGTCCGCCCCACCCGGCTCTCATCAGATCAGTCAGGGCGTGGCGGTAAAAGTGCAGCTTGGCCAAATCGTCTCGGCTGGGCGAAAGGCCAGCAATTGCGCCCATCAGCGGCCCGGCCGAGAAAGCGGCAAATACCAGACCCAACACCGCCCAGGGCGACACCACCGTGCTCACCAGGGACAGCAACAGCAGGCCCAACGACATGGGTGCGACCAGTGAACGACGCAGGTTGTCGAACATCTTCCAGCGATTGATGGCGGGAAAAGGGTAGCGGACCAGATTGAACAGAAAAGGCAGCAATTGCCAGTCACCCCGGGTCCAGCGGTGCACCCTGGAGGCGGCCACATCCGCATGAAACGGTGCATCCTCAATGAACGCAATGTCAGTCACCGCAGCGCAACGCGCCATGGACCCTTCCAATAAATCATGGCTTAAAACTCGCCCGTCTGGCAAGCGGCCGGCTAGCACGGCGTGAACAGCCGCCACGTGGAGCAGGCCTTTTCCCGTGAAGGTACCTTCATGAAACATATCCTGATAAACCTCGGAGCTTGCGGCGCTATAGGGGTCTATGCCGCACTGACCGGCAAAGAGCCAGTGGTACAGCGTGAACTCCACGGCCGCAGGAAGAGGTGTGGCCACACGGGGCTGCAGGATGCCGTACCCGCTGACAACGCGCAGGCCCGTGGCGTCCAGTTGGGGCAGGTTGTCTGGATGTGCGGCCACGCCCACCAGTTCGCGGAGTCGGCCGGGCGGCAGATGCGTGTCACTGTCCAGCGTAACGAGATAAGGTGTGCCAGGGGCAATCGCCGACAGATTTCCTAAATCCAGAAACGCCTGACTGCCGGCTTGCGCCATTGCCGCCACCAGCAGTTCAAGCTTGCCACGTTTCCGTTCCCAGCCAATCCAGCGCCCCTCGCTGGTGCTGAGGCTGCGCGGGCGATGCAACACGATGAAGCGCGGCGGGGCATCGGCAACGTCTTGCGGGTAGCGACTGTTGAGCTTCTGCACGGCGTCCATGGCGCTTTGCAGCAGTCCCTCATCCGTCGGCAATGAGACAGTGTCGGCGTCGCACCAGTCAGTGAGAAGCGCGAACTGAGCCTGAATTTCGGGGTTGGCCAGGTAATGAAGATGAAGTCGGTGTACCAGCGCGTGAGCCGATCCGGCACCGGTCAGCATGCCGGGAATGGCCACCATGACGCGGTGCTCGGCCGGTATGCCCTGCGCGAGCGCCAGCCGTGGCAAGTGGTGTGGTTTTGCCGACTCGCTGATCAATCGGTTGATCACCGCCACAACGGCCTCAGAAGCCGGAAAGGCCATCAACCCGGCGGCCAGAAGGCCCAGCCAGCCAAAATTGAAGTGACCGGTCGCTGGCACCGCATGGTGTACCAGCATCCAGCTCACCAGCCCGAGCGTGCTGATCAGCAGAGTCCCCATGTAGGCGGGCAGTGACAGGCGCTGCTGCGCTAGCCACGTCGCAACATCGCGTCCACGGCTCAAGCCCAGTGCAGCCCATAGTTCGGCCTTTGCAGGCCCGCCCAGCCAGTGGCTTGCACCGATGTTGCCGCCATGGGCAGTCTCGTGCGCCCGCATCAAGGCGACCAGCGTGTGTGCCACCGACACCTCGCTGCGTCCGCAGCGCCTGGCGAGACTTTCAATGTCGTGCAGGGTCTGGTCCCGCGTGCCGGTGTCTTCTGCTTCAAATACCTTGCCCGTCAACATCAACTGCATCAGGGTGCTGGTGCGTGCAATGATGTCTGGCCAGTCGGCGTCGCCGATGGCG
>JANPAZ010000271.1:0-8109 GCA_031430225.1 Rhodoferax sp. | reverse complement strand
ATCTCTCAGGCTGAGGCCAGGGCATTGGCCCTGCAGATGCTGGAGCGCGTGCACATTCCGGCACCCGCGCAGCGCCTGGACGAGCACCCCCACAAGCTGTCTGGCGGCATGCGCCAGCGCGCCATGATTGCCATGGCGCTGGCGAACAACCCACGGCTGCTGATTGCAGACGAGCCGACAACCGCTTTGGACGTAACCATCCAGGCGCAAATCCTTGAACTGATGCGCACACTGCAGCAGGAGAGCGGCACTGCCGTGTTGCTGATCACACACGACCTGGGTGTGGTGGCGGAGGTGGCCGATGAGGTGGTCGTGATGTACGCGGGCCGAATTGTCGAGAAGGCCCCGGTCCATGCCTTGTTTAATCAGCCGCAGCACCCTTATACCGTAGGCTTGTTGGGTTCCATGCCACGGCTGGATGGCGAGCAGACCCGGCTGGCCGCAATTGAAGGCCAGGTGCCCGGCCTGCTGGGCCGGCCAACGGGTTGCAATTTTGCCGCGCGCTGCCCGTTTGCCGAGTCCCGCTGCCTTGCCGAAAAGCCACCGCTGCGCGACGTAGGCTCGATGCACTGGTCGGCCTGCTGGCGCGCGCCACTGGATGCAGATGTTTTGCTCGCGCCTGATGCCGACGAGGTTGCGCAATGAGCGCCGCTGGGTCGTCCCAAGGCGAGAACGTCCCCTTGGGAGGCAGCGCCGTGCACGCAGTGGAAAGCTCGGTGGCGAACAGGCCCATCCCCCTGCTGCAAGTGAGCGGCCTGGTGAAGCACTACCCAGTGCGCAAGGGCCTGTTCAGTCGCGTAACCGGCGCGGTGCGTGCGGTGGACGGTGTGGACCTCACGCTTGAAGCCGGGCAGACCCTGGGCGTAGTGGGCGAGTCGGGCTGTGGCAAGTCCACCCTGGGGCGGCTGGTGTTGCGCCTGATTGAACCCACCCAGGGACGCGTGGTGTTTGCGGGCACGGATTTGGGCACGCTGGATGCAGCCGCCTTGCGTGCGCAGCGCCGCAGCATGCAAATCATTTTTCAGGACCCGTATTCGTCGCTCAACCCGCGCATGACGGTCGGGCAAATCCTGGCCGAGCCCTTGCGGCTGCACGGTCTGCACACCGGGCGACATGACGAGCGTGTGGCAGAGTTATTGCGCACCGTGGGCCTGGCGCCAGAACATGCCGCGCGCTACCCGCACGAGTTTTCTGGCGGTCAGCGTCAGCGCGTGGGCATTGCGAGGGCTCTGGCGGTGGAACCCAAGCTCATCGTCTGTGATGAAGCCGTTTCGGCGCTGGACGTGTCGGTACAGGCGCAGGTGGTCAATCTGCTGCAGGACTTGCAGCAGCGCCTGGGGCTGGCCTACATCTTCATCGCGCATGACCTCGCGGTGGTCAAACACATTGCCAGCCACATTGCCGTGATGTATCTGGGACGCATCGTCGAACTGGCCAACAAACGCAGCCTTTTTGCCGAGCCCCGCCACCCGTATACACAGGCCCTGTTGTCAGCCATCCCGGTGCCCGAGCCCGGCGGTGTTCGTCAGCGTATCCTGCTGGCAGGTGATGTTCCCAGCCCTGCCAACCCGCCACCAGGTTGCCCGTTTCACACCCGCTGCCAACATGCACGTGACATCTGCGCCCAGGAGGTTCCGCCGCTTGCGGCTGACAACGGCCATATCGTGGCCTGCCACTTCTGGCGCGAGATCGTTGCGCCTGTGACGGTACGCCCGTCCGCCGTGAACGTGCGGCTGCAACGCCTGCAATCTGCATTTATAACCTGACCATTAGGAGCTCTTGATGATGAAAAAATCCCTGATCGCCGCTTTGCTGCTCACCAGCCTGGCCCAGGCCCAGACCCTGCCCAACCTTCGCATTGGCCTGGCCGAAGACCCCGACGTGCTGGACCCGACGCTGGCGCGCAGCTTTGTCGGACGCATTGTGTTTTCGTCGCTGTGCGACAAGCTGTTTGACATTGACGAAAAGCTCAACATCGTGCCGCAATTGGCGCAGAGCTACGAATGGTCGGCCGACAGCAAGGCGCTGACGATGAAGATCCGTCCGGGCGTGACGTTTCACGATGGTGAAAAACTGGACGGCGCTGCCGTCAAATACAACATCGAGCGCCACAAGACCATGCCGGGATCCAACCGGCGCGGCGAGTTGGGGCCGGTCGCTACTGTGGATGTGCTGGACCCGATGACCGTGCGCCTGAACCTCAGCGCACCGTTTGCACCGTTACTCGCAACACTGTCCGATCGCGCCGGAATGATGGTATCTCCCAAGGCAGCACAGGCCGCGGGTGACAAGTTCGGCGCCAAGCCAGTCTGCTCCGGTCCCTTCAAATTTGTGGACCGCGTGGCCCAAGATCGCATCACGCTGGAGAGGTATGACGGCTACTGGAACAAAGCTGCCGTGAATTTCGGCAAGGTCATCTACACACCGATCCCGGACGCCACGGTTCGCCTGGCCAACCTGAAGGCGGGCCAGCTCGACTTCATTGAACGCATTGCATCGTCGGATGTAGAGAAGTTGCAGTCCGACAAGAAGCTCAAGGTCGCCCGCATCACCGAAATCGGCTACCAGGGTATCACCATCAACATAGGCAAAAGCGAGAAGTCCCAGCAGAACCCCTTGGGCCGCGACCCCCGCGTGCGCGAGGCGTTCGAGCTGGCGCTGGACCGCCAGGGCCTGGCGCAGGTGGTGATGGACAACGAGGCAGTGGTTGGCAACCAGTGGGTAGCGCCGAGCAACGCCTACTACGCCAAAAATGTGCCGGTGCCCAAGCGCGATGTGGACAAGGCCAAGGCTTTGCTCAAGGCCGCTGGCGTGCCCAACCCGAGCTTCACGCTGGTGACGCCCACGACATCCGATGCACAGCGGATTGCTCTGGTGATCCAGGCCATGACCCGCGATGCAGGATTTGACGTCAAGATCCAGTCGGCAGAATTTGCGACTTCGCTCAACATGGCCGACAAAGGCGACTTTGACGCGTATGTGCTGGCCTGGAGCGGTCGCCCTGACCCGGACGGCAACCTGTTCAGCTTCCACGGCTGCAAGCAGCCGCTGAACTACGCGGGTTACTGCAGCGCTGACACTGACAAGCTGCTCGACCAGTCACGTGCTCAGCGCGACCCAGTTGCACGCAAGAAAATCTTTGAGCAGATTGCGGCCCAGGTGCTGAAAGAACGCCCGGTGGTCTACCTCTACCACCGCAACTGGCTGTGGGCCTACAACGCCAAGCTCAGTGGCGTGCGACAGATTCCGGACGGCCTGCTGCGCGTGACCGGCCTGAAGATGGCACCCTGACCGCCCGCAGACCATGTTCGAATTCCTGCTCAAACGCATCGCATCCCTGGTGCCGACGCTGGTCGTCGTCTCCATGCTGATTTTCGGGTTGCAACAACTGCTGCCCGGCGATCCCGCCAAAATTCTGGCGGGCGAAGAGCAGGACCCGACTGTGGTGGCGTATCTGAGGGCCAAGATGCATCTGGATGAGCCGCTGCCGGTGCGTTATGGCTACTGGATCAGCGGCGTACTGCAAGGTGACCTGGGCGAGTCGGTACGCACCCAGCAGCCAGTCCTTGAACTGGTGCTGCAGAAGCTGCCTGTGACGGTGGAGCTGGCCCTGCTGGCGATGTTGATTGCGCTGGTCATTGGCATTCCGGCGGGTATCGTCTCGGCAGTGGGACGGGGCACGGTGTGGGACACGCTGGCGAATGCGTTGGCATTGTGGGGCATATCAACACCCAACTTCTGGTTGGGAATTTTGATGATCATGCTGTTTTCAGTGCATTTGGGCTGGCTGCCCGCCTCGGGCTATGTGAGCCCGTTTGAAGACCTGGGCGCCAACCTCGCCGCCATGATCATGCCGGCATTTGTCCTGGGTAATGCGATTTCTGCGGTGCTGATGCGACATACGCGCAGTGCCATGCTTCAGGTGCTGTCAGCCGACTATGTTCGCACCGCCCGCGCCAAGGGTCTGAGTCAGCGCGTGGTCGTACTCAAGCATGCGCTGCGCAACGCACTCACGCCCATCATCACGCTGGGCGCACTGGAGCTGGGCACGTTGCTGTCGGGCGCGGTGCTGACCGAACAAGTGTTCACCATACCGGGGTTTGGCAAACTGATTGTGGACTCGGTTTTCAACCGCGACTACGCGGTGGTACAGGGCGTGGTGCTGGTCACTGCCACTACGTACATCATGCTGAACCTGCTGGCCGATCTGGCCTACTTTGCGGCCAATCCGCGATTGAGGGGCTGAACGCATGGTCAAGACTCCCTCAAGTCCTGCTGCGCGTGCGTGGCGCCGCTTTGCACGCCGACGTGCCGCTTTGCTGGGTGTGGCCATCGTGCTGGGCTTCATCGTGCTGGCAGTATTTGCCGCGGCCATTGCGCCCATGGACCCCATTGCTACCAGTTGGGGGGCTATCCGAAAGGCACCCTCTGCAGGCCACTGGTTTGGCACCGACGAGATCGGCCGTGACGTTTTGTCGCGCGTGGTCTGGGGAACGCGGGCCTCCTTGCTGGCCGGTGTCGTATCAGTATCGATCTCCCTTCTACTGGGCGTGCCGATTGGTCTGCTGGCAGGTTTTGTCGGTGGCTGGGTGGACGCCGTGATCTCGCGAATCACTGACGCGTTTCTGGCTTGTCCATTTCTCATCCTGGCGATTGCGCTGGCGGCGTTTCTCGGCCCAAGCCTGAGCAATGCAATGATCGCCATAGGTGTTTCGGCCACCCCCATCTTTGTGCGTCTGACGCGCGCGCAGGTCATCAACATCAAGGTTGAAGACTACATTGAGGCCGCGCGCGCTGTGGGCAACCCGCCATGGCGCATTGCGTTGCGCCACGTGCTGCCCAACATCACCGCACCGCTGATCGTACAGGCCACGTTGGCCATTGCGGCGGCCGTGATTGCCGAGGCCAGCCTCTCGTTTCTGGGGCTCGGCCAGCAACCGCCTGCACCCAGTTGGGGCAGCATGCTCAATACCGCCAAAAACTATGTGGACAACGCACCTTGGATGGCCGTCTGGCCTGGCCTGTCGATCTTTCTGCTCGTGCTGGCCTTCAACCTGGTAGGCGACGGCCTTCGCGACGCGCTGGACCCGCGCCAACGCTAGAGCCGGGCGTCAACCCAAATTCGCGGGGGATGAGGCCCGCAAAAGTGCCTGCAAGGCGGCTTCGTCCAGCACTGCAATGCCCAGTTCCTGCGCCTTGACCAGTTTGCTGCCGGCCTCCTCTCCAGCCACCACATAACTGGTTTTTTTGCTCACCGAGCCCGCCACCTTGGCACCCGCAGATTCCAGAAGGTCCCGGGCTTGGTCGCGACTGAGCGTGGGCAACGTGCCAGTGATCACAAAAGTCATGCCGGACAGGGGTTTGGGTGCGGTGGCGGCGGGCTCTCCCTCGGCCCAGGTCAGGCCACACGCGCGGAGTTGTTCAACCACCTCCCGGTTGTGCGGCTGATCAAAGAAAGTGCGGACGCTTTGCGCAACGATGGGGCCTACATCGACGACCTCCAGCAGTTGCTCTTGCGTGGCATCCATGATGCTATCGAGCCTTCCAAAGTGGCTGGCCAGTGCCTTGGCGGTCGCCTCTCCGATATGGCGAACGCCCAATCCAAACAGGAACCGTGGCAAGGTGGTTTGCTTGGACTTTTGCAATGCATCCACGATGTTTTGCGCTGATTTTTCGGCCATCCGGTCCAACGCCGCAAGCGAAGTCAAGCCCAAATGGTACAAGTCAGGCAGGGTTTTGATGACGTTTGCGTCCACCAATTGCTCCACCAGCTTGTCACCCAAGCCTTCAATCTCGACAGCGCGGCGGTGGGCGAAATGCAATATGGCCTGCTTGCGCTGGGCCGCGCAGAACAGGCCGCCAGAGCAGCGATGATTCATTTCACCCCGCTCGCGCACGACTGCGCTAGCGCAGATAGGGCATGCGGACGGCATGCGGAAGTTGGGGACATAAGGCTGACGTGACACGGTCGTGCCGCTGCCATTGTCAGACAAGCCAGCGCTGGCCAAACCCACCGTTGCAGCATCTGTAACCCGACATACAACTTCCGGGATCACATCGCCAGCTCGGCGCACAACCACTTGATCCCCAATGCGCACATTTTTTTTGCGAACCTCAAACAGGTTGTGCAGCGTAGCGTTAGACACGGTGGTCCCGCCTACAAAAACCGGCTCCAACCGCGCCACAGGAGTGAGTTTGCCTGTGCGACCTACCTGCACGTCAATGGCCAGCACCTTGGTGATCTGCTCCTGCGCCGGGTACTTATGCGCCACAGCCCAGCGCGGCTCGCGGGTGATGAAACCGAGTTGGCGCTGCAAAGCCAGGCCGTTGACTTTGTAAACGACGCCATCGATGTCATAGGGCAACGTGTCGCGCTGCAGCCCCATGCGCCGGTGATATGCTACTAATTCAGTAGCGCCTCGCGCAATATCTACCTGGGCCGCCACTGGAAAACCCCATGATTTCAGGGTTTGTAGCATGTCGTAGTGTGTGTCAAACTGTGGGCCACCTTGCTCCGCTGGCGTGACTTCGCCCAAGCCGTACGCGAAGAAACTCAATGGCCGCTGCGCAGCAATACCGGGGTCTAGCTGACGCACGGCCCCGGCCGCTGCGTTGCGCGGGTTGACAAAGGTCTTTTCTCCCTTTTCGCGCTGCTTTTCGTTCAGGGCCTCGAAATCGTCGCGGCGCATGTAGACCTCGCCGCGAACCTCAAGAACTGGCGGGACATTCGCGGGCAACCGAAGAGGAATTTGACCAATGGTGCGAATGTTCTGCGTAACGTCCTCACCGTATTCACCATCGCCACGGGTCGCGGCCCGCACCAAAACGCCGTGCTCATAGCGCAGGTTCATGGCCAGTCCGTCAAACTTGAGCTCAGCCGCGTACTCGACCGGCGGGTCGGTCTCTTTCAGTCCGAGTTCTTTGCGCACCCGTGCGTCAAAAGCTTCGGCCCCTGAAGATTCGGTATCAGTCTCAGTGCGAATGCTGAGCATGGGCACGGCATGCCGCACACTGGCAAAGGCATCCAGCGGCTTGCCGCCTACGCGCTGGGTCGGTGAATCGGGCGTGACCAGCTCCGGATGGGCCGTCTCAATGGCTTGAAGCGACTGAAACAGGCGGTCGTACTCGGCATCGGGAATCTGCGGGTCGTCCAGCACGTAGTAGCGGTGTGCATGTGCGTGAAGCTGGCCGCGCAGACGTGCAATTTCGTCAACGTCCGGGCGCTTGGGGTTTGACGCAAACATATCCGGCGTATCCACGGGCTGCCCCAGTCAGGTGGATTTCAGGAGAACAAACGCCGCGCCAGCACCGACCCGGCAGACAGCTCACGGGCATCCAGCGTGTCGTAGAGCTGCTCCAGCTCGGAGCCGATCACATCCATCGCGTCTGACGGCAGGGCCAGTCCGTTGTCGTCGGTGACGTGGCCATCCATGGCCAGTGCCAGTGCATTGGCAGTCTCGCGCATGCGTACAAAGGGGCTTTCGCTGCGGTCGACATGGGGTACATCCAGACTCAGGCTGATTTCGCGGATGGCGGATTGGGCCGGGTCTTCGGCCATGGCCGCTTGGGTGTCAAAACTCAGGCCCAAAATGGGGGGCATACCCGCCACGCTGGCCGGCAGCACCATGCGACCCGGCATGACACCCGCAACAAAACCCAGGCGTGCTGCGTTTTGCGCCACGTAGCCGGGGCTCCAGGCGGCGTTACGTGCACGCAGCGTGAAGCTGAGCTGGGCATCGTGGCCACCCGCAAAATGATCAAGCTCCCGCGCACGAGCCACTTCATCGCGCATTTCAGGAAATTCGGGCGTGCCGTTGACGGCATCGGCAAAGTCCTGTGCCTTCATGACAAATTCTGAATATTCGATCTCGTTCAGTGCCCCTGAACGATTAGCAAGTTGCACACCGGCCTGGAATGCGTCGTAACGCTGCCCGGCCACGGGCAACTCCCACTGCTGGGCCGTTGAGCTGAGGCCTTCAATGGCAAAAGGTTTGCTACCAGCGCGGCGAGTGGCCGGCATGGCAGCGAGCGCCGCATCCCCCGACACGGGCGACTCCAGCCCAATGGCCGCAATGACGTCAATCAATGCATCCAACGCAGGTTTTCTTT
>JANPAZ010000270.1:0-3466 GCA_031430225.1 Rhodoferax sp. | reverse complement strand
ACCCGTCGGCAACCATCAAGTTCCAAACCAGTTATTGAAAGAAAAGTATGTTCGACAAAAGCGGCCAATGGATTCACCTTGAGACGTTCGACGACTTTGACAACGGACTGTCAGATCTTATTGAACTCTGGTCCAGTACTTCAAAGGCAGTCACCGAGGCCAGTAAAGAATCGGCGCTGGCTCATTTCAAAGAAGATCTGGAAGCCGCGGTACTCCAGTGGGTCGACAACAAAGCCAAGTCGAAGAAATATGCGTCGATAGGCAAAGAGTTGGCCGAGTTTGAAGAGGTCCTGAATAAAGCCTGAGGCGTTGCCCTTGAATCGGGCTTTCAATTGACGGTAGCAACAGTCACTCAAGCCCCGTCCGGTACAAGCGTCTCGCCAGTGGCAAAAGGTCACGAAGCCTTCGCAGACGTTGCCCGGCGGCAGGGTGGGTAGAAGGCATGCTTCGCTCCTGATCGACCGTGGAAAGCCTTTCCATGAAATGAAGTTGAACATCAGGGTCGAAGCCCGCCCTGGCCGCAATCTGCATACCGATTTCATCCGCTTCGAACTCGACCTGCTGGAACATGATGGATAGCGGCTCGCTCATCGAAAAATACCTGTACTCAAGTTCCACATAGAGATCGCCCGGCGTACGCTTGATCGTTGAAGGCATCAGTGCCAACATGGTGGTCAAAGTCTGGCGCTCGTGCTGCATAAGCACATGGGCGGCTTCATGGGCCAGGACGAAAGCGACCTGTGCGCTTTCCAATTTGGCGCGGGTGATAAATGCCTCAGAAATCACGATGGTTCCATCTGCAAATGAGAGCGCCTCGACATCGCTCCGGCGGACGACCACCAGGCGCAGATTCAAGGATTCGTCAATGCGCTGGGACCGCAATACGGGTTGCAGCGCAGCCCAAACGTTTTCGACTGTGGCGCAGTGCAGCGCACAACCCAACAAATCAGCCTGCGCCGTCCTCTGCATGAAGAGTTTCATCTCTCTTTCACCGCGTCGCGCTATTTCATGGGCTGAAAAAGCCAGGCCCGTGCTGGGCTCCGCAATCTGCAAGTCACCCCCCCGCGCGCCAAAACAGCAAAGCAGAATCAGGAGCGCAGCAATTCGACGCACGCGCGTGTTACCGCATGGGCCCAGACATCGTCTGTGAATTCAGGTTCACTGGCATCGCCCTCCAGGTTGGACGCGAACAACACGGGAACGCTGACGCCCCCGAAAATGTTAACAACAGTTTATATCGTTAATGCGGTAGTTGCCAAGCCTTTGTTTGTTGCCTTTGTTTGTTGACATTGGCAAGCTCGACAAATCTTCGTTTCGAAAAAATTTACGGCCGAATTCAAGAATAACGCGGTACGGCAAGTAAACGGGCAGCGGGCATGGGGTCGAACTCGTGGACGTTGCCACTCATTTGGCCGGTCTGAAAAAAGCCTTTATATTTGGGCACCCATCGCGGCAGCCAACCGCTCGAAGATTCTTTGCATCAACACGGAGATTCGTTGTCATGAAGTTTCAGAATGCCATCTTGACTGCGCTGACCGCCTTAGGCCTCTCGGCCACGTTCGCGTCTGGCGTAGCCCAGGCGCAGACCAGCCCAGTGTTTCCATCAAAAACCGTTACCCTGGTCATCCCGTTTACCGCTGGCAGCGGCAGTGATCTGATCTCGCGCATCATTGCGCCGCGGTTGTCCGCCCGCTGGGGCCAACCGGTGATCGTTGACAACAAGCCCGGGGCCAGTGGCAACCTTGGCCATAGCTTTGTGGCCAAGGCCGCGCCGGACGGCCATGTTTTGATGCTCACCGCCGACTCGTTCGCCATGGCACCCGCCATTTACAAAAGCATGCCGTATGACCCGGCAAACGACTTTGCCCCCGTGCTTTCGCTTGCCGACGCGAGTTATGCATTTGCAGTGCACCCGTCTGTACCCGCCAAAGACCTGAAGACCCTGATTGCGTACCTCAAGGCGAACCCCGGAAAAGTCAACTATGGCACCCCTGGCAACGGCACACCGCACCACTTGTCCATGGAGCTGTTCAAATCAGCTGCCGGCGTTGATGTTGTCCATGTGCCCTACAAAGGCATTGCCGGTGCCCTGACCGATCTGATGGGTGGACAGGTTCAATTGCTGTACGGAACCACGAACTCACTGGCGCCTCATGTAGCTTCGGGCAAAGTGCGGTTGATTGCCATCACCGGTACAGCGCGCAGTACGCTGGTCCCTGACGTGGCAACTTTTCACGAGCAGGGCTTGGATGCGATGGATGGCGGCAATGCGTACTACTTCGTGGCAGCCCCCGCCCGTACGTCCCCTGATCTCGTGGCCCGGCTGAACACCGACATCGCCGCAGTCATGAACGCCAGCGACGTCAGGGCGGAACTTTTGAAGCAGGGCCTGACCGTTCGGACCGGAACACCTTCTCAAGTGGGCGCTGCCATCAAGGCTGATCTTGTCAGGTGGCGCAAAGTCGTCACCGATGCGGGAATCACTGCAGATTGAAACGGCGCCTCATGCCGAAGAACCAGTCAAACAAGAAATGAGGCCACCTGTGACCCCGCCCAAAATCGACATCTACAACCACGTCATGCCGCCCGCTTACCTGGAGTTGGTCAAAAAACACGGCAAAGAACCCGGAATGGTCAAGCGCATGAGCTCTTTGCGCATGCTGTGGGACATGCAAGCCCGGGTTGAGATGCTCAATACCTGGCCCGAAGTTCAGCAAGTCATTACATTGGCTGTCCCCTCCCCTGAAATGCTGGGTGGCCCGGATGAGTCACCTGGCTACGCCCGAGTGGCCAACGAAGGCATGGCGGAGATCTGCCGTCAATGGCCCGACAAATTTCCCGCGTTTGTGGCGTCTTTGCCCATGAACAACCCGCCAGCCGCACTTGAAGAAATGGACTACGCCATTGAAAAGCTGGGTGCCAAGGGCGTCCAGATCCTCACTAACGTCAATGGCCGTGCACTGGATGAGCCAGACATCTTCCCCATCTTCGAACGAATCACCCACACCCACAAAATGCCGGTCTGGATGCACCCGACCCGCCCCGCCACCAAGCCCGACTACGACAACGAAGAAAAATCCAAATATGAAATATGGCAGGTCCTGGGCTGGCCGATGGAAAGCAGCGTGGCCATGTCACGCATGGTGTTCTCCGGACTGCTGGAGCGCCTGCCTGAGCTGCGCCTGATCACCCACCACTGCGGCGGCATGCTGCCCTACTTTGCCGGTCGTGCCGAAACCCTATGGGCGCAGATGGGTAGCCGAGGTGACGGCTCGGAGGCCAACGTGTTGAAGGCATTGTCCAAACCACCGATTGAATATTTCAAGATGTTTTACGGCGACACCGTGCTGGGGGGGTCAAGCGCGGCCTTGCGCTGTGGGCTGGATTTCTTTGGCGCGGACAAAGTGGTGTTTGCCAGCGACTGCCCGTTTGACCCCGAAGGCGGACCGATGTTTATCCGCGAGGG
>JANPAZ010000269.1:0-5301 GCA_031430225.1 Rhodoferax sp. | reverse complement strand
GGCGGTGCCCATAAGGCGGGTGTGAAGCTGCATGATGTGATCCTTTTGGATGATGAATAGCGGGTGAAACCCTGCAGGCTCAGGCTGCCAGAGCCAGATCGAGCCGGTTGGGCGATGGCGTAGGTGCCAGGCCAATCGCCGCTTTGGGTGGCGTGTCCGGCGGTGTATCTGTCGGGGTGTTTGTCGGGGTAGCGGGCGCCGGGTTATCGTCGTCGCTCAACAGTTCTTCAGCGGCTGCGCCATACAGCTCGCGCAGGAACTGGGGTGTCAACGCGGTGGTTGGCCCGTCAAACACCAGCGCACCATCCCGCAGCGCCACCACGCGCTCGCAGTAGCGCCGTGCCAGCCCCACGTGGTGCAGGCTCACGATGATCGTCAGGCCCTGCTCGCGGTTCAGTGTGGTCAGCAGTTCCATCACGCGGCGGGTGGACTCCGGGTCGAGTGAGGCCACCGGCTCATCGGCCAGCAACAGGCGTGCACCCTGCACCAGCGCACGCGCAATGGCCGCGCGCTGCTGCTGCCCGCCCGACAAGGTGCTGGCGCGCTGAAAGGCCTGCTCACCCAAGCCCATGGCGTCCAGTGCGTCCAGTGCCCGTGCCTGCTCCTGGGGTGTAAACCGGTTGAGCACGGCACGCCACAGCGGCAGCTCTGCGGCCAGCCCGGTGAGCACATTGGTGAGCACGGGCAGGCGGCCCACCAGATTGAACTGTTGAAAAATGATGCCCACCTGGCGGCGCTGGGCGCGGATATCACTCGCCAGCTGACCATTGGTTTGCAGCGGTCGGCCAAAAACTTCAATGCGTCCCAGACCGGTGTCAAGTGTTTCCAGCCCGCACAGCGTTCGCAGCAATGTTGACTTGCCCGAACCCGAGGCACCCAGCAGGGCCACTCGTTCGCCCGCACGCACATCGATGGTGACGCCTGCCAAGGCATTGCACGCGCCAAAGCTTTTGCTGGCTTGCACCACACGTACTGCGAACTCCGGCTTTGCTTCCATGGGGCAAATCTAGTATTTGCATATGACCGGAGCGTGACAGTGCATGCCGTGGTCGTCACCAGTTTGTCATGCTGTGGTCATAAACTTGACGCCACACAAGCGGCTTTTTGTGGCTATTGGTAAAATCTGTTGATCAAATCAGCTACAGGCCCCCGTAGAACGTGCGTAGTTAGCTATAAAAAATATAGTGAATTCAACCCGGCCTGCATACCTCTCGCAGGTGGCGGCCTGAATATTGCATTCACTGAACAACACCAAAAAATACAGGGATCTCATGCAGACTTCAACAAACTCAGGCAGTGCCGGGCTGGCCCCGGCAGGTGCCAGCCCCCAGGTCGTGGTGCGGTCGTCGCTGCGCAGTGCCGTGCGTTCACCCGCCAACCGCCGCCGTGCGCAGGGGCTGGTGTGGGAATGGGTGGGGGCCAAGTGGCCCAAGCTGATGCCGTCACCGCTGGACATGGAGCGCAGCCATCTGGAGCGCTCGGTGGCGGGCCAGGCTTTGATGGTGTCCACCAGCGGGGATGGTGCCGTGTGGACGCTGTCTGTGGCCAACAGCGAGCGCAATGGCCCCCGCACGTGGATGACGCAGGCGCGGGTGATGGATGCGGGCGACACCGACATGGTGGACCTGCAAACCTCATGCACCCGCGTGCCTGATGCGCCCCTGGTGGTGGCCCCACCCCGGTTGTTGAGTGACTGGGTGGAGCGGCTGGAGTTTGAAGACGCCGGGCTGCCTGTGCTGGGTACGCCGCGTGACGTTTTTGAAGAGTGGCAACGCGACGCCTTTTGCGAACACGTGCGTTCGCCCCAGCGCACGCTGCCGGTCATTGCGCTGGTCAGCCGACCGAATTCACGTTATTACGGTGTGGACCCGCGCGGGCTGGCAGAAGCAGTGAGCGGGTTGGCGCACGTGGCGTGTTTCTCGCGCCAGATGGCCGCTGGGCTTACCGACCTACTGGGTCCAGGGCTTGGGCTCGTGCATGGTGCGGCCCGTATTTACGCACCTGCCTTCAATGCGCCGGGTATGAGCGCCAGCCCCGATACAGTTGACCACCCCTTGGTGCGCGAACTCACGCCACAGGGCGACTCGCAGGCGCAGGATCCGGGTGCTTTCAGGCGCCAACTGGTGCGAAAAATTCTGGCCATGGGTGTGGGCCAGGCGCGGGCCTGATCCGGCCACGCCGTCAGCCGCCCGCCGTGCTGCGCTTGCCCTCGCGCGCTGGCACGCGCAGCGCCTGCGTGGCGTCTGCCGTGCGGGCCACGGCCGACAGCAGGGAGCGCAACCACATATGGCTTTGCGATTGGTGGGCGCGGTTGTGCCACAGCTGGTAGAAGCGCATGGTGGGGAACGCGATGGGCGACTTCACCACGGCCAGCGGCAGCTGGCTGGCGTAGTAGCTGGCAAAGTGCCGGCTGGTGGTAAAGATCAAATCAGTGCCCGGCAACAGGGCGGGTGCCATGCTGAAGTAAGGCACGGTCACGGTCGGTTCGCGCGCCAGCCGCAGCTGGGCCAGGTGGCTTTCCACCACGCCGCGCTGCATCGCGGAGTACGCCAGCGGCACCACATGTGCGCCAGACAGATACTGCGCCACCGTCATCTGCGTGCCGGCCAGCGGGTGGTCGCGCCCCACCAGGCACACCACCTCGTCTTCCAGCAGGATGCCCATGCGCAGGTGCTCGGGCGGATGGGGCCAGTTGCCAATCACCACATCGAGTTCGCCCTCGGCCAGCGCGCGTTCGTAGTCAAAGTCGGGGCCCAGAGGCTGCACCAGAAGGCGGGCATTGGGCGCACTCAGGCGCAGATACGACACGGTGCTGGCCATCAGCGTGGGTGCCATGAAGTCCGGCGTGCCGATCCGGAAGGTCAGCCGCGTGGTGGCGGCATCAAAGCTCTCGCTGGGGGCCAGCAGGCCGTCAATCTCGGTCAGTACCACGCGCACCGAGGCCTCAATCTGCAAGGCGCGTTCGGTGGGCACCATGCGCTGCTTGTCCTTGATGAGCAGCGGATCGCCAAAGATGTCCCGCAGGCGCTTCAGGGCCGCGCTGACGGCCGGTTGCGACTGGTTCAGGCGTGAGGCCGCGCGCGAGACGCTGCGCTCGGTCATCAGCATGGCAAAAACACGAAGCAGATAGGTGTCAAACGGGTTTTCGGCGCGACTCATGGGTGGCAATCACAGGTTGGGTGCACAAAGCTGGGGCTTCAAAAGGGTTGGGGCATCAGTTTGCACGGGTTTTTGTTATCTTGTGGATAAGTATGAAGCGATTGTCATGCCAGCGGGTGCTGCCTATAGTGAAACGCATGAACACATCCCATACCCGCCGAACGGCCCTCAAATCTCTGGCTGCCGGCATGGCCGCCCTCAGCCTGCCTGCCATGGCCGCCTGGCCCGACAAACCCGTCAAGATCGTGGTGACGTTTCCGCCCGGCGGCTCCAGCGACGTACTGGCCCGCATCATGGCCGAGCAACTCGGCAAAAAGCTTGGGCAAAGTGTGGTGGTAGACAACAAGCCCGGTGCGGGCGGCACCATTGGTGGGGCGTCTGTCGCCACCTCAGCGGCAGACGGCTACACGCTGATGCTGTCCAACACCACGCCCATTGCGCTGGGACCGTTCACCATGGACAAGCTGCCCTACGACCCGGTAGAGGCCTTCACCCATGTGGCTTACCTGGGCTCGGCGCCGCTGGTCATCATGGCCAACCCGGCCGCACCTATGAAGACGCTGCCTGATCTGGAAGCGTACGCACGCAAGCAGGGCAGGCTTGACTTTGGCTCCGGCGGCCCCGGCTCCATCGGCCACATCCACGGTGAGCTGATGAAGAAGACCATGGGCGTCAATATGGTGCACGTGCCTTACCGCGGCGGCGCACCCATGACGACCGACCTGATCAGCGGCGTGATCCCGATCGGCATTGACGTGATCACGTCTTACCTGCCGTTTTTCAAAAGCGGCCAATTGCTACCCCTGGCAGTCACATCAAGCGCCCGCTCACCGCTGCTGCCGGATGTGCCCAGCGTGACCGAATTCGGCTACCGCCGCCTGTTGCTGGAGAACTTCTTCGGCTTGTCTGGTCCTGCGAAACTGCCCGCCGATATGGTGGACAAGCTGCACGCCGCCTGCAATGAAGTGCTTGCCATGCCAGACATCAAGAAACGCATGCTTGATCTCGGCATTTCTGCGGTGCCCATCAGCACAGCGGGTTTCCTGACCTTTGTGAAGGACCAGGTGTCAGTGCTGGGGCCGGTGGTCAAGGGTGCGGGCGTGAAGCTGTAACGCCGCTCGACACAGGCGAGCGAAATCAAGGCCGGGCGAGGCTTCGCACTCGCTCTGCCAGCGGCGGCAGGAATGCCCGGTTGAACAGGTCAGCGGGTATGGGGCGCCGCGCAAACTTCTTGGTGTCCACAATCAGATCAATGCCGCGCGCAAAGCGGGCGTCATCCAGGTCGCCAATGCCAAGAACGGCACCCTCCGCGCGGCCCATCTCCAGCTCCAGCGTGCCCAGCAGACGGCGCAGGTTGGACGCACGGTTCATCGCAGGATTGCGCCTGACCAGGGCGTCCATGGCAGCTTCGGGGTCGGCCACGGTGTCCACCAGCCCCCGGTTCAGCGCGCGCAGTAACGCCTGCACGGTAGCGGGCTCGTCGAGGGCAATCTCGCGGGTCACCATCAGCGCCATGCCATACAGCTCGGGCACATGGTCGTGGTATTCAATGAAATACAAGCGCTCGTGCGGCGTGATCAGCCCTGCATCGAGCGAAGCCGCAATCAGCGTGTTGACAAAACCAAAGATGCCGTCCCATTGGCCGGCCAGCACAGCATGCACCAGCTCGCTGTGCGGTGCGCCCGAGATGTCCACGCTCACGCTGGTGCGGTCCAGCCCGGTGCGCGCGCACAGCTCGTCAAACAGGTTCAACGCCGCGTCATTCGGGTGGGCCACCAGCCGCTTGCCGGCCAGTTGCGCGAGTGTGTGGATGCCACCGGCCTGGGGCACTGCAATGGTGTAGGGCGACGCGTTGTAGCTGGCAAACACGGCCAGTGGCGCATTGGCTTTGCCTGCCCCCACGTGTTCGATCAACGCGTTGAGGTCGCCATAGCCCACATCAAAGCCGCCCGCTGCCATTTTGGGAATGGTATTGGCGGCGGTGTCACCTTCGGTGAAGTCGATGGCCAGACCCTCGTCGCGCAGGTAGCCCCGCTCGTCGGCAAGAAAGAACCAGGCCTGCGGGCCGGAATAAAAGGTGTTGAGCTGCATGCGCAGCGTGCGAGTTCTCATGGCCGCATTTTGAAGTGAGCGTGTTGGCAA
>JANPAZ010000268.1:0-1975 GCA_031430225.1 Rhodoferax sp. | reverse complement strand
CGCAATTGCGAAGCTGGCCGATTTGATGCACTATCTGAAGGCTCACAGCGGTGCAGGGTTGGCGGCAGAGCACCAGCGGGTGCTGGCGTATCGTCAACAGTATGGCGTTGAAGAACGTTAGTCAGATATTTGGCTCGGAGGGTTTTGGTGAAATATTCAGGGATTGCATTCGGACAACCGCAACGCGTTACAGCTTTTGGGTTGATTGCTGTCGGTCTGGCGGTGGCGCTGATGCACTTGCCTGCGGGGGCCCAGGCACCCGTTGCCGGCATTTATAGCTGCGTGGACGCCAAAGGCCGCAAACTGACGTCAGACCGGCCCATTGCTGAATGCAATGACCGTGAGCAACGGCTGCTTAACCCGAGCGGAACCGTCAAGGGGACCGTGGGGCCAACGTTGACCGCCCAGGAACGCGCTGATGCCGAAGCAAAAGACCGTTTGGCGTTAGAGGAGCGTACGCGACGCGACGAAGAGAAGCGCCGTGATCGTGCATTGCTGGTTCGGTACCCCAACAAGGGTGTTCACGATGGAGAACGTGCCGAAGCGGTTGCGCAAATTGGCGTGGTGAAGAAAGCGGCACTTAAACGTGTCGAAGAATTGCTGCGCCAGCGTACCTCCATTGACGCTGAAATGGAGTTCTACAAGAAGGATCCTTCCCGTGCACCGTCTTCGTTGCGCCGCCAGGCAGAAGACGTCACGCTCAGCCTGGCCGTGCAGGGGCGATTCATTGCCGACCAGGACGGTGAAATCACCCGGGTGAACGCCCGCTTTGATGAAGAACTGGTGCGGCTCAAGCAGCTTTGGGCACTTCAAAGCCCTGCGGCAGCAGCCCCCAAAACCCGCTGAGCTGGCTGCCAGCCATCCCCGGCACCGGCGGCAGTCCTGGCAATCTGGTCTCTGTCTATCCGAGCTTTTTGCGCAGTAGGTCATTGACCTGTTGCGGGTTCGCTTTGCCCTTGCTGCCCTTCATGATCTGACCCACCAGCGCGTTGAGCGCCTTGGCATTGCCGCCCTTGTATTCCTCAACGTTCTTGGGGTTGGAGGCCAGCACGGCATCAACGATATTTTCCAGTTCGCTGGAGTCGTTCATTTGCCCTAGATCTTTTTCATGGATTACCTTAAGAATTTGGGCAAACGCATCCACTGTATTTTCAAATTGCTGCTTCTCGCTCGTCCACAATGCCCGAAACAAATCCTTGGCCCGGCTCGTTGACACCAGTCCACTATTGACGGCTTCAATAATTGAGGCAATTTGGAAAGGTCCCAATGGTGAATGCTCAATGGCTAATTCGGCGGCATTCAAGTTGGCGCTTAGTT
Organism: Rhodoferax sp.; assembly: GCA_031430225.1. Lineage (GTDB taxonomy): Bacteria > Pseudomonadota > Gammaproteobacteria > Burkholderiales > Burkholderiaceae_C > JANYCG01. The sequence goes on along the minus strand of JANPAZ010000268.1, from coordinate 658 downwards.
CGCCCAAGATCCAATTGGCGGCTAATTTTGCAGAAAGTTTTTCGTCGCTTTTCGCGCCGGACGCTTTGACGCAGTCTTCAAAATACTTTGCCATTGCCCGACTTTGCGTCAGCGCAGTCGCATCGTAATCAGAAAGCCCGTATTCTGCTACAAAACGCGCCGCCATCACACGCGGCAACTCAGACATCTCAGAGCGAACCTTCTCCACCCACGCTTCCTCAATCACCAACGGCGGCAGATCCGGGTCGGGAAAGTATCGGTAATCGGCTGCGTCTTCCTTGGTCCGCATCGCCCTCGTCTCGCCGGTGTCGGGGTTGAACAAAACAGTGGCCTGCTGAATCGTATGGCCATCTTCAATCTGCTCGATCTGCCAGCGCACTTCATAGTCGATGGCCTGCTGCATGAACTTGAAGCTGTTCAGGTTTTTGATCTCCCGGCGCGTGCCCAACGGCTCGCCTGGCTTGCGTACGCTCACGTTGGCATCACAACGGAAGCTGCCTTCCTGCATATTGCCATCGCAAATGCCAATCCACGTCACGATCTTGTGCAACTCCTTGGCGTAGGCCACGGCCTCCGCGCTGGAGCGCATGTCGGGCTCGGTCACGATCTCCAGCAGTGGCGTGCCTGCGCGGTTCAGGTCAATGCCCGACTGCCCAAT
>JANPAZ010000267.1:0-1537 GCA_031430225.1 Rhodoferax sp. | reverse complement strand
ATGACACTGTTGATGCGCTCCATGGGCAGTATGCGCAGGGCTCCATAAAACGGGATTGAGGTGGCTGCAGTGTCTGCAGCGGCACGGCTTGCGGCGGCGGCACCCGCAGTACCTCCGGCCGGGGCCGGCGTTGCGCCACCTGTGTTGAACATACGCAATGCGGATTCAACCTCGGCAGTGGTGACGTGCTTGAGTGGGAAAACGCCTACCGACATGCCCTTGAGCAGATCCACGTCGAAAGTAGCCACAACGTCAAGCCAGCCTTCAGCCTGGGTGCGAGTGCCGACAAGCACCAGCAGGTTGCGCACGGTATCTACCCGCACAATGGCTTCAGCAGGCCCCATGGGCCGAAGAATGGCGGCCATTTCGGCCGCGCCAATGAACTTGAGGGGCACCACAATAGCGCCGTAACCGGGCGGCAATGGGCCGCCACCGGCCTGCCGAATAGCAGGCACGATGCCTTTGATGGCGTCTGGGCGACCAATGTGATAAACGCCCCGGGTGTCACGCGCCATTTGCACGCCATTGGCCTGCAAAGCGGCTTCCAGCAGCAACATGGCGTGATCCGGAGACACATCGCCCTGAGTGGAAAGGGTCACCGTGCCATTGATGGGGGGGTGAATGACGTAGTCAACCTTGGCAATGTCACGCAAAACCAGCCCAACGACTTCGGCCAGGGGGGCTTCTTCAAATTTAAAACCGGCTGCGGTGCCGGTTACCTGCCCTTTGTTATTGGCAGGAGCCAGCACCAAGTCATTGCCACGGATGATGCGCGGTTGCTGGCCGGGACCATTTGGAACATCAGGGGTTTGGGCAAATGCGCCCAAAGTCGCCCCGGCAATCCAGGTGAAAAAAAGTCGATAAATGAATGTCATTGGTTCGTGGGATTGGATACAAGTCTATTCCGTGAGGAGCGGAAGGCCTCTTTCGGCCCGTGTCTGATTACGTCTGCGCAAGATTTCGCGAGCTTCATCCTGAAGTTTTTGCTTGAATGCCACGGCATCAAAGGACTGGCCTGTCTGTGATTGCGCAGCCGCCGCTTGGCCCGGTGGCGCCTTGGCAGCAGCCACCGTTGCGAGGTTTGCAAACGAAAGGCGCAACTGGCGGGTTTCGTTACCCTGAACAAACGTGACGTCCCGGCCCTCCACGCTCTTGAGCGTCCAGGCACCGATGGTTTCATTCACTTTGAATCGTTGCAGCTTGCCTTCAACACTGGCAATAATGCCAGGCGTCGCACCCGAAAACACGCCACGAATTTGAATATTTGCCATAGGGTCTGGCGGCGGCGGGGGAGTTGGTGGGGCGGGCGGCGGCGGGGGCCTGCGGTCGGGCGCAAACACCGGGCGCTCCAATACAGCCAGGAACTGTGCCGGATTGGCGGCAGTTGAGCCGGCAGTCGGCGCCACTGTTTTTGACGCAATGGCAGCCGCCATAGGCGCCGGCGCGACCCACCTCACGTTGCGCACATTGCCAGCTTCATCAAACCACAGCCAGCCCAAAGCACCCGCAGCGAGCACCATCAACAGCAACAGAATTC
>JANPAZ010000266.1:0-3282 GCA_031430225.1 Rhodoferax sp. | reverse complement strand
ATGTCGTCCACCACCACGCAGAAGTTGTAGGTGGGCGTGCCGACCTCACCCAGCGGCGCGGGCCGGGCAATGACCAAATCATCAAGCTCGTCATTGCTGATTTCGATACGGCCTTTGACCTTGTCGTCCCAGACCACCGAGCCACCCTGCGGGTTCTTGAAACGCAGTACGGGCTGCACACCTTCGGGCACGGCGGGCAAGACTTTTCCGGGCTCGGGTCGCCAGGTGCCGTCGTAACGGGGCTTTTGTTTGGCCAATGTCTGGCGCTCACGCAGAGCGTCCAGCTCGGCCATGCTCATGTAACACGGGTAGACATGGCCAACAGCCAGCATCCCTGCCAGCACTTCCTTATAGCGCCCAATGCGCTGCATTTGGTAGAACGGGCCTTCGTCGTAGTTCAAGCCCAGCCAGGCCATGCCTTCAATGATCACGTCCACCGCAGCCTGGGTAGAGCGGTCCTCGTCAGTGTCTTCGATGCGCAGGATGAAATCGCCGCCGGTGGCGCGGGCAAAGGCCCAGGGGTACAGCGCCGAGCGGATGTTCCCCAGGTGAATGAACCCGGTGGGGGACGGGGCAAAACGTGTGCGCGTTTTGCCAGCAGACAGGGCTGGTGTGTTGGCTGTCATGGTTATTCCGCGTACTTATTCGCCATGATTGGGCAAGGCCAGACGCGAGGTGTCTTCCTGGTTTTCTTCGCCCGCTACACGGTTGGCGTTCAGGCGGGCAATGTCGTCCGAGGTGATGTCGCCGGTCACGTACACACCGTCAAAGCATGACGCATCAAAGCCCTTGATTTTGGTGCTGAGTTTGCCAATGGCTTTTTTCATGCCTTCAACGTCCTGGTAAATCAACGCGTCGCAGCCAATGATTTCTCGGATCTGCTCCACCGTGCGATCGTGCGCAACCAGCTCGGTGCTGGTGGGCATGTCGATGCCATACACATTGGGGTAACGCACAGGTGGTGCAGCGCTGGCCAGGTAGACCTTGCGCGCACCGGCGTCACGCGCCATCTGCACGATCTCGTGGCTGGTGGTTCCGCGAACGATGGAGTCGTCCACCAAAAGCACATTGCGGCCCTTGAATTCGCTCGCAATGGCATTGAGCTTTTGCCTCACCGATTTCTTTCGTACCGACTGCCCCGGCATGATGAAGGTGCGACCGACGTAGCGGTTTTTTACAAACCCTTCGCGGTAGGGAAGGCCCAGCAGTTGCGCCAGTTGCGCAGCACTGGGGCGGCTGGACTCGGGAATAGGGATAACCACGTCAATTTCGTTGGGCGGCACGGTCGAGATCACACGCTTGGCAAGCGCCTCGCCCAGGTTCAAGCGCGCCTGGTAGACCGAGATTCCATCCATCACCGAATCGGGCCGTGCCAGGTACACAAACTCGAAGATGCAGGGATTCAACACCGGGGCGTCAGCGCACTGCTGCGAATGCACCTTGCCATCCAGATCGATGAAAATGGCCTCACCCGGCTCAATGTTGCGCTCGAACGCGTGCGAAGTGCCTTCGAGAGCGACCGACTCACTGGCCAGCATCCAGGTATCAGCACCGCGACCCAGACACAGGGGGCGAATCCCAAACGGGTCGCGAAATGCCAGCACACCGTGACCGGCAATCAGCGCAATGACGGCGTAAGAGCCTTTGACCCGTCGATGCACATTGCGAACGGCTGCAAACAAATCAGGCGGTTGCAGCGGCAGACCACGCGTGGTCTTCTCGATTTCATGCGCCAGCACGTTAAGCAGCACTTCAGAGTCGCTCTCGGTGTTGATGTGGCGATGGTCGGTGATGAACAGTTCGTTCTTAAGCGACTTGGCATTGGTCAGGTTGCCGTTGTGCACCAGCACGATGCCAAACGGTGCGTTCACGTAAAAAGGCTGCGCCTCTTCTTCGCTGTACGCATTGCCTGCCGTGGGGTATCGCACCTGGCCCAGGCCACAGTTACCCGGTAACGAGCGCATGTTACGGGTGCGAAACACGTCACGGACCATGCCTTTGGCCTTGTGCATGAAGAACTTGCGTTCCTGCTGGGTGACGATGCCTGCCGCGTCCTGACCCCGGTGCTGCAAGAGCAGCAGGGCGTCATAGATAAGCTGGTTCACAGGTGCGTTACTGACAACGCCGACGATTCCACACATTAAGGTAAGTACTTTCCAAATTCTTGCGGCAATACCGGCTTCAAACCTTTAAGGACAGCGCCTGAAACGCCCGCCCCTACCGACTCCTGCCACCAACCACTGGACTTCAACGGCGTCATGGCGACCACGACCGTTGCAGCCAGCAAAATAATCACGCCCCGCACCAGACCAAATGCGGCACCCAGTGCCCGGTCCACGGGTGCCAGACCGACAACTGACATCAATTTTTTCACCAGCGCGGCAATCAAACCACCGGCAAAAACAGCCATGATGAAAGTCAACACAAAACCTGCGGCATAACGGACCGCATCACCCGCGCCCGACATAGGCAGCATGGCTGCAACGTCAGGCGCAAACCACTGCGCCACAACAAATGCAACAGCCCAGGCAGCCAGAGACAACACCTCAAAAACCAGGCCTCGCCATGCGCCCAAAAGCAGTGATGCCATTAAAACGCCCAGAAAAATCCAGTCCAGAACCGCCATGGAACGAATGCGCCCGTCCACACCTACAAGGTAAGGACCGCGGCAGGCAAATCAAGCGCCTTGATTTTTTTGGCCGCTTTCTCAGCATCACCCTTGTCCGAAAACGGCCCCACTCGCACGCGGGTGCGCTGACCCTCTTTGGTCTCCACGACCTGGGTGTAGGTCTTCATTCCGGCGCTTTCGAGCTTCGTGCGTGCGTCTTTGGCGCGGGTGGCATCGGCAAACGCGCCCACTTGGACCACAAACCGGCCTTCGCTGGCTGCCGACGCTGATTTTTCTGCAGGTTTGGCGACCGGCTTGTCTTCAATCAGGGCCTTTGCCTTGGCGCCGTCAATTGACGTCGCTTCACCTTTTGACTCCACCTTCGATTCAGCTTTGAATTCGGTCCTTACATCAGTTTTTGCTACTGATTTAGTAGCTTCTGACGCTTTATTGGCGGGGGCTAAGGCCTGTTTATCCTCCAACTTGGGTGCAGACGATGAAATTCTGGCCTCTACGACGGCAGGTGAAGGGCTGGCAACAGTTGTCGGCTCAGGCGCTGCAGGGGCCACAACCGACGCCACTGCGGCAGGCGCGACGGCTGCCGTCGACGTCACAGCCAGAGGTTTGACTTTGGACTTGTCAGGGATTTCGATGGGGATATCGACGGAGATCGG
>JANPAZ010000265.1:0-2733 GCA_031430225.1 Rhodoferax sp. | reverse complement strand
AGTGCGCGTGCAAATCGAAGAAGCCACGTCTGACTACGACCGTGAAAAACTGCAAGAGCGCGTGGCCAAGCTGGCTGGCGGTGTTGCCGTGATCAAGGTTGGCGCTGCCACCGAAGTCGAAATGAAAGAGAAGAAAGCCCGTGTTGAAGACGCACTGCACGCTACCCGCGCCGCTGTGGAAGAAGGCATTGTGGCTGGCGGCGGCGTTGCACTGTTGCGCGCCAAGCAAACTGCTGGTGTGGTCAAGGGCGACAACGCTGACCAGGAAGCCGGTATCAAGCTGGTGATGAAAGCGATCGAAGCGCCTTTGCGCGAGATCGTGTTCAACGGCGGCGGCGAAGCCTCTGTGGTTGTGGCAGCCGTCATGGCTGGCAAGGGTAACTACGGCTACAACGCAGCCAATGAGACCTACGGCGACATGATCGAAATGGGTATCCTGGACCCCACCAAAGTGACCCGCACTGCACTGCAAAACGCAGCGTCAGTCGCGTCCCTGATGTTGACCACCGAGTGCATGGTGGCTGAGGCTCCAAAAGCCGACGCTGGCGGCGGCATGGGCGGCATGGGTGGTGGTGATATGGGTGGGATGGGCGGCATGGGCGGCATGGGCATGTAAGAGGGCTCCTTGCATGAGGGCGCATGGCGGCGTTGCAACCCCTTGCCGTGGCGATGCCACTGTCTACGGGTTTGCGCCTTGCCCTGCACCCTCATGCTGCGTCGGGAACCATCGAGGTTCTCGACAGAAAATCAAAACCCGCAGTGCGCGAGCCTTGCGGGTTTTTTCATGCCTGTGCTCCGCGTGCAAGAGGAGTAATATTCACCCATGAACCGCATCACCACCAACCCGGACATTTGCCATGGCAAGCCGTGCATTCGCGGCATGCGCTACCCTGTGCAATCGGTGCTTGAGTGGCTGGCGGGGGGCATGTCGGTGGCCGATATTCTGGCGGATTACCCAGACCTGGAAGCCGACGACATTTACGCCGCCCTGGCCTATGCGGCGCGATTGACGCAGACCAACCACGTTGAACTTCTGGCCGCGTGAAATTCATCGTTGATGCGCAATTGCCGCTGAAACTGGCAGTGGCATTGACTGGTGCCGGACATGACGCGATTCACACACTGAATCTGCCCAAGAAGAATCGAAGTACGGATGCCGATATCACCCGCTTGGCCGACTTGCAAGGGCGCATTGTCATCAGCAAAGATGCAGATTTTGTGATTTCTCACATCGTCAATGGATCGCCACGGCACTTGCTGCAAATCTCGACTGGCAACTTGTCAAATTCAGTTCTGTTGCCACTGGTAGTGGATAACCTTGCCCGGATTCAGGCAGCTTTCGAGTCAGTTTCCTATGTAGAGCTGACGGCAAAATCGTTGATTGCCCACGTGTGACGGCGGGCATTCGACCTCCTTCTGCCACAAACTGAATCGGCTTTGCAGGGGTTTGAAGGATCAAGCGCGCGACGCGCCAACCGACCCTTTGCGCCGCACCACACCCAGCCCCAGCAAAGCCGCTGCGGTCAACAGCAAGGTGCCGGGCTCGGGCACGTCGTTGGGTGGGGTGACAGCCGCCAGCACATCGCGGTTGCGCACGGCCAAGGCTTGAAACTGATTGGAGACGTCGGAAAGGGAGTCCTTAGTGGAGTTGAACTGCCCCCCTTGGCCGATTAAGAAACCAAAAGCGTGCGTAGAGTCAGTCTCGGTGCCGGTCCAAAAAGGACTGTATCGGTCGAACAGCAGATACTGAAAATCACCCGTTTTGACCGTACCGATCACTTGATTATTATTACTATCCACCACATTGCCCAATTCGCTATACCAAAGATGGCCGAGCTCGCTGGTGGTGCAGTTGAATCCGCAATTAGCCTGCGCGACCGGCAAGCGCCAGTCGTTGAAGCCACCCATCGTGAGGGCATCTGCCCAAGCCATGGCGCTGCTCCAGCCCATCCGGCCATCGGTGCTGCTGCTGCCATTGTCAAATGCGGAGCCCGCCGCCGCATTGGCGTTGCGCAGCCAGGTGATGTCGCGGTCGGTGTCGTAGAAAAACACGGCGCTGGCGCTGTTGTTGGCCACCGCGTTGCCGCTGATGTCGCGGCCCAGCAAGGTGGCTTGGGCCGGGGAAGCCAACATGAGCGCTGCCGCTGCGCACGCTGCATGCCCGAGCAGAGCTTTGAACCAGACTTTGATGGAGGCTTGGGCGCGCATGGGAGTCTTCCTGTTGGGGGTGAAGACACATGCACATGCATATAACGCGCCAGAAACCAATAGCCCTGTAAATAGCTATATGTTTCAATAACTTGTGTCAAATAAAGTGCAGTGCAGTGCAGTGCAGTGTAAAAATTATCGACAGTTTTGAAGGCTGTCAAGTAGGTCAAACCGCCACCAACTCAATCCGCAATCCATTTGTTCACTCCGTGCGTCTACGGGGGAGCCTGGGCGGCAACCCATTGATCGCGCCGGACCAGAATTGCTTGCCGCACTTGGCAGAATCCAGGTTAAGTTGACTTGTATGCTAACATCGCCCGTGATATGAATTTAAGGCCAAAGGTCGTTGTTGACACCAATGTTCTGGTCAGTGCATTGCGGAGTTCTTTAGGGCCGTCGTTTGCATTGATGGCGCTTGTTCGCAGCGGTGCCGTTCAATTGTGCTGCAGCCCGGCGCTTTTCCTTGAATACGAGGATGTATTGAAACGCCCCGTCCAATTGGCTTCATTTGGGCTGACTGCCGAC
>JANPAZ010000264.1:0-13682 GCA_031430225.1 Rhodoferax sp. | reverse complement strand
GACTTGTCCCTCACCGAGCAGCCCTGGGTTGAGTTCACCTCTGGCTACTTGCAGCGATCCATGCACCTGTTTCCAAAGCAGGGTTCGCGCCCGCCTTGGAAGCTGTACCAAAACTACCCCAAAGACATCATGCTGCTTCGGTTTGGCAGGGTGGATGACGGGGTGATGGTGTTTGGGGCGTGAGGCTTTGAACTCAATGACTTTTCCTGGACGGACTCAGGCCGACGCGGCACTCAGCTCCGTGGCTGTCCCCCGGCCTTTGGCCTCCTCCTTGATGCCACTGCGCTGAATGCCACGCCGACCTGAGTCTGGTAGCGCGGTGGTTGTTCAGTCTGTGAAAACCTCCGCGCTCCCAGCCGATGACACTGGGGTGGATGGTGCAGCGTGGACTTGGGGTTTAGCCAAATTAAGGAGGAGCGAAGCGGGGGACATTCGCGGAAGCATCTGCCCCTGTGTCTTCGGCCCGCTCAGCCAAAACTACAGACCCCGCCGCAAATCCCTGGTAAACGGAAACTCCCGGCTCGCCGCCACATTGATGGTGGCCGGTGGCACATTCATGATGCCGGGCGTGTGGCCCATGGCGGTGAAGCGTGACAGCCTTCGGCTTTCAGCCTCATAGGAGTTGACCGGGAACGTGTCATAACTCAGGCCACCGGGGTGCGCCACAAAGTATTGGCAACCGCCGATGGAGCGCTTCATCCAGGTGTCCACAATGTCAAACGTCAGCGGTGCATGCACACCAATGGTGGGGTGCAGGCTGCTCGGAGGGTTCCAGGCCTTGTAGCGCACGCTGGCCACATATTCGCCCGTGGTGCCGGTGCTTTGCATGGGCATTGCAGCGCCATTGCAGGTGATGACATAGCGGCTTTCGTTCATGCCAGTCACGTGCACTTCAATGCGCTCCAGTGAGGAGTCCACATAGCGCGCTGTGCCGCCAGGCGCACCTTCTTCGCCCATCACGTGCCAGGGCTCCAACGCATTGCGCAAGGTAAGCACGATGCTGGAGGACTGGATCGAGCCCACCAGGGGGAAGCGGAACTCGTAATGCGGCGCAAACCAGCTGTCATCAAACGCATAGCCTGCACTGCGCATCTCTGCCATCACGTCGTTGAAATCCATGCGGATAAAGGTGGGCAGCATGAAGCGGTCATGCAACTCGGTACCCCAGCGCGTAGCCGGGGCCTTGTAGGGCGCCTTCCAGAAGCGGGCGACCAGGGCACGCAACAGAAGCTGCTGCACGCTGCTCATGTGGGGGTGCGGTGGCATCTCGAAGGCACGCAACTCCAGCAGTCCCAGCCGACCGGTGGCCGAGTCGGGCGAATACATCTTGTCGATGGAAAACTCGCTGCGGTGCGTGTTGCCGGTGGCGTCAATCAGGATGTTGCGAAGCGTGCGGTCCACGATCCAAGGCGGCATGCTCTGGCCATAGACCTCGCGGTTCTTGTAGATTTGCTCAATGGCGATTTCCAGTTCATAGAGCTGATCGTTACGCGCCTCATCCACGCGCGGGGCCTGGCTGGTGGGGCCAACGAACATGCCGCTGAACAGATAGCTCAATGACGGGTGGTTGTGCCAGTACAGCAACAGGCTGGCCAGCAGTTCCGGCTTGCGCAGGAATGGGCTGTCTGCCGGTGTGGCGCCACCCATCACAAAGTGGTTGCCGCCACCCGTGCCGGAGTGGCGCCCGTCGGTCATGAACTTCTCGGCCGACAGGCGTGACTCAAATGCAGCGTTGTACAAAAATTCGGTGTTGCGCACCAGCTCGGGCCAGTTGTTGACCGGGTGGATGTTGACCTCGATCACGCCGGGGTCTGGCGTGACTTGCAGCAGCTTCAAGCGTGGGTCGCGTGGGGGTGGGTAGCCCTCGAGCACCAGTTGCATCTTCAGCTCTTGCGCGGTGGCTTCAATGGCGGCCAGCAGATCCAGGTAATCCTCCAGCTTTTCCAGTGGCGGCATAAAGACGTAGAGCACGCCGGATTTGCTGCCAACCGCTTCTGCCTTGGGTCCGCTGGCGCGACGGGGGTCACGCACTTCTACGCACAACGCCGTACGGGTGATCCAGTGGGCGGATTCGTTCTGGGCGGGTACGCGCGCAAAGTTGGCGGGTTCGGCCTGTGATGCGCTTCGTGCGTTGGCCGCGAGCTGGTTTGCGGCTGGTCCGGTTGCACTGATGGCGCTCTGAAATTTGCGCGCAGCCTCGGACTGCGGCCCCGTGCCGGCCAGGTAGGGGGCTCGAGCGGAAGCGTCCCAAAACACGCCCGCACCGGGCACAATTTCTCCGGATATCTTGGAAGGAAGGGCAGTAGACATGGCAACAGGCATGGCCCGTGGTCCGCCAGAAACGCCCGTTGTTGTGCTGCGCAGGCCGGGTACATAGCGTGCCGCCAGGGCACCATGCGCTGGCAATGCGGCGTGCAGCGTGGACGGATCCTGCTCCAGCATGTAGGGGTAGTCGGTCTCGCTGACCCAGGGCAGCGAATCCAGCGGCAGGCGCAGACCCATGGGTGAGTCGCCGGGCATCAGGTACATCCGCTCGTCGCGGAAAAACCAGGGGCCGGTGGTCCACACCGGCCCGGCCAGGGCGGGTTCCGATTTCTGGCTATTGAGGCGTGGGCCTTCGCTCACCTTGACCGGCAGCACGTAGCCAATGACGGTGTCGAGCTTCTGCTCAAACACCCGGCGCAGCCGCGCGCGCTCCATCGCGTCGTCCAGCTTCGAGTTGAACGGGTCCACATTGACTGGAAGGCGGCGTTCGCGCCACAGGTAGTACCACACGTCTTCATAGGCACTCTGGATGTACTTGTCGGTCAACCCGAGTTTTTTGGCCAGTGCGCGCGTGAAGCGGCTGGCATCTTCAGCCGTGTAATGCGTGGGCGCACGTTCATCGGTAAACAGGGCCGGGTTGGACCAGACCGGCTGTTTGTCAGCGCGCCAATAGATATTCAAGGCCCAGCGAGGCAGTTGTTCGCCGGGGTACCACTTGCCCTGGCCGAAATGCAGGAAGCCGCCTTCGCCATATTCCTTGCGCAGCTTTTGCACCAGTTCGGTGGCAAAGCCTCGCTTTGTCGGGCCTAACGCATCGGTATTCCACTCGGCAGCATCGCGGTCGCTCACAGCCACAAAGGTGGGCTCACCGCCCATCGTCAGGCGCACATCGCCCGCCACCAGTTCGCGGTCCACCGCATCGCCGAGCTTCATCACATCGGCCCACTGGGATTCGGTATACGGCTTGGTGACGCGGGGCGATTCATAGATGCGCGTGACGCCCATGTGGTGGGCAAACTCCACCTCGCTCTTGTCCACGCCGCCTTCGATCGGGGCTGCACCTGAGGGCTGAGGTGTACAGGCCAGCGGGATGTGGCCTTCACCCGCAAACAGGCCTGAAGTCGCATCCAGCCCAATCCAGCCGGCACCTGGCAGGTACACCTCGCACCAGGCGTGCAGATCGGTGAAGTCGACCTCGGTGCCACTGGGGCCGTCAAGCGCTTTCACGTCAGGCTTCAACTGAATCAGGTAGCCTGACACAAAGCGTGCGGCCAGGCCAATATGACGCAACAGTTGCACCAGCAGCCAGCCGGAGTCGCGGCACGAGCCCGAGCCCAGTTCAAGCGTCTCTTCGGGTGTCTGCACACCCGGTTCCATGCGGATCAGGTACTTGATGTCTTTGCTGACCAGCTGGTTCAACTGAACCAGAAAGGTATTTGTGGCGCGCTTGGTGAGGTCGATCTTGTCCAGGTAGGCCTCAACCAGGGGCGTGACCGGTTCTGCCACCAGGTAGGGCGCGAGTTCTTCCTTCAACTGGGCTTCGTAGGTGAAAGGGAACTCCATCGCCGAGGGTTCCAGGAAATAGTCGAACGGGTTGTACACCGCCATTTCGACCACCAGATCCACCGTGACCTTGAACTCTGTCGTCTTGTCCGGGAACACCAGGCGCGCCTGGTAGTTGGCAAACGGGTCTTGCTGCCAGTTGACAAAATGCCCTTCTGGCTCGACCTTGAGCGAATACGAAATGACGTTGCTACGGCAATGTGGGGCAGGGCGCAGGCGCACCACCTGGGGCCCGAGGTTGACCAGGCGGTCGTAGGTGTAGTGCGTGATGTGATTCAGTGCGGCATGAATGGACATGGGTTGGCTCGTATGTTCGGGCAGGTTAAATCATTGCCACAGCCACATACTAGCAATATTGGAGCCAAGCCTTGTGACAGCTGCCTGCCCTGCAACTTCACGGGTTAGCATGAAGCCATGCCCAGCCTCCCGCACAGCCACGCTCCCCATCGTGTTGACAAAACGCGGTTGATTTTTCTGGCGCTTTTGGCGTGGGTGTTGGGCAGCGCCTTGCAATTGCAGCAGGTGGTGCTGCTTTCTGCCTGGGTTTATGGATGTTTTGGGCTGGTGGCCCTCGTCTTATTTGCGCAGTCAGCTATCAAAACAGGAGCAAAAGTGGTTTTGCTACAACGCGGGCGGGCAGCCCTGGTGCTGTTGGCCGCCGGCCTGATGGGCTTTGCGGCGACGGGCTTGCGTGCCGGGGTATTCCTGAGCGGAACTCTGTCCCCCGCACTGGAAGGGCGTGACATCACCGTAACGGGCGTGGTGTCTGCCATGCCCCAGCGCAACGAGGCGGGCCTGCGCTTTCGCCTGGAGGTAGAGGCGGCGCGGGACGGCACCCAGCCCGTGAAGCTGCCCCCCAGTATTTACTTGGGTTGGTACAACGGCGTTATAGGGGCAGGGGGCGCCACCACGCCTGCTGTTGAGGTGCAACGCCAACCCGTCGAAGTGGCCGCAGGTGAGCGCTGGCAGATGACGGTACGCCTGAAGGCGCCTCACGGTGGCAGCAATCCGCATGGTTTTGACTACGAACTCTGGCTGTGGGAGCAAGGTTTGCAGGCCACAGGCTATGTGCGCGCAGGTTCGCGCGACCCCGCGCCCCAGCGCCTGGGCTCAACCTGGGCTCACCCGGTCGAAGCCCAACGCCAGCGGACGCGCGATGCCATTTTCGAGCGCATTGGCGAGCGCAAGCTGGCGGGTGTGATTGCGGCGCTGGTGGTGGGTGACCAAAATGCCATTGACCGCGCCGACTGGGATGTCTTTCGCGCGACGGGCGTGGCCCACCTCATGAGTATTTCGGGCCTGCACGTGACCATGTTTGCCTGGCTGGCGGCGCTGGCAGTGGGTTGGCTTTGGCAGCGCTCGCAGCGGCTTTGCCTGGCATGGCCTGCGCCCAGTGCTGGCCTGGTTGGCGGCATCCTACTGGCGGCGGCCTATGCGATATTCAGTGGCGGTGGCTTGCCTGCACAGCGCACCCTGATCATGCTGACCACCGTGGGCCTGCTGCGCCTGTCGGGCAGGCGCTGGCCCTGGCCGCAGGTGTGGATGCTGGCTTGCGCCGTGGTTGTTGCGTGGGATCCCTGGGCCTTGTTGCAAGCCGGTTTCTGGTTGAGCTTTGTGGCGGTGGGAGTCCTTTTTGCTACAAATTCAGGAGCGGATAGCGACCAGGAAACGAGGGCTACGGGGTATTTTTCCTCCAAATTTATCGCCAGCATGCGTGAGCAATGGGTGATCACCCTGGCGTTGACCCCGCTCACATTGCTGTTGTTTGGACAAGTCTCCATCGTGGGTCTGGTGGCCAATGCACTTGCGATTCCGTGGGTGACCTTGCTGGTCACGCCGTTTGCCATGCTGGGGGTCTTCTTTGCACCAATATGGGATGTTTGCGCGTGGACGGTACAGGCCCTGGCCTGGTACCTTCAACTGTTGGCAGCGGTACCGTTCGCTACGGTTTCAATAGCGCAACCACCGCTTTGGGCAGGGGTCATCGGTATTGCTGGTGGCATTCTGATGGCGATGCGCTTGCCGTGGTCCGTGCGAGCGCTGGGCTTGCCCTTGCTCCTGCCGGTGCTGCTATGGCAGGCACCACGCCCTGCAATGGGGCAGTTCGAGGTGCTGGCAGCCGATATTGGGCAGGGTAACGCCGTTATTGTGCGCACCGCTCGCCATGTGCTGGTATTTGATGCCGGGCCGCGCTTCAGCCGTGAGAGCGATGCGGGTCACCGCGTGTTGGTACCGCTGCTGCGCGCGCTGGATGCGCGGGTTGACGCAGTCATGCTAAGCCACCGCGATGCGGACCACACGGGCGGCGCGCAGGCGGTGCTGGCCATGCAGCCGCAGGCTGTGCTGATCAGTTCGATTGAAGAAGGGCACGAGCTGCAATCCGTGCGCAAGGCCAGTCGATGCGTCGCCGGGCAGCGCTGGCAGTGGGACGGTGTCGATTTTGAGGTGCTGCATCCGCAGGTGGCAGACTACGACGCGGCCACCAAGTCCAACGCCATGAGCTGCGTGCTGCGCATTTCCAACAACGCGCATTCAGCGTTGCTGGCGGGCGACATTGAGCAGGCGCAGGAGGCCAGGTTGGTTGAATCGGCTCGTGCGGGTGGCATCAACCTTAAATCGGATGTGCTGCTGGTCCCGCACCATGGCAGCAAGACATCATCCAGCGAGGCTTTTCTGGATGTGGTTCAACCCCGCTTTGCGCTGGTGCAGGCGGGTTACCGCAACCGTTTCGGGCACCCGGCTCCGCCGGTGCTGGAGCGTTACACGCAGCGAGGTGTCCAGGTGTTTGACTCCGCACATTGTGGCGCGGCCACCTGGGATTCCGCCAGACCCAAAGCAATGCAGTGCCAGAGGGAAAAAGCCCTTCGCTACTGGCATCACCGTGTACCCTGACGGGTGGCCAGGCCCTGTTTTCTAAAGACGCTGGCTCACAACTTGCTATCCTGTAGGCAGGAGATTGACGTAAATGCAGAAATTCGACGAGATGTACACCAAGCTGCCCTATGAGTTTTTCACTCAAGGCGCGCAAATTCGGGACCATTACAAAATCTACGACGAATGGCTGGCGCGCCAACCGGGCGACATGATGGCCAAGCGGCGTGAAGAAGCTGAGTTGATCTTTCGGCGTGTGGGTATTACTTTTGCGGTGTACGGTGAGAAAGACGAAGACGGGGCAGGCACCGAGCGCCTGATCCCGTTTGATCTGATTCCCCGGGTGATTCCGGCGCACGAATGGGCCAGCATGGAAAAGGGCCTGGTGCAGCGGGTGACGGCGCTCAACCGTTTCATCCACGACGTCTACCACGACCAGAGCATCATCAAGGAAGGCATCGTTCCACGCGACCAGATCGAGAACAATGCCCAGTTCCGCCCCGAAATGGTGGGTGTCGATGTACCGCACCAGATCTATTCGCACATCTCCGGCATTGACATCGTGCGTGCCCCCGATGCCAAAGGCAATGGTGAGTATTACGTGCTGGAAGACAACCTGCGCGTGCCCTCAGGTGTCTCGTACATGCTGGAAGACCGCAAGATGATGATGCGGCTTTTCCCGGAGCTTTTCAACGCGCACCGCGTGGCGCCCATTGCACATTACCCCGATCTGTTGCTGGAAACCCTGCGCGCCAGCAGCCCCGCCACCACGGCCGAGCCGACGGTGGTGGTGTTGACGCCCGGCATGTACAACAGCGCGTACTTCGAGCATGCCTTTCTGGCCCAGCAGATGGGCATCGAACTGGTGGAGGGGCAGGACCTTTTCGTCAAGGACAACTTTGTGTACATGCGCACCACGCGCGGCCCCAAGCGGGTGGACGTGATCTACCGCCGCGTGGACGACGATTTTCTCGACCCCAAAGTGTTCCGCCCTACATCTACCCTGGGCTGCGCCGGTCTGCTGGATGTGTACAAGGCGGGCCATGTCACCATCTGCAACGCAGTGGGCACCGGTGTCGCTGATGACAAGTCGGTCTACCCGTATGTGCCCAAGATGATTGAGTACTACCTGGGCGAAAAGCCCATCCTGAACAACGTGCCCACCTACATGTGCCGTAACAAGGACGATCTGGCCTATACGCTGGCCAATATGAAAGACCTGGTTATCAAAGAGGTTCATGGCGCGGGCGGCTACGGCATGCTGGTGGGGCCTGCGGCTACCACTGCAGAGATTGAAGATTTTCGCAAGGCCGTGCTGGCAAACCCGAGTGGCTACATTTCGCAGCCCACGTTGAGCCTGTCGAGCTGCCCCACTTTTGTGGAAAGCGGCATTGCACCTCGCCACATCGATTTGCGACCCTACGTGCTCAGTGGCAAGACGGTGCAGATGGTCCCCGGTGGCCTGACCCGCGTTGCGCTTAAAGAGGGCTCGCTTGTTGTCAATTCCTCGCAAGGCGGCGGCACCAAGGACACCTGGATTCTGGAGGGCGACGAACCCCCGGTTGTCGCAGCAGCACAGTCTCAATCCCAAAGCCAGTCGGCCTGAACCCAAGGAGCCATACACCATGCTGTCACGCACCGCCGACCATTTGTTCTGGATGTCTCGCTACACCGAACGTGCTGAGAACACAGCCCGCATGCTGGATGTGAACTATCAGACGTCTTTATTGCCGCAGTCTGAAGCTGTAGCCGAAGTCGGCTGGCAAGGTCTGCTGAGCATCAGCGAGTTGCTGCCCACTTATACCGAGCGCCATGGCGACGTTGAGGCCAAGAAGGTCATGGATTTCATGGTCAAGGACGAAGAAAATCCGTCCTCGATTATTTCGTGCCTGAGTGCCGCGCGTGAAAACGCCAGGGCCGTGCGCGGTACCCTCACCACCGAAGTGTGGGAGACGCTCAACACGACGTGGCTTGAGGTCAAGCGCATGATTCGTGCAGGCGACTTCGAGCGCGACCCGTCCCAGTTTTTCGAATGGGTCAAGTTCCGCTCACACTTGTCGCGCGGCGTCACAGTAGGCACCATGCTGATGGACGAGGCTCTTTACTTCATGCGCCTGGGCACCTTCCTGGAGCGGGCCGACAACACGGCACGCCTGGTCGACGTGAAATTCCATGCCGTGCAAAGTGACTTCTTCGGTGCGGCCAGCGAGAAGGATCAGGAATACGACTTCTACCATTGGAGTGCTATTTTGCGCAGCGTCTCCGGCTTCGAGGTGTACCGCAAGGTTTACCGCGACGTGATCAAACCCGAGCGGGTAGCCGAACTCCTGATTTTGCGGCCCGACATGCCTCGCTCGCTGCTCGCCAGCCTGAACGAAGTGGTGGGAAACCTGGGTCTGGTGGGCAATGAAGAGGCAAGCGAAACCCATCGCCGTGCCGGCAAGTTGTGTGCCGAGCTCAAATTCGGGCGCATCGACGAAATCCTGGCGACCGGCCTGCATGCCTACCTCACCCAGTTCCTGGATCGGGTGAATGATCTGGGTGCCCACATCAGCCGGGAATTTTTGATTCCTTCGACTGCCTGAAGGCTTTAAAGCCTCGGGTTGTCAGCATAATGGATCGCAGGAGATCCATCTATGCAATTGGCTGCCATCAACCGTGAACTGGATCTGGCGCGAGATTTGGGTCCGGTTCGGGACATCATCATTCCGCCATGCCCACAGCTGCTGGCGGAGTTGCAGAAGGAGGTCAGCCAAGGCGACCCGGATCCGGTCGTCATTTCACGTATTGCCAGCAGCGACGTGGCGATGGCTGCCGCGTTGATCCGCATTTCAAACAGCTCCCTGTACGCCCGCAGCCGCCCTGCCAAAACGGTGGGTGAGTCGGTGGCCCTGCTCGGTGTAAAGCCCACCGTAGCGGTACTGACAGGCTTTCTGGCACGCAACGCCATTGCCATCAGCTCGCCGCTGATCGAACACTTTTGGGAATCGTCTACGCGCCGCTCGCTGGCCATGGGTTACATCGCGCGGCAACTTTATGGCGTGGATGCTGACTTGGCGCAGACCTGCGGCCTGTTCTGCCATGTCGGCATTCCGGTGATGCTTCAGGGCTTGAAAGGCTACCCCGGCACCCTGGTTGAGGCCATGGCGCGGCAGGACCGGAGCTTCACGCAGACCGAAAACGCGGCCCACCGCACCGACCATGCCGTGGTGGGCGCCATTGTGGCCAAGACGTGGCGGTTGCCTCCCGAAATCGCCTATGCAATTCGGCTACACCATGACTTTGCGGCACTGAGTGACCGCAGTATTCCGGCCGACGTGCGCAAGCTCGTGGCCATTGCTTGCGTCGCCGAGCATCTGGTTGCCCAGCATGAGGGCGTGAAAGAGCAGAAGGAATGGGTAAAGCACGGTGCGGATTGCCTGGCCCACCTCCAGATTGCCGAGTCTGAAGTCGAGGTTTGGGGCGATGCCCTGCACACGTCGTTCGACGCCGTGGCTGTGGCCTGATCAGGGGAGTTTGCGCAGACTCTTGCTGACTTCCTGCCCCAGCTCGATCACCGCCATGGCGTAATAGCTGCTCCAGTTGTAGCGGGTGATGGCGTAGAAATTTTCGGTACCTGCCACGTAGCTAGGCTCGGCCCCGGCATTCTGAAGTTCTATCAGCGCCAGAGGGCCTGCGTGTAGCAAGGCAGCCCCCTCCAGAACGGCACCTTTGGCCGTGAAGCTGGCCACGCTGAAGGTGGGCAGGATGTCCGGGGCCATCAGTGCGTCCATGTCCAGTCTGGCCCGGTCAAACGTCACGGGGTAATGTGTGGGCATGCCGGGCTGCCAGTTGAAGGCCTTGAAATAGTTGGCCACTGACCCGATGACATCGGCGGTGCTGT
Organism: Rhodoferax sp.; assembly: GCA_031430225.1. Taxonomy (GTDB): domain Bacteria; phylum Pseudomonadota; class Gammaproteobacteria; order Burkholderiales; family Burkholderiaceae_C; genus JANYCG01. The sequence goes on along the minus strand of JANPAZ010000264.1, from coordinate 3,100 downwards.
TAAACAGATCGACCTTGCCGTCACCATCAAAGTCCACCGCGTATTTCACCCAGCTTGATGGCATGAACTGGGGCATGCCCATGGCCCCAGCAAAGCTGCCCCGCGCTGCCATGGGGTCGGCCCCGGAGCGGCTGGAGAGACTGAGAAATTGCTCCAGTTCACCCTGAAAAAAATCACGCCGCTCCCCGGCCCTGGGATGGGCGGTGGGGAAATCAAGACTCAGGGTGGCCAGGGCGTCCATCACGCGAAACGTGCCCACCTGCTGGCCATAAATCGTCTCCACGCCGATGATGCCAACGATGATTTCGGCCGGTACGCCGTATTCTGCTTCGGCCCGCTCCAGGGTCGCGCGATTACCTTGCCAGAACTTGACGCCCGCGTTGATGCGAACGGCGTCAATGAAGCGGCTGCGGTACACGCGCCAGTTCTTGACGGTGCCTGCGGGCGGGGGAGTGATGAAGCGGGCGACTTGCGGCAGGTAGCGGGATTGCCCAATCGCCTGACGCACCCAGTCGCGGTCTAAATCCCGCCGGGCCGCAATATCGTCAGCCATTTGCATGGCTGCATCCCGCGTGGCATAGAGTGTTCCAGCAGGCGATTTGGCGACCTGCTCAACGACCTTGCGAGAAATAGGTTTGCTGCGTTTTTGAGTGCCATTCTGGCCATGGGCCCACAAAGACATTGATGTGATAGCTATTAATAATATAGCGTTACGGAGCTTGTTCATGTTCTTTGGAGTCATCGGATAGCGGGTTTCACAGCTCGTTTCACGGCGGCACTTCTCTTGTAGGGTGTTCCGGCAGCGCGTTCAAACAGGGTGACCATTGTTTCTGCGATCGGTGTCAACGGCAGGGTGTTTCGCTTGACCAGCACGATGTCCGGGCCATCCAGCGCTTCCTTCACCGGGATTTCCTGCAACGTGCCCTTGAAGATGTCGCTGGTGATCCATTGCTGCGGCAAGAACGCCAGTGCATCTGTGGCCGTGAGCAGGGCAACGATGGGCAGCGTGGTCAGTGTCTGTGTGATGGCTTTCGGGGCTGGCAGATTGTGTGCGGCGAATTGCTCCTCAAACTCAACCTCTACCGGTTGCCTGACGCCAGTCATCATCCATTGCGCCTCAATCAGGTCACGCAGGCTCGTCTTGCCAGCCAGCGGATGGTCCTTGCGGCACACGACGACGCGCCGGTTCCTGAACAGCAGCTGTACAGAGAAGGATTTGTCCACCTCGCCAATGGGTCGAGGGCCGATGTAGAAGTCCAGGCTGCCATCCTTCAGTCGCGGCTCCATGGCGGGAAACAGGCCCTCCGTGAGGTTCACCATGGCGTCGGGAAAGCTCAAGCGAAAGGCCCGGTAAACCTCAGGAACCAGCGACAGAAAAACGGCGCTTGACAGCCCGGCGCTGACTTTACCGATGCGCTCACCCTTCAACTGGGCGATTTCCTGGCGCCCCCGCTCCACATCTTGCAGGATCGACCGCGCTCGTACCACGAACGAATGTCCATACTCATTAAGGGAGACCCCCTTGCCATGGCGCTCCAGCAGGGGAACTCCCAGTTCCTTTTCCAGATCGCGCAGGCCCCGGGTGATTGATGGCTGCGCCAAACCCTGCGCGCGAGCCGCGCCTCGGATGCTGTTGGCGTCGGCCACGGCGACCAGATTGCGCAGATGGTGCAGTTTCATAAGTGATGCAAGACAGGTATCACAGGTACCATTTTGCACTCTTACTAAGCGTTGCCTGAAAAACTACATTCTGACCTGGATCAACAAATATTCGGAGACTGCATGTACAAGCGACTCTTTTTGGGCCTCAGTGCCGCAATGGGCCTTGCAATCGTTTCGGGGCAGGCGACCAGCCAGACGTTCCCGACACAGCCGGTTCGCATCATTTCCCCGTTTCCCGCTGGCGCCGGTCCGGATGTCGTGGCCCGCATTGTGGGCGAGAAAATGAATGCCAGCCTGAAGCAATCAGTGATTGTGGACCCGCGTCCCGGCGCCAATGGCTTTATCGCCGCCAATGCGGTCAAGCAGGCTGCGCCTGCGGGGTACGACCTGTTTCTGGCCGATTTGGGGCACCTGGCAATCAACCCGGCATTGTTCAAGAAGCTGCCCTACGACCCCAAGGCAGACTTTGTGCCCGTGGGCGGCGTGTACCGCACCTCGTTCTTCATTGCCGTTGGCGCAAACAGCCCCTACAAAACTGCCAAAGACCTGATTGCGGCGGCAGCCGCCAGCCCTGGCAAGCTCACCTATGGCTCCAACGCAGTAGGTAGTCCGCTGCATCTGGGTAGCGCCCAGATCGAAAGTGCGACCGGGACCAAGATGCTGCACATTCCGTTCAAGGAACTGTCCCAGATGTACAGCGCGATTTCAACGGGCGACGTTGATTGGGGCATGGCTACGATTGGCAGCGCCGGCCCCTTGCTGCGGGCCGGCAAACTGCGTTTCATTGCGATTGCCGACGATACGCGGTCTGCGGTTCTGCCTGACGTACCGACCCTGGAAGAAGCGGGCGGGCCTAGGGGCGTCACGACACGCTCATGGGTTTCACTGGTGGCACCCAAGGGCACACCTGCTGGCGTCGTCGAGGTGCTTAACCGCAGCCTGAATGACGCGTTACGTCAGCCCGACGTGATTGAAAAAATGGCTGTGATCGGTTTTGTGCCGCTGGCCATTACGCCCCAGGCCCTTAGCGCACTGATTGACAGCGAAACCCGCGTGTATGCCGAGATCGTGAAGCGCACAGGCGCGAGTGTGGATTGAGACACGGCGACGACAAAGATAAAAGCAAGGGCAAAGCATGAAAAGCACGGACGTTGTGATTGTCGGCGGAGGGCCTGCGGGCCTGATGCTGGCCATTGAGCTGGGGTGCCGAGGCGTGGACTGTGTGGTGCTGGAAGAAGACGTCGCGGCACCGGACTTCCCCAAGGCCAACGCAACCTCGTCGCGCACGATGGAGCATTACCGGCGCCGGGGATTTTCCGCACAAATCCGTGCGCTGGGGCTGGCACCCGATCATCCCCAGGACGTCATCTACTGCACCACGCTGGCGGGGCGGGAACTGACCCGGTTCTCCATTCCTTCGCGCAATGAAGTGGTTGCC
>JANPAZ010000263.1:0-2907 GCA_031430225.1 Rhodoferax sp. | reverse complement strand
TGGGGCTATTGAACCAGAGGCGCGCCGACTTGGCAAAGAAAATGTCCGTAAAAATCAGCGAACTAAGGGCATTCGTTGTGAGGTCGCAACAAGTCGAGCCACGTCGCCATTTTCAGCAACCGCCGTGAAGTTGTAACCGTGTTGCAACCAGCGCAGGGTCACGTCTTTGCCGATTTTGTCATACAATTTGTATAACAAAATATTTGCAGGTATTTACCATGACTGCCGTTACCTCCCGTGAAGTGATTCATAATTTTTCTGCCGTCGCAGCACGTGTGGCAGCGGGGGAGGAGATCACAGTCACCCGCTATGGCAAGCCCGTGCTGAAACTGGTTCAGGTGCCTAAGCCTGAGATGACGGCACAAGAGCGTGACGCGCATATTCAGAAAATATTGGCAATCCGAATGACGGGTACTTTAGGCAAGAAATTTGAGCGTAATGATGCTTACGAAGACTGATTCATTGTGGACAATCGATACCAATATTCTGGTCTACGCCACTGAGACGGTGGTGCCTTTATTCAAGCAAGCCATTGCGAAGGACTTGCTTCGCGATATGTATGCCAGCCCACAAGGTTGCCTGATTGGGCAGGTGATGGGCGAATTCATGAACGTGGCTATACGAAAGGAGGCAATGACCCATGCGCATGCGTTTGACGTGGTGAATTTGATATCAGTTGGCGTTCGCATCCTGGGCGCACCGCCGCAAGCCTGCACCCAGGCCTGGAAGCTTGTTAGCGCGCATCATTACCAAGTCTGGGACGCGCTGATCATCGCCATTTGTGCCGAGCACGGTGTAAAAACCCTGTATTCTGAAGACGCAGGGTCATTAAAACGACCTCTGGGCGTGCATGTCATCAACCCGTTTGCGGCACTGGAGGCTGAATGACCAAAAATCTGACGGATAGCGTTTTTGAGACCGCCGACGCTGCCCTGCGCACCCTGTTTGCCGCGCCAAGGGCCGCCCACCCCTGTCCCACGGTACCGGGCGATGCGACCGAGTTGACGGTTGTCGAAAAATCACAAGCTGGCGCGCTGATGCGTGTCAATCATGTAGTTGAGGTTTGTGCTCAGGCGTTGTATGCAGCGCAGGCATTCGCTACAAAAAATGAAACACTCCGAGACCATTTCACCCGAGCCAGTGCCGAGGAAGCCGATCACCTCGCATGGACAAAGGTGCGACTTGATGAGTTGGGTGAACGGCCTTCGCTGCTGAACCCGCTTTGGTACGCAGGCGCGTTCGCCATGGGGCTGGTGGCGGGGCGTTTGGGCGACCGCGTGAGCCTGGGCTTTGTGGTTGAGACTGAAAAACAGGTCGAAGCCCACCTTCAAAGCCATTTGGCGCTGTTGCCAACAGGGGACCATGCGTCGCGCGCCATCGTGGCGCAAATGCGTGATGACGAAGCGCGCCACGCTCTGGATGCGCAGCAGGCCGGTGCCGTTGAGTTGCCGCAGCCGGTTAAAGACTTGATGCGAGCGGCAGCCAAGGTCATGACCACGGTTGCGTACAGGGTTTAGCGCCCCTTCGCGAAGGCCCAGACGATCAGTCTAGGCCTCGATGACGTCAAAACTGGTGGTAATGGCGGCAGTTTTGCCCAGCATGATGCTCGCAGAGCAGTATTTGTCGTGACTCATGGCAATGGCGCGTTCAATGGCGGTAGCCGGAATCCCCTTGCCCGAAACCGTGAAATGCATGTTGATCGCCGTAAATACCTTGGGGTCAACCTCGGCGCGCTCTGCCGTGAGCTTGACCGAGCAGCCACGAACATCGTGACGGCCCCGCTTAAGGATCAGAACGACGTCATAGGCCGTGCACCCGCCTGCGCCGGCCAAAAATGTCTCCATGGGACGTGGTGCCAGGTTCTGGCCTCCGTTTTCCGGCTTGATTGCATCGGGCGCTCCATCCATCACCAGGGTGTGGCCGCTGCCGGTTTCGGCCAGAAAGCCCATGCCCGAACGTGTACCCGTAGCGCCTGTCCAACTTACTGTGCATTCCATGTCGCTTCCTTTTAAATCACTCCGCGCGGAGTAAATATTTTCTACCTACAATGAATGCAGGAGTTTACCCACCATGACCACCCCTCACTTGTCGCCGCTTGACTACCTCAAGAAAATCCTGACCGCCCGTGTCTACGATGTCGCGACGGAAACTGCGTTGGAGCCTGCACGTCATTTGAGCCGTCGCTTGCACAATACTGTGCTGCTTAAGCGCGAAGACCAGCAGCCCGTGCGCAGTTTCAAACTGCGCGGTGCCTATAACAAGATGGCAAACCTGACGCCGGAGCAGCTTGAAAAAGGCGTGATTTGCGCGTCTGCAGGCAATCACGCACAGGGCGTGGCGCTCAGCGCCAGCAAGCTTGGCAGCCGCGCGGTGATTGTGATGCCCACCACCACACCCCAGGTGAAGGTGGATGCGGTCCGCGGTTTTGGCGGTGAAGTCATTCTCTTCGGTGAGAGCTATTCCGATGCCTATGACCATTCACTTGAACTGCAAAAAAAACAGGGTCTGACGTTCGTGCACCCGTTTGACGACCCTGACATCATTGCAGGCCAAGGCACCATCGCCATGGAAATACTGCGCCAGGTTCAGACCCTGGGTGCGGACAAAGCAGCCAAAGCGGGACACAAGGCCCGAGGCAAAAGCAGTGCGGGGGTAGATGCTGTTTTCGTCGCCATTGGCGGCGGCGGCCTGATCGCTGGTGTGGCGAATTACATCAAAGCGGTAGATCCCCGCATCAGGGTGATTGGTGTGCAAATGAACGACTCTGACGCCATGATCCAGTCAGTTGCCGCCAAAAAGCGCGTCACACTGCCGGACGTCGGACTTTTCTCGGACGGCACTGCGGTGAAACTGGTGGGCGAAGAAACCTTTCGCGTGGCCAGCAGCCTTGTCGACGAGTACATGACC
>JANPAZ010000262.1:0-4816 GCA_031430225.1 Rhodoferax sp. | reverse complement strand
AGCGTATAGCCGTCTGCCGGGGCTTTGGCCACCGACGCCGAGCCAATGTTGCCATTGGCACCCGCCCGGTTTTCAATCACCACGGGCTGACCCAGCCGCTTGCCCAGCTCCAGGCCAAGCTGGCGTGCGAACACGTCAGCCGCCCCACCTGGTGGGTAGGGCACCACGTAAGTGATCGGCCGGCTCGGGAAGTCGGCCTGGGCGAAGGCGGGTGCAGCGCCCCACAGCGCTGGCAGTACCAGCGTCGCGGCTGCAGCCAGCCCAGCCAGTGCCAGGCGACGGGCGCTACAGGCCATCAGGCGCTCTCGAACAGTCGGGTCATGACAAATTCACGGTGCCCCAGGGCCTCAGCCGCGGTGAAGCGGCCGTTGATCGTGGCCATCATCACTTCAAGCAGCTGGTCGCCGGTTTCGTCCATCGTGGTTTCGCGCTGCAGCAGACCTGAACAATCCACGTCAATGTGCTCGCTCATGGTGCGCACTGTGCGCGGGTTGGCGCATACCTTGATGACCGGAACAATCGCATTGCCAATCACGTTGCCCTGTCCTGTGGGGAAGAAATGCACCACAAAACCAGCAGCTGCGCACAACGTCACCATCTCGGCAGCGGCAGAGGACGAGTCCATGAACCACAGACCGGGGTGAGACGGCATTTCGGCTTTGTCCAACACACCGTCCACCGTGCATTTCTTGCCAATCTTCTGGATGTTGCCCAGGGCTTTTTCTTCAATGGTGGTCAATCCACCCGCAATGTTGCCCTTGGTGGGCTGCGAGTCCGACAAATCGGTCGTCTTGTTGCGCTCGATCATGGCTTGGTAGCGGTTGAACATGGCCATGAATTCGTCGCGAACCTTGTCAGTGGCGCAACGCGCAGCGACGATCTTCTCGCCACCGGTGATCTCGGAGGTCTCACCAAACACCAGTGTGGTACCCAGGCCGTGCAGCGTGTCAAACGCATTGCCACAAGTGGGGTTGGCACCGCAACCGGATGTGGTGTCGGATTCGCCGCACTTGGTGGAAACCCACAGTTCAGAAATCGGGCATTCAACGCGGTGCTGCGCGGTGGCGTGCTGCACATACTTTTTAGCGACTTGCGACGCTTTAAGGATAGTCTCATGGTCGCCATGGCCTTCAATGCCGAAGCCCACCACGGGCTTGCCCGTTTTAGCAATGCCTTCGACAACCTTTTGCGTCCAGGAGTCTTCAATGCCGATCACGATCACGGCTGACACGTTGGGGTTGCTGCCTGCGCCAATGAGCGTGGCAAAGTGCAAATCCAGATCGGCACCAAACTGCAGGCGACCGTAGGGATGCGGGATGGCCATCGTGCCCTTGATGTTGTGGGCAACGGCTTCAGCGGCGGCGTTCGACAGGTCGTCCAGCGGCAAAACAATGACGTGATTGCGCACGCCTACGCGGCCGTTTTCGCGGCGAAAACCCCAGAAGGTGGAATCCTTGTTTAGAAATGACATGTTTTTCTCGATCAATTAAATTGGGTTTTGGACAATTTGGCAGCCCCGTGGGCTGCGAGTCGGCTACGGGCACGATCCCCGCTTCGCGAGGCCCCTCTTTTCGCCCTTCGCAGACTTACCAGCGCTTGGTCTTGATGTTGTGGACGTGCGCGTGCTCGCCGGTCTTGATGGCGGCAACTACCTTGCCAATGTCAACGCCGTATTTGATGACGGTGTCACCCACGGCCATGTTTTTCATGGCAACTTTATGGCCCAGCGGAATGTCAGCCGCGCAGGGAATTTGAATCGTGCGGTTTTCGTCAAGAATCAGGGCGGTGAGTTGTTGGCCAGCCTTGACGTTTTCGGTGACGACGACAGCCACGCTGTCTTCGGGGTCATGCAAAACACAATGGATCATGGGGTCTCCGTAAATTAAAAAGTGATTGACAGCACGAAGTCTAGTGTCTGGAATTCCTTTGTCAAACAGGTCATCCATATGACTTGTATGAATGTGTATATTGATCCTAGAATCGACGTATGCAAAGTGACAAGATCAAACCGCTGACCGCCGAGCCGCTTGTTCCACTGGAGCTTGGGCCGATTGCCGACTCAGGTGGCCAGCCGCTGTATCGCAAGGTCAAACGTGCGTTGATCAAGTTGATTGAAGGCGGTCGCTATGCCCCGGGCGATAGCCTGCCGAGTGAATCAACCATTGCCAACAGCCTGCTGGTCAGCATTGGCACCTTGCGCAAGGCCGTCGATGAACTGGTGTATGAGAACGTGCTGATCCGTCGTCAGGGCAAAGGCACCTTTGTCGCCATGCACAACAACGACCGATTTTTGTTCCAGTTTTTTCATGTTGAAAAGCGTGGGCTTGACAGCACGCATGAGCTTGAGTACCCGGCGGTTGAATGCATTTCGTTTGAAAAAGCTCGCGCTGATGATGACGAAGCCTTGGCTTTGGCCCTTCGCCCGGGAGACCCTGTCTTTCGCATTGGCAACCGCCTGAGTCTTTCGCGGCGACCGGTTGTTTATGACCGCCTGTGTATCTCGGCGCTGACCTTCAAAGGCCTCACCGAGAAGCGTTTTGGCGAGCGAGAAAGTACGGTCTATCACCTCTATCAACGTGACTACGGCATCACCGTGTTGCGCGCTCACGAGCGTGCACGCGCAGTGGCAGCAAACCGTGAGGCAAGCCGCATTCTCGGCGTGCAGCCGGGCCTGCCTGTCATGGAGGTGCACCGGATGGCACTCACCTTTGGCGATAAACCGGTGGAATATCGTGTCTCCACCGTCAACACCCAGCAGCATGACTATGTGAGTCTGCTGTCAAAAAGAAGCTGACGCAGCAAATTAACCATGCTTCATCGACTTAAGGCCCTACTCGCTGCCTACCTGCCAGGCACCATGGTCTGTCTCGTCATCGCCCTGGCAGCGACCTTTTTATCCGAGCACTTTGGCGGGCCACAGTTGTTGTACGCGCTGTTGATTGGCCTGGCTTTTCACTTCCTGATCACCCACCCGCAAATCAAGACGGGGGTTGATTTTTGCGGGCGCACGGTGCTTCGCTGCGGTGTTGCGCTGTTGGGTGCCCGCATCACGTTTGACCAGATACGCCACCTGGGCCTTGCAACCGCTGTGGTTGTTGCGATTGCTCTTGCGTCCACCATCGGTTTTGGCATCTTGCTGGCGCGCTGGTTGGGGCGCACACCTGCTCAGGGTATTCTCACGGGTGGTGCCGTTGCCATCTGTGGTGCGTCGGCTGCGCTGGCCATCTCCAGTGTGTTGCCGCAGTCGCGCGACAACGAACGATTCACCCTGCTCGTGGTAGTGGGTGTCACGGTGCTGTCAACACTTGCCATGGTGATCTATCCTTTCACCGCACTGGCGCTAGGTCTTTCACCGCAATCGGCGGGTGTTTTTCTGGGTGGCACCATTCACGATGTGGCCCAAGTGGTAGCGGCCGGCATGATGCTGGGGCCCCAGGCGGGCGACACAGCCACCGTGGTCAAGCTGTTTCGCGTAATGCTTTTGATGCCGGTGGTGCTCTTTATTGTGATTGCTTACCGAAATCACCCCGAGGTCAAGGTGTCCAATGATCCGGTTCCGCTGGTACCCGGCTTTTTGCTGGCTTTTATCGTGCTGGTGCTGCTGGCTACCGTGGGGGTGATTCAGCCGCCAGTCGCCAAGATGGCGGGCGAGGTCTCGCGGGGTCTGCTGGTCACCGCCATTGCGGCGGCGGGTATCAAGACCAGCTTTGAAGACCTGGCCAAACTGGGGTGGCAGCCCGTGCTGATGCTGGTGGGCGAAACGCTGTTTATTGCCGTGTTTGTGTTTGCGGGCACCATGCTGTTTGGTCTGGGGGCCACCTGACCCTTGTCGTTGGTCAAATAGGCAAATGGCCCGCGTATCTATTGCATAGTTAGCTACAAATTCAGGAGCGCTTGGGAATCTCCAGGCCGCGCACCACGGCGGGTCGCGCGACGAAGGCAGCCAGCGCGCGGTTCACATGGGCGAAGTCATTCATGCCCACCAGATCGCCCGCCGCGTAGAAGCCAAACAGGTTGCGCACCCAGGGGAAAGTGGCGATGTCGGCAATGGTGTAGTCGTCGCCCATGATCCAGGTGCGATTGGCCAGGCGCTGGTCCAGCACGCCCAGCAGGCGTTTGCACTCGGCCACATAGCGGTCGCGAGGGCGTTTGTCTTCGTAGTCCTTGCCGGCAAACTTGTGGAAGAAACCCAGCTGGCCAAACATCGGGCCGATGCCGCCCATTTGCCACATTAGCCACTGGATGGTCTCGTACCGACCGGCTGAATCGGCCGGGATGAAGCGCCCGGTCTTCTCGGCCAGATACAGCAGAATCGCGCCGGTTTCAAACAGCGGCAGCGGCTTGCGCCCCGGGCCATCGGGGTCGATGATGGCCGGTATCTTGTTGTTGGGGTTGAGCGACAAAAACTCCGGCGTCATCTGGTCGTTGGTGCCGAAGTTCACCAGATGCACCTCGTACGGCAGCCCTAACTCTTCCAGAAGAATCGATACCTTCACGCCATTGGGTGTGGGCAGGGAGTAAAGCTGCAAACGCTCAGGATGCTGGGCGGGCCATTTCCGGGTGATGGGGTAAGACGCGAGATCGGTCATGGAAATCCTTGGCATGCTGGCGCAGCCGTCTTGCAAGAGTTGTCCCTAGCGGGTCACCACGGACCAACCTGCGTGCAGGTTGACCTTGTTGTTTTCATAGTCCCAGGTGGTGCCGCAACGGTCGCAACGGTACCGCGTAATGGTGACCTGCCCGTGATTGCGCGGCTCCTTTCGGTTGACGCCCTGCACCAGTTCGGCGTGCCCCGGGGCGCGGCGCCAGTTTTGCT
>JANPAZ010000261.1:0-3016 GCA_031430225.1 Rhodoferax sp. | reverse complement strand
GGATGCACTGAATAAGTAGCCCAATTTTCAGCTCCGTTTTCAATATTTCACAGTGCGGGATCTTTGAGTGCAAATCGCGTGGATTTGATCAGTTTTCAGCGTGGTTTGACCCTGCGTGGGCTCATTTGGCGCGCTTTGGGCGCACCTATCCCGCTAACGGCTTGTCCCACTTGTCGATATTGATCAAAGCCAGCATCGCAAACACCCGGTTTGCGTTCTTGGCAAGGCCACGGTAGCGCACCTTGGCAAACCCCCACAGGCGCTTGAGTGGCAAAAACGCATGCTCCACTTTGGCTCGGGTCTGACTCTTGGTGGTGTTGATCTCTTTGTCGCGCTCGCTCAAGGGCTTGTTGCGGTAAGCGCGCTTGTTGGTGAAGTCGCGCGCTTTGGGGGCGGCGGCTTTGAGTGCTTCCTTTTGCCCAGCATAGGCGCTGTCGCCATACAGGCGCGTCTCCTGCCCATGCAGCAGTTTGGACAGTTGCTGGCTGTCGTGCACGTTGGCCGCCGTCACACTGGCGCTGTGAACCAGACCACTGGCGCTATCCACGCCAATGTGCGCCTTCATGCCAAAGTGCCATTGGTTGCCTTTTTTGGTCTGGTGCATTTCGGGATCACGCGCTTTGTCTTGGTTTTTGGTGGAGCTGGGTGCGGCAATGATGGTGGCATCCACGATGGTGCCCCCACAAAGTTTCAAACCATTGGCCAGCAGCAGCTCGCCAACTTTGGCGAAGATGGCCTCACCGAGTTTGTGGGTCTCCAGCAGGCGACGGAAGTGCAGCAGTGTGGTGGCATCAGGCACGCCTTCGCGCCCGAGGTCTACACCACAGAATTCACGGAAGGCTTCAATGTCATACAGCGCATCTTCACAGGCTTCATCGGCCAGGTTGAACCAGTTGGCAATGCAGTACATGCGCAGCATGGATGACATTGAACGTGGGGAGCGACCATTGCCAGCTTTGGGGTAGTGCGGCTCGATCAGCGCCAACAAAGCGTCCCAAGGCATGAGTTTGTCCATACGGGCCACAAATGCCGCCTTGCGCGTGGTCTTGCCGTGGGCATCAAATCCGCCACTGGCCAAAGTGCTTTGTCTCATCGCTATCATCTTCAATAGTCCTTTTGGTCTGACCTGCATCCATAACGTTTCAGACCATTGGCTGGTCGACCTTATTCAGTGTTTCCGTAGCAAACCAAAGTCTGAGACGGCTGATCCAGATTTCTTCTGAGGCAGTTTTCAAAAATTCGCCGTCATCGTCACGCGAAAAGAGCGCGACTCGATCGGATGGAAATGAACATCACCAACTGGCGCCGCCTCACCCCGAAGTTGTGAGGTGTAGAAGTAGTCAATCGCTGAATCCCTGCGGTCGGTCAGGTTGAAGCCCTCCAGCTCAATCTTGACCTTGGGGCTGAACTTGTAGCCGATGCGGGCGTTCAGCGTGGTGGTCGCCTGGGAGCGTACCGAGTTGTCTTCAATCAACGGGCGGGCACCAAAATGCCGCACCTGCACCGCACCAAACCAAGGGCCGATGTTGTCCACGGCCAGCGCGAGCGAGGCAACACCTTCCACGGCACCGGGAATGCGGTCACCCGCCGGGTTGGTATCGCGAAAGCGCGCCTGCGCGAAGGCCAGGTCGGCATCGATGGTCAACCAGCGGTTGGGCTTGTAGTAGTTGGAGAACTCAAAGCCCAAGCGGCGGCTGGGTCGGCCCGCTTCGGTGGTACCGGCGTCACCCACAAAGATCAGCTCGGAGTCCAGGTCAAGCTGGTACAACGACAGCGAACTTTGCAGACCCGCAATGGCCTGGGTCCGCACACCCAGCTCAACCCCGCGCGAGCCCGCCAGTGGCGAGACTTTGGCTGCCGGGCCACCGGTTTTGGGATCAACGGTGATGGTGGTGCCTCGCGCATCATTGCTGTGAAAGCCTGTGCCCACGCTGGCATACAACTCGGTCTTGTTCCAGGGTCCAAAGATCAGATTGAGCTTGGGGCTGGTCGCCGTGGCGCTGTGACTGCCCGAGTTGGCCGGGTTATTGCTGTCTACGTTGAAGCGAAAGGTATCGACCCGCAACCCGGCCACCGTGCGGAATTTGTCGGTCCACCGCGTGCTGTTTTCCAGGTAAAGGCCCAGGCTGGTCTCGACAATGTGGTCTGAGCGTGTGGTGCTCAATCGCTGGCGCGCCACGCTGCTGTACAGCTCGTTGAAGATGTTGTCGTTCTGGAACTGGATACCCACGGTGTTTTCAGACTTGTGCCCCAGCAGCGTGGACTCCCAGGTGTGACTGGCGTTGACGCCTGTGGTGACCCTGTGGTCGGGCTGGGCAAACTGATCACCGTTCACCGGGTCATCCTGAAAGTAGGTGAAGTTGGAAAAAAGGTCCAACTGGTTTCTCACCACATAGGCGCTGACCTGGCTTGACGAGTTATCGTCACTGCGCCGCCATGCGCCAGACAGGCTGTAGCGGCTGGCCTGGCCACCATCGGTCTGGTCCACCGCATCAAAGCGGCCCAACGCACCTGAGGCCACCGCGCGTTGGGGGATCTGATCAGTGGAGTGCCATTTGGCGTCATAAGCCATCAGCGACACGTTAAAACCATTGCCCTGCGTGCCCTGGCTGTAGCGAAGCACTGCATTACGCTTGCGATAGTCATCGCCCACGGTAAACGGGCCATCATTTCGGAAAAGCTCCAGCGCATACAACAGGTTGCCTTGACCCAGGTTGACGGAGTCAGCCAGCAGCGTGCGGGCATATCCGTTTTGCCCCAAGCCAAGGCTGAAAATGCCTTGCGGCAGTGTGCTGGCATACCTCACATTGACTGAACCGGCCGAAGAGAAATCGCCCTCTGCCGCGTAAAACGGGCCCTTGCGGTACTCCAGCAGTGTGGCCAATTCGGGAATCAGGAAATTCACATCCGTCCAGCCCTGGCCATGCGAATGGCTGCGCTGGTTCACCAGCATGCCGTCGATGTTGGTGCGCAAATCGGTGCCATGGTCCAGGTTGAAACCGCGCAGGTAAAACTG